>NZ_JAAKZZ010000635.1 GCF_011045075.1 Streptomyces boncukensis
CGGCCCCGCCGCGAGCCGAGGAGCCCCCGCCCCATGCCCATCGACGCCCAGAAGGCCCTGGCCGCCGAGCCGCGCAGCACCGACATCACCTGGGACCACAAGGACGTCCAGCTCTACCACCTGGGCCTGGGCGCCGGAGTCCCCGCCACCGACCCCGCCGAGCTGCGCTACGTCCTGGAGAGCAAGCTGCACGTCCTGCCCGGCTTCGCCACCGTCGCGGGCGCCGGGATGGGCGTCGTCGGCGGGCTCGGCGCGCCCGGCATCGAGGTGGACCTGGCCGCCGTGCTGCACGGCGGCCAGCGCGTCGAGGCGCACCGCCCGATCCCCGTCCAGGGCACCGCCACCGCCACCGCCCGCGTCGCCGCCGTCTACGACAAGGGCAAGGCCGCCGTCCTCGTGCTGCGCACCGACGTCGCCGACGCCGACGGGCCGCTGTGGAGCACCGAGGCGCAGCTGTATGTGCGCGGCGAGGGGGGCTTCGGCGGCGAGCGCGGCCCCTCCGACCGGCTCCCCGCGCCCGACCGGGAGCCCGACCGCACCGCCGAGTGCCCCCTCCAGGAGAACCAGGCGCTGCTCTACCGCCTCTCGGGCGACTGGAACCCGCTGCACGCCGACCCCGAGTTCGCCCGGCTCGCGGGCTTCGAGCGGCCCATCCTGCACGGCCTGTGCTCCTACGGCGTGGTGCTCAAGTCCGCCGTGGACCGCGCCCTCGACGGCGCGGTGGACCGGGTGCGCAGCTATACCGCCCGGTTCACCGGCGTCGCCTACCCGGGCGAGACGCTGCGGGTGCGGATGTGGCGCACGGGGGAGGGGCAGCTCCAGCTCACCGCCACGGCCGCCGAGCGGGACGACGCCTCCGTGCTGGCCGACGCCCTCGTCACCCACACCTGACCGGACGAACCGCCGAGCCGTACGAGAGGAGCCGCAGATGCGCGCGGCCGTGCTGCACGAGACAGGGCAGGACAAGCTCGACGTCCTCGACGGCGTCGAACCCCAGGGCTTCGGGCCCGGCAAGGTGCGGATCCGGCTGCGGGCGACCGGGCTGTGCCACTCCGACCTGTCCGCGATGAACGGGGTGCTGCCGCAGCCCGCCCCCTTCGTGCCGGGCCACGAGGGCGCGGGCGAGGTGGTGCAGACCGGGGACGGCGTCACCTCGGTGCGGCCCGGGGACCGGGTGCTGGTGTGCTGGCTGCCGGCGTGCCGCTCCTGCCCGTCCTGCCGCCGGGGCCAGACGCACCTGTGCATCAGCGGCTTCATGAACGCGGGCACCCCCAACTTCACCCGCGCCGACGGCGACCTCTACGGGTTCGCCGGCACCGGCACCTTCGCCGAGGAGACCGTCGTGGACGCGGCCTGCGCCGTGCCCGTCCCGGACGATGTCCCCTTCGAGGTCGCCGCGCTGCTCGGCTGCGGCGTCACCACCGGACTCGGCGCCGCGCTGGACACCGCGCGGGTGGCGCCGGGCGCCTCGGTGGCCGTCATCGGCTGCGGCGGGGTCGGCATCAGCGCGATCCAGGGCGCGCGGGTGTGCGGCGCCGCGCGGATCGTCGCCGTCGACCCGGTCGCCGCGCGCCGGGAGGCCGCGCTGCGGTTCGGCGCCACGGAGGCCGTCGCGCCGGACGGGCTCGCGGAGGCCAGGCAGCGGCTCACGGCGGACGAGGGCTTCGACTACGTCTTCGAGGTCGTCGGCAGGTCCGCCACCGCGCGCACCGCGTACGAGGCCACCCGGCGCGGGGGCACGCTCTGCATCGTCGGCGCGGGCGCCGTGGACGACCACCTCCAGCTCAGCATGTTCGAGCTGTTCTTCGACGAGAAGCGGATCCTGCCGTCGCTGTACGGGGGCGGGGACGTGCTGCGCGCCTACGAGCGGGCGATCGCCCTGTGGCGGGCGGGCCGGATCGACCTGGAGGGGCTGATCACGCACCGGGTGCGGCTCGGCGAGATCAACGAGGCCCTCGACCAGATGCGCACCGGCGAAGCGCTGCGGACCAGCATCACGCTCTGACCGCCCCCTTGCTCCCCGCATCCTGCGACGTGCCGCAAGGGGCAGCTCCTACCCAGGAACAGGAACCCGGAATATGACGCTGCACGGCAAAACGGCCGTTGTCACCGGCGCGGCCCGCGGACTGGGCCGCGCCGAGGCACAGGAACTGGCCCGCCTCGGCGCCGGCGTCGTCGTCAACGACCTCGACGAGGCCGTGGAGGACACCGCAGCGCAGATCCGCGCCGCGGGCGGCGCGGCCACCGCGCACCGCGGCGACATCGCCGACCTCGCCCAGGCCGAACACCTGGTCGCGCTGGCCGTCGACACCCACGGCTCGCTCGACATCCTGGTCAACAACGCCGGGATCCTGCGCGACCGGATGGTCTTCTCCATGAGCGAGGAGGAGTGGGACACCGTCCTCCGCGTCCATCTGCGCGGCCACTTCGCCATGACCCGGTTCGCCGCGGCGCACTGGCGGCGGCGCGCCAAGGAGACCGGCGGGCCGGTGTACGGGCGGATCGTCAACACCTCCTCGGAGGCGTTCCTGGCGGGCTCGCCCGGCCAGCCCAACTACGCGGCGGCCAAGGGCGGCATCGTCGGCCTGACGACCTCCACGGCGGGCGCCCTCGGCAAGTACGGCGTGACCGCCAACGCCCTCTGCCCCCGCGCCCGCACCCGGATGACACAGGAGGTCTTCCAGGGCCTCGCGGCGCCGGAGGACGGCCCCGACCCGCTCGCACCCGAGCATGTCTCGCCGCTCGTCGGCTATCTCGCCTCGCCGGCCGCCGAGCGGATCACCGGCCAGCTCTTCGTCGTGCACGGCGGGATGGTCGCGCTGATGGAACGCCCCCGGGTGGCGGCGAAGTTCGACACGGCGGGGGACTTCTTCAGCGTGCCGGAGCTGGACGGGGTGCTCACGCCGTACTTCGCCCAGCGCGCGCCGCGCGAGGGCTTCGCGGCGGACGAGGTGCTGGGCCTGAAGAAGGACTGAGCGGCGGGCCGGACACAGCACGGGGCTCCCCTCCCGGCGGGAGGGGAGCCCCGGAAACCCGTGCCTGGCTGCTCAGTCGCCCGCCGGGCGGCGGTGGCGCCCGTGCGTGGGCACCTTGTCGTCCTCGGAGACGGCGGCTTGCCCCCTGTGCTTCCCCCCTGTCCCCTGGCCGGCCGTCTGCTCGTCGCTGGGCGTCTCGGTCTGGGTGTCGGACATCGCGAAGTAACTCCGTGAATCTGTTGCTGCCGTCGTACCCGGCGGAGTTTAACGACGATGTGCAGCAACGATCATTCCGTTTGAGACCTGGACTAGGCGGTTCCGCTGGCCAGCGGGGCCTGCTGGAGGGGAACCGGCTTGGACACCGGGTCCGGCAACCGCCCGAACGCACCGGCGCTGCCTGCGGAAAGGCCGCTGACGCCCGGGGGCGGCGCGCCGCGCGGCGAGGGCGGAGCGGGCGCGGGCTGCCCGTCGGCGTGACCGTGCTGTTGCACAGACGTGACGTCCGCCGGGCGCTCGGGCCCGTCCGGAGACCCCGGCTCCGGCGCGGCCCGCGGAGCGGCGTCCCGCCTGGTCGGCGCCGTTCCCGGCGCGCCCGGCGCGCTGTCCTGCTCGGTGCCCGGCCCGCCCCGCGGGGGCGGTGGCGCGGGCTCCGGCTCGGGGAGCGGGGCGGG
>NZ_JAAKZZ010000636.1 GCF_011045075.1 Streptomyces boncukensis
GGGCCGGGGTGGCGACCAGGAGCAGCGCCGCGAGGGGCGCCGCCAGGGCCGTGGCGCGGACGAGGCGGCGCCGACGCGCGTAGAGCCGTTCGCGTATCCGGGGTGTGCCGGGCATACGTACTCCCTCGGTGCGTGGGGGGATTGATGCGTACAGGTCAGGGTGACGTCGTGAGCACGTCACGACAAGAGCCTGCCCGCCGCACGCTGTCCGGGCACCCGTGAACGGCCCGTTCGGGGCATCCCGTACGCAGCTTTCGCCCGCCGTTGGCACGGTCTTCCCACGCCCGGTGCGCGCCGTTGGCGGGCCGGCCGGCCGCCGTAGAGTGATCCGGTGCTCCTCGCCGCCGACGCGCTGCTCCCCGTCACCCCGACCCTCGGCGCCGTCCTCGCCCTGCTCCTGGTGGCGGCCGCAGCACTGGCCTCGTACGCGCGCCTCACCCAGGACGGCGGCCGCCCGTACGCACGCGCCATCCTCGCCGCCGGGCTGCGCGCGGCGCTCCAGCTGGGCGCCGTCTCCCTGGTGATCGGCTGGGTGGTGGGCGCCGTGCCCTCGCTGCTCGGCTTCGTGCTGCTGATGTACGCCGTCGCCGTACGGACGGCGGGGCGCCGGATCACCCCGAACCGGACCTGGGTCTGGGCCGCCGTCCCCATCGCGGCGGGCGTGCTGCCGGTGCTCGTGGCGCTGCTGTCGACCGGGCTCGTCCCGCTGGACGGCATCGCGCTCATCCCGATCGCGGGCATCCTCATCGGCGGGGCGCTCACCGGCACCGTGCTCGCGGGCCGCCGCGCGCTGGAGGAGCTGGCGCTGCGGCACGGCGAGGTGGAGGCCGCGATGGCGCTGGGGCTGCTGGACCGGGACGCGCGCCTGGAGATCGCCCGCCCGGCCGCCGCCGGGGCGCTGCTGCCGGGGCTCGACCAGACCCGGACCGTGGGGCTCGTCACACTCCCCGGCGCGTTCGTCGGGATGCTGCTGGGTGGGGCCTCCCCGGTGCTGGCGGGAGCCGTGCAGCTCTTCGTGCTGGTCGCGCTGATGCTGGTGCAGGTGATCGCGGTGGCGGCGGTGCTGGAGCTCATCGCGCGCGGGCGGCTGCATCGCGTACACTCGGCGCCGTCTGAGTCTGAAGGGGAGTAGCTCTTCGCCGGACCGTCGACATACTGGCACCCGCCCGCGCGGTGGGGCCCGGCGCCCGGAGCGCGGCGTTCTTCCGCCGCGCCAGCGAGACCTTCGGCCGCAGCGTCCGTCCATCAGCGACGCTGCCGTGCCGAGGTGTGCGCTCGCTCCGCGTCGGTACGGCGGCCCGAGGCTCCCTGGAGGCCCCTCCCGTGATCAGTGTGACCGTCGCCGCCGTCGTCTTCGGCGTCGTCTTCCTCGCCGAGCTGCCCGACAAGACGGCGCTCGCCGGGCTGATGCTCGGCACCCGCTACCGCGCCTCGTACGTCTTCGCGGGGGTGGCGGCCGCGTTCGTCGTCCATGTGGTGCTGGCGGTCGCCGCCGGGAGCGTGCTCACCCTGCTGCCGCACCGGCTGGTGCAGGGCATCGTGGGCCTGCTCTTCCTGGCGGGCGCGGCGATGCTGCTGCTGAAGAGCGACGACGGGGACGACGAGGAGGCCCGCGCCCCCGCCGACCCCTCGTTCTGGAAGGTCGCCGGCAGCGGTTTCATGCTGATCCTCGTCGCCGAGTTCGGCGACCTCACGCAGATCATGACCGCGAACCTGGCCGCGCGGTACGACGACCCGCTGTCCGTCGGCCTGGGCGCCGTGCTGGCCCTGTGGGCGGTCGCGGGCCTCGGCATCCTGGGCGGGCGCACGCTGCTGCGGTATGTGCCGCTGCGGCTCATCACCAAGGTGGCGGCGGCGCTGATGCTGGCCCTGGCGGCGTTCAGCCTGTACGAGGCGCTGAGCTGACCGCCGGATCCGTCCCGTCCGGGGCGCGCCCCGGACGGAGGCGGTCTCAGGCGTCGTCGCGCAGATATGTCCGCGCCCATTCCCCGAGGGGCGTGAGCGGGACACCGAGGTCCCTGGCGTGCTCCGGTCGGGCCGGCTGGCCGGCCTCGTTCAGCCAGAGGTGCGAGTAGCCCATCGCCGGCATGCCGGCGGCGAGCGCCTCCTGCTCCGACATGTCGGGAGCGGGCAGGTCCCGCTCCAGGGTGCGGGAGAGGATCCCGGCGATCTCGGTCATCGTCAGCCAGTCGCTCGCCAGCTCCAGTTCGACCCCGTGGAACCGTTCGGGCGCCGCGAAGGCCGCGGCGGCGGCCGCGCCGATGTCGTCCACCGCGACCAGGGACAGCCGGGTCCCGGGCCGCAGCAGGGTCACCAGGCCGCCCTCGACGCCGCGCGGGAACAGATACCTGCTGGAAGGCAGGAAGTTCTCCATGAAGAAGCCCGGCTTGAGGAGCGTCCAGCGGGGGAAGCCGGCCTCGCGGACCCGGTCCTGGACCGCCGTCTTGGCGTCCATGGCGGGCTTCATGAAGTCCCAGCGGCCCTCGGCCCAGCCGGGCGTTCCGGTGTGCTGTCCCGCACCGGACACGGAGGTGTGCACGAACTGCCGCACCCCGGCGGCCTTCGCGCCCTCGACGAGGTTCACGCCCTGGGCCACCTCCCCGTCGAAGTCGGGGCCGTCGGCGTTGAAGGCGGGCATCTGCACCGAGAAGACGGCGCGGGCGCCGTCGGCGGCCCGGATCACGGAGGCACGGTCGTGCAGGTCTCCGGTGACGAGTTCGGCGCCGAGCGCCGCGACCGCCCCGGCCCGGTCGGTGGCCGCGTCGCGTACCAGGGCGCGGACGGGCACGCCCGCCGCGAGCAGCGCGCGGGCGGTCGCCCCGCCCTGTTGGCCGGTGGCGCCGGTGACCAGAACGGGTGCGGGTGCGTGGGACTGGGACTGGGACATGGTGCTCCTCGGAGTGCGGGGGCGCGGGGCTCGGGCGCCGACAGAAATGGCGGGGCCCGCCGTTTCGTTGTGGGTACGATATGGCGGGTCCCGCCGTTTGGCAATCGTGGAGGTGACGCCGTGCCCGAGACCCGACGCGCGGATGCCAGGCGCAACTACGCGCGCATCCTCGCCGTGGCGGAGGAGGAGGTCGCCGCACAGGGGGCCGACGCCTCCCTGGAGCAGATCGCCCGCACGGCGCAGGTCGGCTCGGCGACCGTGCGCCGGCACTTCCCGACCCGCCGCGCCCTGCTGGAGGCCGTCTCCCGGAAGCGGATCGAGGCCCTGGGAGCCCGCGCCCGCGATCTGTCCGGCGCGGCCGACAGCCGGGCCGCGCTGCTGGAATGGCTGGGCGACGTCGTCGCCTACTGCGTCGCGGCGCGGGGGCTGGCGGCCGCGCTGGCCTACGACGGCGCCGGCGCCGGCCCGGTGCACGAGAACTCCTGCTCGGCGGCGCTGGAAGAGGCGGCCGGCCCGCTGCTGCGCCGCGCCGCACGGGACGGCGCGGTGGCCGAGGACGTCACCGTCGCCGATCTGATCACGCTGTCCGTCGGCCTGGCCCTGGCCACCGAGCACCACCCCGACCCCGCCGCCGCTTCGGACCGCCTGTTCCGGCTCGCCGTGGCGGGCCTGAGCCCGCGGGGCTGAGTCCGCGGGGCTGGGTCCGCAGGGTTGGGTCCGCAGGGTTGGGTCCGCAGGGTTGGGTC
>NZ_JAAKZZ010000637.1 GCF_011045075.1 Streptomyces boncukensis
GCGTACAGGTCCCCGCCCACCCGCGCCTCCGCCTCGGCGCCCCGGTAGCCGGCGGCGATGGCGAGCCCGCACAGGCGCTCCGGCGGGGTCGGCAGCACGGCGCGCTGGGCCGCCTCCGCCACGGTGCGCGCCGTGTGCAGCTGCTGCGTGTGCTGCGCGAGCAGCCGGTTGACGTCGATGGCGATCAGCCCGGCGACGGTGACGGTGGTGATGTCCACGAAGTCCGGCCCCGCGCTGACGTGCCCCCCGGCCAGGCCGAACAGCAGGGACGTCAGCACGGCCGCGACGACCACGGCGGCCGTGTGCCGCAGAGTGGAGTTCACCGCCGCCATCAGCCCGGCGAACACGAGCAGCGGCGAGCCCGTGAAGTTGGGCGGAGTCAGCACTTCCACCGCGACCGAGGCGAGGATCAGCAGCCACGGCGCCCCTCTGCCGTAGAGGGGCCAGCGCGCGCCGAAACGGTTCACTGGCCCTCCCTCGCGGCCCGGCGTTCCCCCGGAGTCGCGGGACACGTCCACGGTGCGAGCCTCCAGCCCCGGCCCGCCCCCGGCCATCCGGCCGGGCCCATCCGTGTGACCGCCGGGGCCGGCCGGGGCACCCCCTGCCCGGCACGTTCCAGCGCACGGCGCCGGAGCGCTGGCGCAGACGTCTTGACAGGCGGTGGAGCGGGCTGGATAACTGGCGGCGCACACATAAACCGAATGGTCGGTCGTTTCTCGGACGGGGGTCAGAGTGAGCCGTGATTCCGCCACCCCGGCGCGCCCGGCGCGGAGGCTCGGCGCGCCCCCGCCGGGCGCCCTCCTCGACGCGGGCGAGCGGCACGGCCCCGCCGAGCTGCGGGCGCTGCAGCTCTCCCGCCTCCAGGCCACCCTCCGGCACGCCTACGACCACGTCCCGCTCTACCGCGAGAAGTTCGACGCGGCGGGCGTGCGGCCTCAGGACTGCCGGAGCCTGGCCGACCTGGCGCACTTTCCGTTCACCACCAAGGACGACCTGCGCGACACCTACCCGTACGGGATGTTCGGCGTCCCGATGGAGCGGGTGCGGCGCATCCACGCCTCCAGCGGCTCCACGGGCCGTCCGACCGTCGTCGGCTACACCGACCGGGACCTGTCCGTGTGGGCGGACGTGGTGGCCCGCTCGCTGCGCGCCGCGGGCGGCCGGCCGGGCCACAAGGTGCATGTCGCCTACGGGTACGGCCTGTTCACCGGCGGACTCGGCGCGCACTACGGCGCGGAGCGCGCGGGCTGCACCGTCATCCCGGCCTCCGGCGGTATGACGGCCCGTCAGGTGCAGCTGATCCGGGACTTCCGGCCCGAGATCATCATGGTGACGCCGAGTTATATGCTCGCCCTGCTGGACGAGTTCGAGCGGCAGGGCGCCGACCCGCGCGCCTCCTCGCTGCGCATCGGCGTCTTCGGCGCCGAGCCGTGGACCGAGGAGATGCGCCGCGAGATCGAGGACCGGCTCGACCTGCACGCCGTGGACATCTACGGCCTGTCGGAGGTCATGGGGCCCGGCGTCGCCCAGGAGTGCGTGGAGACCAAGGACGGGCTGCACCTCTGGGAGGACCACTTCTACCCCGAGACCGTGGACCCCCTGGGCGACACGCCCGCCGGGGACGGCGCGGACGGCGAACTGGTGCTCACCACCCTCACCAAGGAGGCGCTGCCCGTCATCCGCTACCGCACCCGTGACCTCACCCGGCTCCTCCCCGGCACCGCCCGTCCCGCCTTCCGCCGCATCCGCAAGCTCACCGGACGCAGCGACGACATGATCATCCTGCGCGGTGTGAACGTGTTCCCCAGCCAGATCGAGGAGATCGTGCTGCGCGTGCCCGCCGTGGCCCCGCACTTCCAGCTCCACCTCACTCGGCAGGGCCGGATGGACCACATGGCCGTCCTCGTCGAGGCCCGCGAGGACGCCCCGGCCGAGCAGCGCGCCGAGGCCGCCGCGCGGATCGCCGCGGACATCAAGGACGGCGTCGGCATCACCGCCGAGGTGCGCGTCGTCGAGCCCGGCGCGCTGGAACGATCCGTCGGGAAACTGCGCCGCGTCAAGGACGAGCGGCCCCGCTGAGCAGTCCATACTGGTCCGATGCGGATTGCGCTGATGACGGCCGGCTCGCGCGGCGACGTCGCGCCGTACACCGGGCTGGCCCACGGACTGGCACAGGCCGGGCACGAGCTCACCGTGGTCACCCATGCGCCGTTCGAGTCGCTGGTCGCCAGAGCGGGCGTCGGCTTCGTGCCGCTGCCCGTCGACCCGCGCGCGGAGCTGGAGTCGAGCCGGGGGCACGCGCTGCACCGCAGCGCCACCGGCGCGGGCAAGCTGGTCCGGCTGGTGCGCATGGCACGCGAACTCGTGGGCGACATGGTCCCCCCGCTGGTGAGAACCGCCCGGGACAGCGACCTGCTGCTCGTCTCCAGCTCCCTCGCCCCGCTCGGGTACGC
Source organism: Streptomyces boncukensis (assembly GCF_011045075.1). GTDB lineage: Bacteria > Actinomycetota > Actinomycetes > Streptomycetales > Streptomycetaceae > Streptomyces > Streptomyces boncukensis. The sequence continues at coordinate 2,454 of NZ_JAAKZZ010000637.1, forward strand.
CATCGGCGGCGGCATGGCCGTGCCCAGCATGGGCGTCTACCTCCAGCCCCTGGCGCCCACCCGGGAGTTCTGCCCCAGCGTCGTCGGCACCCGCTCCTGCGGCCCGCTCGGCAACCGGCTCGCCGGCCACGCCGTGAACGGCGTCATCGACCGGATCTACGCCGACGCCGTGCGCCATGTGGTCAGCGCCGAGCTCGGGCTCCCGCGCCGCGCGGCGCGGCACTTCGGCAGCCGCGCCAGGGAACGCGCCCGCTGGCCCGTGCAGCACGGCTTCAGCCCGCTGGTCGTGCGCCGCCCGGCCGACTGGCGGCCGGGACTGGCCGTCTCCGGCTACTGGTGGCCGTACGACCCGCCGGACGCCCGACTGCCGCGCCGCGTCCGCGACTTCCTCGAAGCCGGTGCGCCGCCGGTCTTCGTCGGCCTCGGCAGCGCGACGGTGCCGGACGCCGGGCGGCTCAGCGCCGAGCTGGTGCGCGCGCTCCGCGCCGCCGGGCTGCGCGGGGTGATCCAGCGCGGCTGGGCCGGGCTCCACGCCGACGGCGACGACATGCTCACCGTCGACGAGGTGCCGCACGCGCTGCTCTTTCCGCGCATGGCCGCGGTGGTGCACCACGCCGGAGCCGGCACCACCGCGGCCGGCCTGCGCGCCGGTGTGCCCTCGGTGCCCGTGCCGGTGCAGTTCGACGCCGGGTTCTGGGCCGCGCGGCTCACCGCGCTCGGGGTCGCCCCCGCGGCGGTTCCGCTGCGCGGACTGCGGGCCGACCGGCTCGCGGCGGCGCTGGTCGCCGCGGTGCGGCGACAGTCGTACGCGCGGCGCGCGGCGGATGTGGCGGCACGGCTCGGCAAGGAGGACGGGGTGGCCCCGGTCCTCGCCGAGGCGGAGCGCCTAGGGTCCTAGCGCCGTGACCGGCGGAGCTTGCTGGACTGGGGCTGCCCCTGGCTGTTCATCGCGGTCTGCGGGTGATATGGGGCCCGGCGCGCAGTTCCCCGCGCCCCTCCGGGGCCCATCCAGCCCCGATACCGGGTACGCAGGATCAGCAGGGCATCGGCATCCCCTAGGGGGTGTTTCGAAAGCCCCGCACGCCACCTGGAACGCCCGGCACGTGCTCTCGCCGCACCGGCCGAAAGCCCGAGTACGCCCAGTACGAGGGCTTTCACCCGGCACGCCGAGAGCACGCA
>NZ_JAAKZZ010000638.1 GCF_011045075.1 Streptomyces boncukensis
GGGGCGGGAGCGATCCGGAGGGGGCGAGCAGCAGCCGCCAGTAGTCCTCGGGCGAGTCGGCGGCGTCGGAGAACCGGCAGCCGATTCCCACGACCGCGGCGGCGTCGTCGCGTTCCATCCACACCTTCCTTCACGGGGGGGCGGCCGGTGCCGGCCGCCTCAGCAGCGGGACTCCCCCGTTCCGCATGCTTTCGGCGCGTCCGCGCGGCCCTCAAGGACGGGAAACCGGCCAGGTGCGCCCGCACCGGCCGTCCCGCGGCCGGGTGCCGCCGACGCCGCCGGGCAACGCCGGGCACCGCCGGGCCGCCGTCAGACCGCGAGGACCAGCCGTTGCGGCGCTGTGAGCGCGTGGCTGGGCTGCCACTCCCGCTCGGCCACCCGGATCCGGGTCCACCGCTCCGTGAGCAGCCGCAGCACGATGCGCGCCTCCAGCCGGGCCAGCTGCGCGCCGAGGCAGAAGTGCGGGCCGTGGGAGAAGGCCAGATGCGGGTTGGGACTGCGGGTGATGTCGAAGCGGCCGGGGTGCGGGAACCGGCGCTCGTCGCGGGCGGCGGAGACCGTGGCCACCAGCACGAGCCGGTTGCGCGGGATGTCCACCCCGTGCAGCGTCACATCGGTCGCGGTGACCCGCGCGGCGTCCGGCACGGGCGGCCGGAAGCGCAGCGTCTCCTCGACCGCGCCGGGGATCAGGGACGGATCGGCGCGGACCGCCGCGTACGCGTCGGGGTGCTCGTCCATGCACACCGCCAGGTTGCTGAGCAGCCCCATGGTCGTGACGTGCCCGGCCATGAGCAGCAGCACCGAGAAGGTGACGATCTCCTCGTCGGTCAGCCGCCGCCCGTCGGCCTCGGCCGTGCCCAGCGTGCTCATCAGATCCTCGCCGGGCGTGGACCGCTTCCGCTTCACCTGGTCGCGCAGCAGGTCGAGCAGTTCGGCCATCGCCTGCTCCCGGCGCTGCTGCAACCCCGTGTCGGAGGGGTCCGGAGCGGTGATGCGGATCTGCGCGTCGGCGCAGCGCTCCAGCACCGGGCGGTCGGCGGACGGCAGGCCCAGCAGGTCGGCGATCACGCTGAGCGGCAGCGGGTAGGCGAGGTCGCGGACGAACTCCATACGGCCGCCCTCCCGGCCCGCGTCGAGCACGCGCGCCGCCCGCTCGGCGATCCCGGCCTCCAGGGCCGCGAGCCGGCGCGGGGTGAACGCCTGGGAGACCAGCGCGCGCAGCACCTGGTGCCGGGGCGGGTCCAGCACCGCGATGTTGCCCTCCACCAGCTCCTCGGAGAGGGTGAGGCGGCTCATGTCGTTGGAGAAGGTCCGCCAGTCGCCCAGCACCTGGGTGGCGTCGTCGTAGCGGAGCACGCGCCACACCTGCGAGGTGGAGTCCAGCAGCACCGGCCGCTCCTGGCGCATCCGGTCCAGCCAGGCGTGCATCGCCTGGCCGCCGTCGGTGAAGAACGGCGGCCGTGTGAGGTCGTCCTCCGGGGTCGCGTGCGCACACTGTTCCGGTGTCGTGGCCATGGCCCGACTCCCCTCCTGGTATCGGACTCCTGGTATCCGGACGATCTTCCGCTCTCCGGCAACGCCGAGTGTGCCAACGGCGCGCGCCCGGCGCCCTGGGGAATCCCCCAGCACTCTCCCTGAGCAGCGCGTCGGGCCCGGCCCGCGGCACGCCCCGGGGAGCGGCCCGGCCCCGGTGCCGGGGCGTGTGCTGGGGCCACCCCGGGGGCGGCGGCTCCCGGGCGGCGGCAGACTCCCCACCGCAGTGCCCGGTGACCGCACACGAGGAGGCCGGAATGTCCGAACAGGTGAGGGTGCAGCCCCCGGCGGAACCCACCGCCGGTGAACGCGAGTTCGTCGAGCGGGTCGCTGAGCACCACTTCAGCGCGCACGGCATGCCACGGGAGTGCGGGCGGATCCTCGGCTGGCTGATGATCTGCGACCCGCCCCGCCAGCCCCTGGACGACCTGTGTACGGCGCTGGGGCTGGGCCGGGAGCAGGCCGAGCCGTTCGTGGAGCAGATGACGCTGGCGAACGTCTTCGTGGCGGACAAGGGCGAGGACGGCACGCCGGCGGTGGAGATGGCGGAGAACGGCTGGCCGCACGCCGTCGCCGCCACCTTCGCGAGCTGGCCGGCCTTCCACGAGTCCCTGCGCTACGGACTGGAGGTGCTGGGTGACGCGCCCGGGGAGCGCCGCCGCCGGCTGGCCGAGCTGGAGGAGCTGTTCCGGTACCTCGTCACCGAGCTGCCCCCGATGATCGCCCGCTACCAGGGAACGCCGGGGCCGGGCGAGGAGCCCCCCGCGAGCCAGGAGGAGCGCGGCGAGCGGGCGCCCGGAGCCGCGGGCGCGGCGGCGGACCTCTCCGAGGGCGAGCGCGCCTTCGTGGAGAAGATCGCCGAGCACTACCACACCAACGACGGCATGCCCCTGGAGCGCGGCCGGGTGCTGGGCTGGCTGATGATCTGCGACCCGCCCGAGCAGTCCGCCGCGCAGCTCGCCGATCGGCTCGGGTCCGACCGGGACGCGGTCGACCGCATCGTCGCCCAGCTCGTCCCCGACGCGGACCACGACGGCGTCTTCCAGCGGACGTACCCGGACGACGGCGACGACGGCTCCGGCGGCGACGGCTCCGGCGACTACACGGTGTGGATGCGCGAGGGCCGCTGGGCGGCCCAGGTGAAGGCGGCCTTCGCCGGGATCCCGGACTTCCACCGCATCGTCCAGGGCGGCCTGCTGGAGCTGGCCGACGCCGCCCCCGAGCGCCGCCGCCGGCTGGAGCGCATGGAGCACTTCCTCGGATATCTCAGCGTGGAGATCCCGCAGATCTGGGACCGCTACGAGCAGCAGCAGGCGCGGTGACACCGGATGCTCACCCGTGACACCGGCACCGCCGCGCCGGACCCGCCGGCCGGGGCCGAGGCCGAGGGGACGACGGCACCCGCCGTACGCCCCCAGGACCTGGGCAGCGCGCGGTTCCGGGCCGCGCACCGCGTGCGCTACGCGTATGTGGCGGGCTCCATGTTCAAGGGGATCGCCTCCGAGCAGATGGTGCTGCGGATGGGCCGCGCCGGACTCCTGGGCTACTTCGGCACCGGCGGCCTGGATCTGGACCGCGTGGAGCGGGCCGCCGCCGCCTTCCGCCGCGAGCTGGGCCCGGACGGCGCGTACGGGCTGAACCTGCTGGCCAGTCCGGACCGGCCGGAGAAGGAGCAGCGCGTGGTCGACGCGCTGCTGCGGCACGGCGTACGCCGCATCGAGGCGGCCTCGTTCGTCCGGATGACCCCGGCGCTGGTCCGCTACCGGGTCGCGGGGCTGCGCCGGGCACCGGACGGCTCGGTGGAGGCCGGGCACGCGGTGCTGGCCAAGGTCTCCCGCGCCGAGGTCGCGGACGCGTTCCTCGCCCCGCCGCCGCCGGACATGGTCGAGGCGCTGCGCGCCGCCGGACGGATCAGCGCCGAGCAGGCCGAGCTGGCGCGCACGGCGCCGATGGCGGACGACGTGTGCGCGGAGGCCGACTCCGGCGGCCACACCGACCAGCGGCCGCTGGTGGTGCTGCTGCCCGAGCTCATCCGGCGGCGGGACGCGGCGGCCCGGCGGCACGGCGGCACCGCCGGGGTGCGGGTGGGCGT
>NZ_JAAKZZ010000639.1 GCF_011045075.1 Streptomyces boncukensis
GTCCTCGCCGCCGTCCCCGTCCCCGTCGCCGTCCCGGGCGGCCGCCGGTGCGCGCCGGCGGGAGCCCGGCAGCACGCGGCGCGCCGTGCCGCCGACGTGCCGCCCGGCCCACACCAGGAACACGGTCGGCAGGAACACCGCGTCGGCGGTGATCATCGCCGCCGAGAAGACGGGCAGGCCCAGAATCACGGCGATGCTCACATGCTCCGTGATCATCAGGGCGAGCAGGACGTTCTTGACCCGCCGGTTGAACAGCGTGAACGGGAAGGCGACCTGCACCGCCACCGTGCCGTAGCTGATCAGGAAGATCATGATGCCGTTGCCGGAGAGGGCGTCGCTCAGCGCGGGCCAGGGCGAGAAGTAGTCCAGGTGCAGCGGGTAGTAGACGGCCGTGCCGTCCTGCCAGCGGGTGCCCTGGATCTTGTACCAGCCCGCCGTGGAGTAGATCAGGCAGACCTCGACCATGATGATGAGCAGTGCCCCGTTGTGCACGAGGTTGGCGACGATGTCGCAGACGGTGCGCGTCTCCCGTACGCCCTGCCCGGCGCGCCCCGCGGCCACCGCCCGGTCGAGGTGGCCCCACACCCCGTGGGCGATCCACAGCACCCAGAAGACGATCCCCCAGCCGAGCGCGAAGCCGCCGGTGACGGTGCAGGCCGCCAGGGCGACGCCCAGCAGGGCCCACACCACCGCACCGCCGAGGCCGCCGCCCGCCGCACCGTGCTCCCCCTCGCCCCTGGCGCGTGCCCGTGCCGCGCGGCGGGCGTCCAGCGACCAGACCTGACCGCACCGGGTGAACACCAGATAGATCGCCATCAGGTGGATGACGTTGTCTCCGCCGTCCCCCATGAACACACTGCGGTTCTGCAGCGCGAGCACGCCCACCATGAACAGCACGGACGCGGCGCGCGTGTGCCAGCCGAGCAGCAGCGCCGCGCTGGCGGCGACGGCGAGCAGATAGACGAACTGGAACCAGCCGTCGGCATCCGACCACATCAGCACCGAGAACGCCTGGTTGGAGTCGATCAGCCGGTCGGCCATCGACCAGCTCCAGGGGCCCTCCGGGCCGTACAGCTCCTGCCGGTGCGGCCATTCGCGCAGCAGGAAGAACAGCCACGTCCCGGCGAGGCCGATCCGGACGATGGCCGTCTGGTACGGGCCGAGCGCACGGCCGGTCACCTGGTCGAGGACGCCGGATGCCGTGCGCGCGCCCCGGGTGCGCCACTCGGCCGCGCTCACTTGTCGCCTCCGGGGAGGTCCTCGCTGGAGACATGCCACCAGGGGTAGGTGCGGTAGACCGGCTTGGTGTCCACCCGCTCGTCGCTCCAGGGCGGCGCCTGGACCCGGGTGGTGGCCGAGCGGACCTGGATGCGCTCCACGCTGCCGCCGTTCAGCTCGGGGCCGAAGCGCCGCATCACGATCCGCTTCACATAGCGCTCGGACAGCTCCCCGCGCATGCCGACCGGCTGCCCCTTGTCGTCGTGGTGGTTGGCGAAGAACTCCCAGCCGCGCCGGAGTTCGTTCTGCTGGACGTGGCTGGGCACCGGGTTGTGGCGGATCGCCGCGCCGTCCATGGCGGTCAGGTTGACCCAGCCGGTCCGCTCGGTGGCGCCGTCGCCCTTGGTGACGGTGGCGCGCGCGTGGACGGCGATGTTCTGCTGCAGCGGGTTGGGCGCGAACAGCTTCCAGTTCCGCTCCAGCTCCGGAAGCGCGTACGCCTGGATGGTCTCTCCGTACCGCTTGCTGACGGTGTTGGGGGGCGCGGTCTGCAGGAAGACCATTCCCACGTGCACCGCGACCGCGAGGGAGAGCGCGGTCACGGCTATCGCCACCACGACCCGGGCGGGCCGGGAGAGCGCGGCCAGGCCACCGCCGTCCTCGTGCCGCTCTGCTGGCTCCATGCCCTCCCGCTCCCCACGTCGCCACGGCCGTTCCGTGACACTCAGGTCATTTCAGGTCATTCCAGGTCACGCGGACGCCGCTCGGGCGCCGGTCCGCCTCAGAGACTCTCAGAGACTACTGGGGCCGTCAGGCCCCGGGAGTCCCGGGAGTCGGGCGCCCTCCGGCCTTGACAGGCCGCGCGGGCCCGGCTCACCATTGAACCGAACGATCGGTCGGTCGGCTGGCGCGGATCAGGGGGCTCGCATGGCATCGGGTACAACGGCGACCGCACGGGCGGCGCAGGGCGCGGCGGCGGAGCTCGGCGCCGCCTTCGAGGCCGCCGTGGCCGCGGACGAGCGCATCGAGCCGCGGGACTGGATGCCGGACGCCTATCGGGCCGGCCTGGTCCGCCAGATCGCCCAGCACGCCCACTCGGAGATCATCGGCATGCAGCCGGAGGCGAACTGGATCGCCCGCGCGCCCTCGCTGCGCCGCAAGGCCATCCTCATGGCCAAGGTCCAGGACGAGGCAGGCCACGGCCTGTATCTCTACGGCGCGGCCGAGACCCTCGGCACCTCCCGCGCCGAGCTGCTCGACAAGCTCCACGAGGGCCGCCAGAAGTACAGCTCGATCTTCAACTACCCCACGCTGACCTGGGCCGACGTCGGCGCGATCGGCTGGCTCGTGGACGGTGCCGCCATCACCAACCAGGTCCCCCTGTGCCGCTGCTCCTACGGTCCGTATGCGCGCGCGATGGTCCGGATCTGCAAGGAGGAGTCCTTCCACCAGCGCCAGGGCTATGAGCTGCTGCTGGCGCTCAGCCGGGGCACCGAGGCGCAGCACGCCATGGCGCAGGACGCGGTGGACCGCTGGTGGTGGCCCTCGCTGATGATGTTCGGCCCGCCCGACGCCGAGTCGCCGCACAGCGCCCAGTCCATGGCCTGGAAGATCAAACGGCACTCCAACGACGAGCTGCGGCAGCGCTTCGTGGACATCTGCGTCCCGCAGGCCGAGGCCCTGGGCCTCACCCTCCCCGACCCCGACCTGCGCTGGAACGAGCAGCGCGGCCACTACGACCACGGCGCCATCGACTGGGCGGAGTTCCACGAGGTACTGAAGGGCAACGGCCCCTGCAACGAGCAGCGGCTCGCCCAGCGCCGCCAGGCGCACGAGGAGGGCGCCTGGGTCCGCGAGGCCGCCGCCGCGTACGCCGCCAAGCAGCAGCGGGCCGCGCACCGGGAAGAGCGGGAGGCACTCGCGTCATGAACCCCGACAGCACCGGCAGCACCCCGCGCCCCGGCGACGCCGCCCAGACACCCGGCGACACCCCGCCGCCGGGCGACACGGCAGCGCAGGGCGGCACGGCAGCGCAGGGCGGCACCCCGGCACCCGGCGAAGCCGCAGCCCCCGGCGGCGGCCCCGGGGCCGACTGGCCGCTGTGGGAGGTCTTCGTCCGCAGCAGGCGCGGTCTGTCCCACACCCACGCCGGAAGCCTGCACGCGGCGGACGCCCGGATGGCGCTGCGCAACGCCCGCGATCTGTTCACCCGCCGCTCGGAGGGCGTCTCGCTGTGGGTCGTCCCGTCCCGTGCGATCACCGCCTCCTCGCCGGACGAGAAGGACCCGTTCTTCGAGCCCGCCGCCGACAAGCCCTACCGCCACCCGACGTTCTACGAGGTCCCGGAGGGGGTGCGGAACCTGTGACGCGGCCCCCCTCCGGGACCTCGTAGAA
>NZ_JAAKZZ010000063.1 GCF_011045075.1 Streptomyces boncukensis
GCCCCCGCCCCGCACCCCGCCGTGCGCCATACCGCCGACGATGCCGCCGTGCGCCCGCCAGTAGGAGCCGCCCCGGCCGAACGTCGCGCCCTTCGTCGCCTTCCTGCTGATGACGTAGTTGGTGCGGATCGTGACCGTCTTCCCCCGCACCGATCCGATCGCGTTCTTCGCACGGCGGATCTGCGCCTGAAGCTGCGCGATCGTCGCCCGAATGCTGGACCGCTTCGACTTCGGCACGCTCCGGATCTGCCGCTTCGCCCGCGCGAGCTTCCGCTCCAGGTCGGAGATCAAGCCGCGCAGCGTGTGCCGCTTCGACTTCGGCACCGACCGGATCCGCCGCTTCGCGGACTTCACCTTCCGCGCCAAATCCTCCAAATTCCCCTTCAGCCGGGCCGTCTTATCCGGAGTCTTGAGGATCTGCGCTGCCAGCTTCTTCGCCTCGGCACGCGTCAACCCCATCTGAACCGCGGACTGGATCAATTTCTTCCGACCCCGGTCGTAGATGCCGTTCACGTGCGACCACGAGCGACCCGACTCCCGCGCCGTCGTCGCCGCTTCGTCTGTCTTCGCCGCGAGGTCCTGCAAGGCACTGGCCGCATTCCGTGACTTCTCGCTGTTCAGCACCAGTTCGCCGCGCCGCATCCGCAGCGCGCCCGCATTCTGCCGCGCCGCCTTCGTCGCCGCGTCGATCGCGGCCTCGAACCCGATCATCCCGCCGAGACCGGCTCGCTGGGCGTCGTTCAACGCCTGAATCGCCTGCCGGAGCCCGTCCGCGGACTGCTTCTGGCTCTCCAGCTTGGCCTTCGTCGCGATGGCCTGCTCACCGAACAGACCCATGCCGCGAGCTGCCAGCTCGTTGTTGGCCTTCAGCTCCGCCATCGCAGCCCGGTACTCCGGCACCAACGCGTTGAGCTCCTTCATCGAGACGCCCTGCTCACGCGCGGCCCGCTTGATCCTCGCGAACGACTGGGCGGCGACATCGGCATGGCCACCCTTCACCAGCCCAGCCAGAGCCTCGTCAAGCCCCTTGAAATCCTCCTTCAGCGCGTTGAGGCTTTCCCCGCCCTTCGCCATGTCGTTGATGGCGCCCGCGAGCTTGTCGGCCGCATCATCGAGACCGGGAATCCGGAAACCGAGCGCGGTTTTGTTCGCCTTCTCGGTCTCCTTCCCGAGCTGCTTGATCTTCTTGACCAGGCCGTCGACATCTCCGAATGTCTTTTGCAGCTCACCTGTGAAGCGGCCGGTGTTGGCCAGCTCTTTCAGGCTCGTTGTGAGCTTGTTGATGTCCGGCGGGGCGCCGCGTGCCCGGTCTGCGAGCTTCTTGATGCCGAGGGCCGCCGCCGCGAGACCACCCGCGATGATGCCGAACCGTGCGCCCCGCGACAGGGCGCCCCACGCCGCGCCCAGCGCCGCCGTGCGCGTCGCCGCTCCCGCCGCCGCTGCCCGCATCGCGATGATCGCCCCCGTGAACGAGGCGACACCCCCCGACAGGGCCGCCAGCCCGGCCGCCCCCAGCCGCAGCAGCCGGAACGCGGTGTAGAGCTGGAGCAGCTTCGTCAGCAAACCACTGGGGACGCTGGCCACCAGCTTCGCCAACACGTTCACCACCTGGAGCAGCCCCACACCCGTCTGGCTGGCCGCCCTGAGCAGGTTCGTCAACGCCCTCGACAGGTTCGTCAACGCCTCGCGCACGAGGGGCGCGTTCTCCTGCGCGAACTCCATGAACGTCCGGATGCCACCGCCCGAGGAACTGCTCTGAAGGCGACGGGCCAGCCGGATCACGCCGTCCGTAGCCCGACGCAGCGTCTCCCCGGCGAACTCCTCGAACCGTGCCATGAACCGATCGAAACCAGGCGTGGCCAGACCTCCCGCGGCGATCGTCACGAACCGGTCCAGCTCCCGGCTCGTAGCCCGCACCAGTCCCGAGGTTTTCGGCAGCAGCGCCCGGAACGCCGCGAAGCTCTTGGTGAATACCGGCATGGTGCTGCTGGCCAGGCTGTCCGACCATTCCTGGAAGTCATCCCGCAGCACCATGAACCCGGCCGCGGCCTCCCGCGTCGGCTGCGGCAGACGCGCCATCTGATCCGCCAGCTGCCGATGCGCCTTCACCGCCTCCGCAGACCGCGCGCCCGACTTCTGCACCGCGTCCTTGTACTCCGTCTCGGCCTTCGCCGCGTCCGCCAAGTTCTTGATCTGCGGCACCGTCGCCGCGCCGAACGCGAGCATCGCGCCGGCCGCCGCGCCCAGCCCGGCCGCGATCGGTGCGGTAGCCGCCGCGATCGGCAGCAGCGCCGGAGCCAGCGACACCGCATTGGCCCTGAGCGACCCCACGTCCCGGTCGGCCTGCGCCGCTGTGCGCGCGAGCCGGTTGATCGACTGGTTCACCCCAGCGAGCCCGCGCCCGGTCGCGTTGGTGGCCCCCACGATGATGTTCACGGTGTTCGCCACGGGTCACCTCGCTTCGCTACTCGTACTCCCCGCCGCCCTGGTCGGGGTCTGGCTCATCTGGGGTGCCGAGCCGCTCGATCGCCAGCAGTCGCAGCACGCTCACGTCCTCGTCCTCCAGCGCGGACGGCAGACAGTGGAACTGGCGGCACAGGCCGAGCGTCATCTCGGCTTCGATCAGCTCGCGCGGCTTTCGGACAGGGGTTCCATCGGGATCGTGGCCTCCGGGGACTGCCCGCCACCGGGCGAGCTGTCCGGCAAAGGGTCACCCTGGATGACCCCCGTCAGCGCGTCGAACCAGAAGCCCGCGATCTTCTGCATCAGGTCGGCGTCCTCAGCGTCCACCGCCTCCGGCGTCGCCGGGATCGGCTCACCCGTCTCCTCATCCTCCAAGTTCCAGGAGATAAGCGACCGGGCGAACTCCTCCAACTGCGAGCCGACATCCGACCGGTCCACCTCCCCGATGCCCAACAACTCCTTGTAGTTCCGCAGCGAGAGGCTGCGGAGACGCACCTCCAAACCGGCCAGCTCGTGATCCTGATCGAACTGGAGGTGAATGATGCGACGCTGGCGCTTGTAGCCCATGGCAGCCCCCTCTCAGCTCCAGCTCGGGACAGTGCCGTCGCTGAGCACGCCAGGCACCGCCCACGTCAGCGCCCCGTCGTCCGCACGCGTGAGGGGGTAGTCCGTGTACAAGCACTCGTTCGTGAGGGTCTGCCCGGACACCACGAGCGTCGTCGTCCGCGCCACGGACGTGGACGGCACGGTCTTGAACACGTCATGCGACTGGTCTGTCGCATCGTTGAAAACGCCGTTCAGCGTGACCGAGAAGTCCGCCAGGAGCAGCAGCCGCTCCATCGCGCTCTTGTCGATACCCGTCACGTCCTGCACCGCCCGCGGCGTGGCGAACTCCAGGTTCGTGACGTCGTTCTTGATGTCGCGGGCAGTGCCGGAGCTGTCGTCTACCTCGCACGTCGTCCAGCCGAGGCCGCTCTCCTTGGCCATGCGTCAGCCCTCCTTGCCGATGTCGTCGTGGCCGGGGGCGGGCTGCCCGTCCGGCGGGGTCCAGCCGAGCGCCACCAGCGCTCGCGCGGTGCGGTCGGGGATGGTCACGGTCGCGTCGGCCTCAGCCGTGATCTGCGGGCACTGCATGTCCACGTGCGGCCATTGCACGTCCACCACCAGGTGCGTCTCTCCGCGCTGGGGATCGACCCGCAGGATGACACCTGCGGCAGCCCGCGAGATGTCCACGCCGTTGACGCTGAGGACACCGGTCCCATCCCGGTACGCGGTGATCTGCGTGTCCATGCGTCACCCCTTCTCTCGCTGGTCAGATACGCACTGCTGGTGCTCGCCGAAGTCCTCGATCCAGTCGCGGGCGTTCTGGTGCTGCCGCTGCCGCCCGGTGGGGTTGCCGCGCCAGTCGCCGTCGCGCACCAGGTACAGCTCCGGCCGCGTCCGGTGCTCCTGGAAGCAGCGCTGGCCGCTCTGGAAGCGGAACACCGTGAGCCCGTTGGCCTTGTGCAGCTCGCGGAAGGTACGCCCGGACTGGGTCCGGATGTACGCGGCCTGCCGCTGGCCGAGGTCGGTGGACTCGTCGACCACGGAATCCCAGCCGCGGGCCCACGCGGCGCAACCCACCTGCTCACACGCCGCCTTGACCAGTCGATCGGGCGGGGTGTGGATGCGGTATGTCTGGTACGCCTGCACGGGCGCGGACGGCGTGATGCGGTTCATCTGCATGTCAGAACTCCGTGTTCACGTCGTTGCGGGCTACGAACACGGCGAACTGGAGATCGCTGAACCCTCCCGTGGTGGACGTGGCCACCCGCAGATATCGCTCTACGGTCTGGGAGCGGCCGGTCTGGATCCGCTCGAACGTCGGCCCGCTGGTGACCTGCGTGAACGCGCCGCCAGTGACGCCGGTGAAGGCGTCCCCGGCGCCGTCGTCGGAGGACTCTTCGATCGTGATCGTGGCGTCCGTGCCGGTGAAGCTGGTGACGTGGAGGTACGCCTGGAGGCCGAAGCTGGTGGAGCCGGTGCCGAAGTCGACGCTGCTGCCGTTGGTGGCGCCGCTGTCGGTCCGCACTCCGGCGGTCATGTTCTGTGTCCATTCCAGCCCGTAGGCGTTGGCCTGCGCCGCCACGCTGAACGTGAGGCCGCCGTCATCGCTGCGGGTGCCGTCGTAGCCGATCTGCTTGGAGATCAGGCACGCCGCCGGCGACCCCAGCGAGGTGCCCCGCAGATACGTCACGAGCTGATCCGCCGTCGGCAGCGCCGAGAGTCGCGCGTGCGCCCGGTCGGTCGCGTCGTTGAAATAGGCGGTGTATTCGATCGTGCCGTCGCGTTTCCCGCCGAGCCGCTCCATCGCCGACTGGGTGATGTCGGTGACCTCCAGTGGGCTGTTCGGCCCGGCGATGCTGCCCAGGGCGCGGATGTCGCCCCCCAGGACGTAGCCGCTGACGTACAGGTCGTCCCCGAGGCCGGACTGTTTGGCCATGCCTATGCCTCCTGGGTCCAGAGATCGGAGACGATCAGCGGGAGCTGGATCGTCATCACGCGGAACACGGTGCTGTCCTGTTCGAGGTAGCCCGCCTGGGCATCCATCGGGTCGCCGTAGGCACCGAGGAGATCCACCTGCTGCACGGCCCCGCCGAGGGAGAAGTCGCCGCTGTAGGCGTCCATCAGGGCGTCTGTCGCCTCGGTGAGGTGCGGGTCGATGGTGTCGGGGTCCTGGGTGTCGGCGGGGATGTAGAGGCGCACGCCCAGCTCCAGCCGGACGCTGGTGGACGCGAGGCCAGACGCTGCTGGTACGGGGGTGATGCGCTGTACCCACAGCGCCGCCGTCAGCCCGTGGCCGGGCGGGTTCTTGGGCTCGTGCCCGTTGACCCGCTCGAAGCGGGCCAGGGTTAGCGCGTGGGACTCGGCGCGGGACAGCAGGTCGTTGATCGCGAGGCTCATTCGAACCGCCTCCTGTAGCGGCGGGAGAACAGCTGCTCGGCGATGTTCCGGGCCTTGCGGTCGAGCAGGGCCTGCGTGCGCCGGAACGTGGCGTATCCCCGAAAGCGGGTCTCGGGGAAGTTGCGGGAGCCGGTGCCCTCCAGCCACGGCCCGTAGATGACGCCGCCGTCCGAGACGACGTGACGCCCCCCGGCCGCACGCACCCGCACCTGGGACTGGTAGTAGCCCGTGGGGTGTTTGAGGACCTGGCGCAGCCGCTGGTGCACCATCCGCGCACCTTCCTCCGCTACCTGCTTCTCCACCTCGTCCGAGTAGTCGGCGGCGGCCCGCGCGGCGCGGCCATCGAACAGCGGCCCGCGCACCCGCACCTGTATGCCGCGGCCCTGGTATCCCGTCGCCATGGCTACACCGCCCTCGTGCGCGCTTTGCGGCCGTGGGAGACGTACACCCGCTGCCGCAGGTCACGCAGACCCCGGCCGGAGCTTTCGCGCTGGTTCTCGCCGGCGCCGACGGTGCGGGCGTAGCCGCTGCTCTTCTGCAGCACCGTGTTCATGGCCAGCGCCTCGACCAGCTCCCGCACCGGGCCCGGAGGGTCCCAGCGGTACACCGTGGCACTGGTGGAGTGCGTGGCCGCCGTGGTGCCCAGCGCGCCGCGCGTGACGGTCAGCGTGCGGGGCGCGAAGATGTCCGCACCGGAGGAATGGGCGGCCAGCGTGGTGCCGTCCCAGCTCCTTTTGACGGTGAGGTTGTTGCCCGCGATATCGGTGATGAGCATCCGCTCGGAGTCGATGAGCAGCACCTCGCCGACCGCGTATCCGGTGCCGTCCGACACGGTCACGGTCTGGTCGCTGGTGCTGGCGGTGAGGTTGCCGCCGAGGTTCTGGCCGGTGTCGAGCTGCGCCCGGCCGGTCACCTCTATGCGCTCGTCGTCCACGCGCAGCACGCTGCCGACACCTGCCTCTGCGCTGGTGTCGCCGTCGACGTCGACGCCGGTCTCCGAGGCGTCCAGCGCCTCGACGGTGGCGCCGAGGGTGGTCTCGTTGTTGCGGTAGCCCCACAGGCCGGTGATGACGATGGACTGCTGGTGTGTGTCACCGGCGGAGAAGCTGGCGCTGCTGGACAGGTCGATCTCGATGCGGTTGTACGGCGGCCCGTCTGCGGACGGCTCAAGGAAGAAGTCCGACGCGCTGATGGTGGTGCCGCCGCTGGCGAGCGTGGCGACGCTGATCAGTTCGTGCTGGTTCAGCCACAGCCGCCAGCTCCTGGCGTACGACTGGTTCGGCCAGTTGAACTCGCGCGTATCTACCGTCGGCGTGAACTCGCGGTGCGTCAGAGCCTCCACATCCCGCGAGGCGGCCTCGATCGCGCGGTCAATCATCCGGTTGGACCGGGCCACCTCCGGGTAGTCCAGGCCGCCCTTCACGTCCTCCCTCGTGGCGTACCACACCATCGAGGCTCACCTCCCCTCATCGGATCGCGCAGAACAACGGGATGTACGCAGTGTTAGCAGTGAAGTCGATCGGGTCCGGCAAACTCGTGTTCGAGCTGCCGTTGTACGCCGCCCGGTAGTCCCCCACGGACAAGCCGATGTTCGTCAGCCCCGGCCCGCCAGCACTCTGGGACGCGCGCGGGATCTGCGGCCCTGTCGAACCGTTGAACAGGAACGCGACCCGGTACAGCCCCTCCGCCAGCTCGCCCACCGCCGACAGGTCCAGCGAGACCACGCCAGTCGAGTCAAACAGGGTGGTCTCGCTGGCCAGCAGAGTCCCGCTGGGCCCGTACAGGCCCACCAGGCACTGATCCGCCGTCGGTGACGACGCGGTCGACGACACGTAGTAGTCGATGGCCGTCGGGTGGAAATCCTCGTCCACGGCCAGGGCCTCCAGATACAGGCGCCCCGCCGAGAGCGTGAGCACCGTAGAGCACGAGTCTGGGTTGGTGGACCACGCCTGATAGCCCTGCCGGGAGGGGGTGCGCAGGCCCTGCAGTTTCAGCAGGGCGCGGGCCTCGGATGCAGTGGAGATACTGGACACGGGGCTACCTCACGGCGTTGTCGGGCCATCGCCAGCCGTCGTATCGGCATCGGAGTCCGCCTTGCGGGTCCGTTTCGAGCGGTTCCCCGTCGTTGGGGCACGCTTGCGGGGGGCGCGAGCGCTCTTCTTCTGCGAGGTCTCGGGCTTCTCGGGTGATGCTGATGAGCTGTTCCCAGGAGATGACGGCACCTCCGTAACCGTCTCCGCTTCGCCGTCGGGCTGGTCGGCCAGCTCCGGGCCGTGCTCGCTCTGGAGCTGGCCGGTGTCCGCATCAGGCCAGGTGTCGCTGTCGCCCCAGGCGCCGCCGGTGACGACAGCTCCGGCGACGCTGGGCCCACCGTGACGGGTGATCTTCGGCATGTCGTCCTCCACGCGCTTCGTCGACTTGCAGTGCGGGCACGCCGACAGGCCCACCGCGTAGGCGGTGGTGCACTCGGCGCACTCCCACAGGGCCATGGCTACGCCGCCGCCATCGACGCGCCGTCATCCAGCGGCACCCACGTCACCACCCAGGTGATCGCGCCGTCCGTGCCGGTGGACACCGACTCGATGTCACCGGCTGCGAGTACGATCGGTGCGCGCAGGGTCTCCACCGCGCCGCCGATCGACAGGACCGCGCCGCCCGCATCACCGGTGAAGCCCAGCAGCTCGCCGGCGGCCGTGTCGGTCGTGCCGATGTCCCGCTCAGCCACGAGATCGACGGTCGTGCCCGTGGTCGGGTTGAACTGCAGCTTGTAGGTGTTGGCCACGGTGACGGCCGTGTCCACCACGCCGTAGATGGAGGTGAGAGCCACCCGGCCGCCGGACACTGTGAACAGCGACACGGTGGAGCTGGCCAAAGTGCCCGTCGCCTTCGACTCACGCTCACCGAAGTACAGCGCTCGGTAATCCGCGCCTTGGACGATCGTGCTCATGCGCTCACCACCGATGCGCCGTTGTCCAGCGGGGTGTACAGCAGGTCCCAGGCCACCGACCCGGTGTTCGATGCCGCACAGTCCAGCTCGATGTCGCCCTCGGACAGCACCAGCGGGGCAGCGAGCAGCGGGTTCCCGATCAGCAGGTCCGAGCGCATCGCGTCCCCGACCGTGCCCGAGATCGTGTACAGCTCCCCGACGGCGTCGGCGGAAATGTCCAGCGCTGCGCACAGGTCCTGATCCGCGCCGGTTGCCGTGGGATTGAGCTTCAGCTTGGTGTTGTTGACCTGGGTCTGGATGACCGTGGTCACCTCACCCACCAGGCCCAGCAGCAGGACCCGGCCGCCCGACACCGTGAACAAACTCCCGTCCGTGGACTGCGGCAGCGTGGCCGTCGCCCGGGACACGAGGATGCCCTGCGTGATCGTGCGAACCTGATCGCCCTGAATGATCACACTCATGACTCGTTACCTCTCTCAGGCGTTCGGCTGGGCCAGGTTCTCCGGCGCACGCTGCACCGCGAGGTCGTACATCACGTAGAAGGCGCAGCCGACGTGCGCGGTGCCCGGATCCGCCACGTTCACCGAGATCCACTCGAAGCCGTCGGACAACTGCGTCGAGTCGACCTCCATGACGACCAGGACCTCGTTGGCGTCGTCCCAGTCGGTGTCCGTCACCTCGGA
The DNA here is from genome assembly GCF_011045075.1 of Streptomyces boncukensis. Lineage (GTDB taxonomy): Bacteria > Actinomycetota > Actinomycetes > Streptomycetales > Streptomycetaceae > Streptomyces > Streptomyces boncukensis. Next base: position 9,037 of record NZ_JAAKZZ010000063.1, read on the forward strand.
GGCGGCGGTCTGGGTGTTCGCCGTCCAGGTCTCATCACCGTCCAGCGTCGCCTCCGATTTGACGTAGTAGGTGTCGACCACGTCGAGGTCCTGGCTGGTGCCGCCCGATGCCGCGTCGTGCTCCCGCACGTCGAACGTCGGGTTCTCCGCGGCGGTGCCGGTGGCGAGGTAGCCGACGATCGCGACGCCGCCGTAGTTCTTCAGGTGCAGCCGATGGCCCGTGTTCGCGGCGGTGGCCAGGTCGACCGGCACGATCGCGCTGCCGATGTCGAAGTGCCGTCCGAGCGCCTTCATGGCGTGCTCGCTTTCTCCGAGGGGGGTTCATTGCCCTCGGGGTCGGGCCCGGGGCCGGGGTGTGAATGCCGGCCCGGGGTGCGATTCGTCAGGCGCGCGCGGCGATCTTGACGAACGGGCTGAGAGTGTTGGATCCGGTCTGCGGGGTGATCGCGGACTGGATCCACGGACGCCCGTCAACCCGCGCGATCACACGCATCGCGGTCTGATCGTTGCTGAACTTGAAGTGGGTGCTCGTCTCGGCCTGCATGGCCTGCCGGTCACCGATCAGGTAGTAGCCGAAGTCCACGAGGTTGATGTCGCCCGCGTCGCCGCGGGTGGATGCCTTCTCCGTGAAGATCACCGGGCGTCCGAGGATCCGCATGGGGGGCGCGGCCTCGCCGCCGCCGTCACCGATCCACACCGCCGACCCGCCCGTGCCGACGGACAGCGCCATCGTGGCCAGTTCGGGGAAAGTGTCGTTGTTCGCCACCCACACCGCCCGCGACATGCTGCTTGGCAGCATGCGGGCGTACATCTTGACAAGGTTCTCCCACACGATGGTGTCCGCCGCCTGCCCGGACTCCTTGGTGATGGAGATCGCGGCGGGGGCGTTGAGGTAGCCCAGCGGCTGGCCGACGCCATCGCCACTCGTGAACGCCACGTCCTCGAACCACGCGAGGGCTTCCGGATAGCTTTCGTTCATGAACTGCTCCAGCGAGATCAGGCTGTCCTGGAACAGCTCGTTGGGGATCTCGCTGTAGAGCGTGAGCTTCTTGGCCATCAGGTTGATGCGGCCGAAGCTCGGGGAGCTGTCGGTGAGGGTGCCGCTCTCCTCGGTCCAGTAGCCGGTGATCCCACCGTGCACGCTGGTCGCGTTGCTGGTGGAGTCGATCATCGGATAGGGGACGGTCAGCGTCTCCATCGGCACCACGCGGGCCCTGGAGCGCACCACGGCCGTCTCCAGCGCGACGCGCAGCAGTTCAGAGCGCAGCTGCTCGGGGATCAGGAACCCGCCATCCGACGGCACGCTGGAGCCAAACGAGTTCTGGATCTTCTTGATCTCCGAGCGTGCCGCGAACGCTTCCTGCGTGGTGGCACCCGCCCACGTCGCCGTGAGGTACGACGTCCAGTCGGTGAACTGCTTGTCCAGGCTGGCCCCGGGCGCCTTCGCGTTGTAGTACCGCGACCGCGCGACCGGCTGCGCGTCCGGCGCCAGGTTGAGCCGGTTGATGCCCTCGATCTGCTCGCCCTTGAGAATCTCGGCGAACTGCCGCTGCGTCTCATCCCGGATCTGCTGCTCGATCCCCGGGTCGCTCTTGGCGTACTCCCGGGCGTAGTCCGTGATGAACTCACGCAGCGTGTCCTGCGACTTGAGGATCTCGGAGCGCCGCGAGGTGTCGCTAAGGGCCTCGGCCAGCTCGTCGCTGGTGCGCGGGACAGTCGTAGGTGCCACTTTGCCTCCTTCAGGCGGTCGCCGCGCCGGACGACAGGGCCAGGGGGGATTCGTCGGTCAGGTGGGCCACGAGCCGGGCCCAGTCGTCGTCCAGGGTCGTGAGGTGTGCGGTCTGGGCCGCCCAGCCGTCTGGCGTGGGGGGCGCCTCGGTCGGCTGGGCGGTGTCGGGGTGCCCTGGCGGCTCGGCCTGGCCGGTCGTCTCGGCGTCGGCGTGGGCGTGGGCGTGGTCCTCGGCCTCGTCGCCTCCGCCACCAGCTTTGAGGTGGGCGCGCAGATGCGCCTCGATCGTGGCCTTCTCGGACTCGGGGATGCCCTTGGTCTGCGGCAGTCTGCTGAGGGCGTTGCGGACGCCGGCCATGACGGCGGCGCCCGGGGTGCCGTCCTCGGACACGGTGTGGTGCGGGAGCTTGCAGGCGGACTTGGGCACGGCCCCGTCTTCGACCTGGTCGCCGTCGTACCACGCGTACATCTTCTTCGCGGTGGCCACCGGCACCGGAGAGGGGAGTTTCTTCTCCTGTGCGGGGCCGTCCCACTCGCCCTCAGTCGTCCCGGTGGAGTGTTTCGGGACGGCGGTCGCTTCCAGTGCTGGCGCGCCGGTGTCGGCGGCCACCAGGCGCCGCAGCATGTCCTCCAGCTCCGTGCCGACGGCGCCGCGTACGTCGATCGTCAGGGTGCTGCTGCTCCCATCGGTCGGGGCGTCGCTGACCGGCGCCGCACCGTGCGCCGTGCCGCCCTCAGCCGTGGCCATCGGCGGCGCGGGCGCGTCCTCCCGCCCGGCGTACCGGAACACCGACAGGTCCCACCGCGCGGCCGTCGCCGGTTCCCGCTCCTCCTCTTCGCGTTCGCGGCGGCGGGGCATCGGGGCCATCTCATCGGCCAGCCCGGCGTCCACAGCCTCGCGGGCGGAGTACCAGGTCTCGGCGCGCATCCGGACGCGCCACTCGTCCATCGTGCCGCCCGCCTTGTCGGCGTACGCCTCGGCGATGTTGTCCGACTGGCGGTCGAGGAGATCGGCCATCTCCCGCATGTCGGAAGCGCTGCCGATAGACAGCCCGGACGCGTCATGGATCATGAGCTGCGACTGGGGCATCATCACGAGCCGGTCTCCGGCCATGGCGATGACGGACGCGATGGAAGCGGCGATGCCGTCCACGTACACCGTGACGTTCGAGGGGTGGGCGCGGAGGGCGTTGGCCATCGTCACGCCGTCGAAGACCGACCCGCCAGGGGAGTTGACGCGGACCGTCATGCGGGGCGCGGTGATGCCGCGCAGTTCCTGCACGAACTCTTCGGCGCCGCCGCCGAACCAGCCGCCGATCTCGTCGTACACGAGGACCTCGGCCTCGTCGTCCGCGTTGCGGATCTCGTACCAGGCGCGGGCCTTGCTGCGGGGTCGGGCGTGGGTGGCGAGGTTGGCGCGTGGCTGCGGCACGGTCTTGATCCACGGCATCCCGGCGCCCTCCCTACAACGGGCATGACAACGTTGTCAGGACTCATTGTGCACCATCCCGCACGAACACAACCCCGGCCGCCGGAATCACTCCTCACCACGCCGCTTCACGACTTTGCCCCGGCAGCTGTTGCCGTACCGCTCCCCGACGCAGTGGACGTAGCCCTCACCGCCCGGGTAGTCCTCGTAGGCGTCGGCGCGGTTGCGGTACAGCGTCCCGTGGTTCTCCCGGCACGGGCCGCAGGTGTTGTCGTCGATGACCTCGACGGCCTTCCACCGTCTAGCGTCCTCGACTTGGGGCAGGCCGGTGCCGAGCATCAACGCTGTCGGCTCCGGCTCAGCCTCCGGGCTTGGCACTCCTGGCTCCGCCTCGTTCGGCTCGCGCTTCGGCTCAGACGGCGGGCTGCCCGCGTCGAGTGGCGCGCCGGCGTCGGCGAGCATTCGCCGCGCCTCCTCCACCGTCAGCACCGACCCGACACCGGCCGCGAGCTTGGTGACCAGGTCGGCCAGGTCCAGTGGAGAGCCCTGCCACTCCTGCGCCTCGGGCAGGTCGTAGCCGAGCAGCGGCAGTACCACGGGGGCCAGCGTCGGTGCACCCCGCACGATGTCGACGAGCAGCTCCTGCTCCGCGGTGACGCCGCTCATCTCCGGCAGTCCCACGGCCTGCAGCACGTCGGGCCCGGAGAACTGGGCGGCCCGCAGCGCGCGGGCCGCCTCGGCCTTGGAGGTGAGCTTGCGGGCCTCGGCTTCCACGTCTTCGGGTACCGGCGACTCGTAGTCGAACTCCAGGCCCTGCGTGGTGGCGCCGAACATCGACAGCAGCTCGGAGTTCAGCGCGGCCTTCATCGCCTCCAGTTCGGGGACGACCAGCCAGCGCGCGAACATCGCCTCTCCGGCCTCGGCGTTGGCGCGGTTGACGTCCTCGGTGGTGCCGAGCATGGCCTTGGGCATGCCGTATGCCTCGCGGATCACCTCGCGCGACACGGAGCGCAGCTCGACGAACTGCATGTCCCGTTGACTGAAGCTCCGGTCGACCCACTTCATGCCGCCTTCGAGCAGTGCCACCCGGTGGGCGTTGGCGACGCCCTTGTGTTGCTCGTTCCACCGCTTCGTCAGGTCGTCGAACTCCTGGTCGTCCAGGTTCCGCTCGACCTCGACCACGCCGCCCGGCTCGGCCGAGTTGAGGAAGAAGTTGCGGTTCCACTCCGCCGAGTACCTGGTTGCGTCCAGGTCCATCAGGATCGACTGCACGGGGCCGATTCCGCGGTACGGGTCCAGGGGCGACGGGGTCCGGATGAAGATGACGTCCTCCTTGCGGAGGGCGACCTGCTCCCCGGCCGGGCCGTAGTACAGGTATCCGGTCAGGTACTTCTCCGGGTCCGGTACCGGCTCGATGCGGTCCGGGCGCACAGGCCACAGCTCCAGCGGCATCCCGCCACGACGCACAACCACCCACCACTGCTCACCGGTCAAGAGCTTGTGCTGCGCCCCGGCTTCCGCGAACACCTGCTGGTTGAAGTACGGGTTGGGCCGGTTCCACAGATCGAGCGCGGCGTGGCTGGTGACCTCCTGCCGGTCCTCCGGCTTCCCCGACTTGGCCTTGCGGTACAGCTTCCATTCGGCACCGCCGACCGCCTTGGACTGTCGGTTGACGATGGCGAAGAGCGTGCCCACGCTCGACATGGCGCGGAGCTGCTGCTCGCGGCCACTGCGGTGCAGAAGCGGAACCCGGCCCCGGGCGCGCGGCGTGTAGGGCACCGGCGGACGCCCGCCGCCCCGGGACGTGAGAGCGCTCAGCGCGCCGATCGGGGACCTCACCGCCGGTCACCTCCGTCGTTCGTCAGGTACTCCAGCAGCAGCAGGGATACGCCGCCTGCGGCGAGTCCGGCCCACGTGCCCAGACCAATCCACGCGGACGCGGTCAGCGTGCCGAAACCGCCGGTGGTGAGCAGCGCTGTGCGAGCGCCCCGCAGCTTGCCGATCATGCTTGTCATCCCAGCCACCTCATCCGGGGCCGCCCGCCGAGATCCCGCTCAGCGACCATGTACCGCAGGGCGTCCATACCGTGGTCGCTCTCCTTCACCGGCACCTCCTTGGGCGGCTTGCCCGGCTTCTGGTCCCACACGTAGCCCTCGATCTCCTCGGCCGTGCTCGCGGGGAGTTTGGCGTCCTCCAGGTCCCGGTCACGCTCCAGCAGCGCCCCCTGCACCAGGACCAGGCGGGGGCGGCCGTCGCCTGCGGGCTTGAGACGGGACTGCACCGCCTGAATCCCGTCGCTGACCGTCTTTTTGGCGGGGCTGGTGGACATGCCCAGGTGCCGCTCCAGCGTGGCCCGGTCCTCGGCGTCGTGGTCACAGATCACGGCGCGGGGGCGCGGTTCGCTCCACTGCCCGTTCCGGTCGGTTACGGCGGCGAGGATGTCCCGCGCGTGGTCCTCCACCAGCCGCCGGGTGCGGTACAGCTCCCGGTACAGATACAGCCGCCCGTCGCCATCCTCCGCCCACCACTGCGCGACGAACGGGTTGGTGAACCCGAAGTCGACCGCCAGCCACCGCGTCCACTCACGCGGGATACGGAACGGCGCGACCAGGTGGACAGCCGGGTCCCAGCCGTCGTAGATGACGCCCTCGGCCGCGGCCCACTTGCCGTCGCGGAGACGGAGCCGTCGGACGCCGGTGAGGGCGTCGAGCTTGGCGAAGTAGTCCCGCCCGGCCCCCGTCACCGAGCCGTCGGCGTTGACGTAGGCGGGATTGTCGACGTGCCGCGACTCCAGCATCGTCAGCTTGCTGCGGTCGGCGCGCTGCTTGAGCCAGTGCGTGGGCGCGCCCGGGTTGCAGGCGGCGAGCTGCTGCTGCCACGACAGCCGCCCGTTCCGCAGCCGGGTGCCGAGCGTCTCCCAGTCGGTCTCTGTGAGCTCGGTGGCCTCGTCCACGAACACGAGGTCGTACTCGGAGCTGAGGACCTTCTCGGGCTTGTCCAAGCCGCCGACGACGATCACGGAGCCGTTGGCGTAGCGGTAGGCGGCGGCCTCGCGCGGTGAGCCTCCGAACCACTTCACGATCCCGGCGACCAGGGCCTCGGCGGCGACCTTCTTCTCGAACGTCACCAGCGTCGTACTACCGAGGCTGACGGCGGTCTTGCGGGCGATCAGGCACCGGATCCCGGGCGTGTGCAGCGCGGCGAAGTGCAGCCGGTACAGGCACGCGAGGCTCTTGCCGGTGCCGGCCGGGCCGGACATGACGACCTCGGAGTCGCGGGTACGGAACAGCGTCTTGGCGGCGCCTCGGGGCTCGTACCGCACTACCGCGTCGCCAGCCTTCTCCACGGCCGGGGCGGTCACTTCAGCTCCTCGGGGTCGATGCCGACCAGCTCGTACCGCACCCCACCGGAGATCTCCGTCTTGGTGGCGGCGTCCAGGCCCTCCAGCCTGCGGAACGACTCACGGATGGCGCGCAGTTCGCGGATCGCTTGGATCTTGGGCCCGTCGTCTGGGATCGGGTCGCCGTTGTCGTCGTAGATGACCTTGCCGTGGGAGACGGTGGGGTGGTCGCGCTCCAGCACCTCCAGCGCGGCCACGTACAGGTCGTCGAGCCGGGCGGCTTCGACGGCGCGCAGTTCCTCTGCGGGTTCGCGGACGATGGCGGTCAGGGCGCGTTGTACGGCGCGCCAGGCGTTGCCGGGGTCGGCGTAGCCGAGTTCGGCGGCGATCTGCCGGTAGGTGCGGCCGTGGGCGCGGAGCTGGGCGGCTTGGGCGTCGCGTTCGGCGGTGTCCGGGGTGCGGGTGAAGCGGCCGTTGCCGTCGCGAGCGGGGTTGCTCTGGTCGCGCATGGTGCCTCCCCAACCCGTCATGACAACGTTGTCATTGTCATGGTAGCCGCGCCCACCCCACAAAGGGTCCGCTCCGATGAGCGACGGAGCGGACCCCGGGGTCGGTCGCGCGGCCCGCGCCGAGACGGACACGCGCGGCGGCCCGGTTTACTCGGTGGTGTCGCGCAAGGCGGTGAGAAGGGCGTGCGTACCGTCACGCGTCACCGGCACCGTGTCGCCTTCGTCGTCCACGCCGCCGGTGAGGAGCACCGGCCCGTAGTACGGCTGGTGGGTGAACCCGTGGCGGCGGGCGAGGAGCGTCGCGGGGACGTTCACGTCGTCGACGTGGGTGTACATCCCCTCGTCGTCGATCCACATGTCCAGGCGGGTGGTGAGCGCGACGACGTCCACGAACCGGCAGCGCAGGACCGCGTACATGACGGTGAGCCGCTTATCGGAGTCCGCCGGGAGTTGGATCTCGACCAGGTCGCCGTGGGGTGTGAGGAGGAGGGATCCGGGGGTGTCGATCATGGCGCTCATGGGGTTCCGTTCCGGTGAGAGGTTCGGTGTGTATGGCGGGCCGGGTCAGGCGGCGGACTCGGCAGGCTCGACGTCGTAGCGGTCGTTCCAGTAGTCGCGGTCTTCGCGGGCGATCTCACGGGCGACCACGTCGTCCGGAGTGCGGATCTCCAAGACGGTGAGGGTGACCGGCGCACTCTCGGCCGGGCGCTCCAGGAGGAACCGGCCCCGGTGGAGGGTGTAGGCGCCGATGCGGTCGAGGCGGAACGTGCGGCGGTCGTGGGACTGCCGGTCCATCGCCTTGACGATCAGGGCGCCGGCCCTGGTGGTGGCGATCTCGTAGGGCTCGATGGTGCGTACCGATTCGGTGCCGTCGGCTTTGGTGTAGGTGATGGTGACGGGCTGGTGGCGGTCGAGTGCGCGGTAGAGGTCGGCGAGGGTGGCCTCGGTGGTCTGGTTGGTGGTGAGCTTCATCGCTGTCCCCTTCCGCCTTGGTGTACGTACACCTTAGGCATGGGTGTACGTACACCGCAACCCCTTGGAGTCCTCTTTCTGTACGTACACCCGCTACCATCGAGGACATGCCAGACGCCCCCAAGACCCAGCACCGATCAGTCCGCATCTCAGACGACGACTGGCGCGACCTCCTCGCCGCAGCCCAGGCCCAAGGCAGCGACCGCGGCACCGTCATCAAGGAGCTGATCGCGTGGTACCTGCACCGTCCAGGCGCAACGCGGCCCCAACGCCCCGCCCCCACCGCCTGGCAGTCCACCGACAGCACGAAAGAGACCTGACCATAGGCGCGAGCGATGCCCAACCCGCCGGCCGGTGTCGGTGGGGCGTGTCAGACTGGTGCGCAGACCCGCGGGTGGCGGGCAGCAAGAAGCGGGGCGGACTCTCGGGCGTGGAACCGCCCCGCTTCGACGTTTCCGCCCGCCAGCCGGGCCCGTGCGGGCAGACTGCCGGTATGGCTCTGGCGTACACGGTGCATGCCGCGACGGAGCGGGCGTGTGCCGCCGAGTTGGAGCGGTTGTGCGCGGTGCTGGGCGCGGAGCCGTGCCTGGCACCGCGGGAGGTAGCGCCAGGCACGGGACGCTGGATCGCGCGGGCCCGGCCCGCTCCGTCAAGTGCGGCGCACGGTCGATCGGTCAGCGAGGTTTGAGTGGCTCGCAGCCCTGGATGGTGACAGTGCCGTCCCCCTTGGTGAGGGTGATGATGAGCCGCTCTCCGCGGTCCGCAGTCTTGGCCTGGGGCAGCTTGTCGCCCTTGGGCTCGGTGGTGACGGTGCAGAGGTCGACGACTTCGTTCTTGGCTCCGCCGGATTCGTAGGTGCCGGCTGGGATGTCTTCGCCGACGACGTAGTCCCCGTCGCCGTACCGCTTGGTCTTCTCCTTGTCCGCGGGCGCTTCCTTGGGTGTGCCCGTGTCCTTGTCCTTGGGTTCCTCGGTTTTCTGCTGGCTGCCGGTGTCGTCGTCGCTGCTGTCATCGCTCACGGTCAGAGAGATAATGACGATGATCACCACGATGGCGGCGATGATGCCGATGGCTACGACGATGACGCCGAGGCAGCTGAGCCCGAAGATCTTCTTGGCGCCGGGGCCCTTGGGCGGCTGTTGGCCGGGCTCCTCGGGCGGCGGCGGTGAGGGCTGGTTCCAGTTGGGCATGATCCCTCCCGGAGGTGTGGCGGGTGCCGCAGGAGGGTGCGGTACGCCTGCGCTTTCATGCTGCGCGCGTGGCGCGCGGTTCGCATGCGGAGCGGATGTGCCCGCCACAGCCGCAGGTGACACGCTTCATTCGGCGAAAGAGAGTGGTCACGCGGTCACCCGAGAGTGCCGTCGACAGAGCGCTTGTAGCTACGGCGCTGGGCAAGCGCGGCGGTGGCGGTGGTGCCGTACCAGCGGTTCACGCCGTCGTCAGTGCTGTCCGGCTGGGGCCAGCGGCCTCGGGAGAGGTCGGCGCGGATCGTCCCGGCCGTGATGCCAGCGCCGGCCTCCTCCAGCTGCTGGGCGGTGTAGAGGCGGCGTGGCTGAAGCTGGACGGCAGGGCGGGCGAAATGCTCACCGATCACTCTGTCGACGGCGGCGGAATCGTAAACGTGCCAGCGACCGCGTTTGCCGATGGGGGCGGGCCAGTCCGGATGGCGCGCCCACTGCTTGCGGACGGTGTCGTAGCTGCGGCCGTGGCGGTCGGCGATCTCGCGGAGAGTCTCGCCCTTTGGGGCGCGGTCTACCATGGAGGGGCCCGTTCCTTTCTGGGATTGGCGGTGACCGGCAGGGGTTTTGCGGCCACGCCATAGGCGTGGTGGGTTTCGGCCCGGCCCCTGCCGGTCTTGGGTTTCCACAGGGGATGCCCCCGGCTGGCTGCCGGGGGCATCGGGTCGGAAGGTCAGTCCGTGGCGTTGCCCTCCTCTCCGAGCCACCTGTCGACGTCGCCGATGTAGGACTCTGCGGTTTGGAGGGTGAACATCACCGCGTCTGCGCGGAACTCCTGCTGCCCCGGTTCGGCCTGAAAGGCCATGTAGGTCTTGATCAGGTCGACTGCGGACAGCCAGTGGAGGTATGACGCGTACAGGTGACCTTGGATCTCTGCGGGCATGGGTACTTCCCGAGCGATCTCGTAGGCCCTGGCGACGCCTGCGACGCACTGCTCGATCCGGATGTCGCTGTCGGCCCTGGGGAGGTCGATGGCGATGGGGAGTGCGCTGGAGGTCCGGCGCAGCATCCGGTAGACGAGGGTGAGTCGCATCATCATCGCGGTGACGGTGATGTCTTCGTCGTGGGACATTCCCTGTCCTCTCTGTTGAATTGTGCGGTTAGAGGTCGGGGTTTGCGGCCCCTGCCCTCTTGGTCTCTATTATGCCTTAATGGTGTCCTGAATTGCAACACCCTCCGGCGTAGGAAACCCGCCCCGGCACACACCGGAACGGGGATGTCCTACTCGGCCCGCCGCCAACCCCTCAGCCGATCACCGAGCCCCACCACAGCCGTCAGACGCGCCCCCGCCAGCTCCCCGCGCGGAATGCCCGTCGCCTCCACGATCTCGGCCACCGAGTACCGTTCCGGCTCCGCACGCTCCTCCGGCCGCACGTCGGCCACGATCTCCGCCTGGTCGCCGAACAGCAACAGCACCCGCACGTTCACGCGTTCCTCATTCACTCCTGGCCCTCCTCGGTCCCGGTCTCCTCGTCCTGCTGCCGCCTCGTCTCCTCGTTGCGGCGTCGCAGTTCACCCACGGACATGGTCCGCTGGAATGGCATCCTGTCGTCCTCCTGTCTCTTCGCTGAGATGGGTGTCGGGGGCCGGGCTGGTCGTGCGCCACACAGGCCCGGCCCGGGCATGGGTCACAGCAGCCCGGCCCACCGGGCTACGTCGTCCGGGGCCACGCCCGTGACCGCCTTGATGGCGACCAGGAGCAGCAGCACCGCGGCCGTGACGATGAGCCCGCGGGGGCTGGGTGTGGCGTAGTGCACGTGGTCGCCGTCCGGGGGCGTCATGCCGTCGTGGACGGCGGTCCTGTGTCCGGTCTCGTCGCGGTGGGCGCCGCGTCTGGTGGTGTGCACGGCGCCGGACGCGCGGCAGGTCCGGCAGGTGTAGCGGTAGGGCATCTCAGGGGCTCTCCCCGGTCGGTTCGGCGGGTGTAGCGGGCATCGCTACGGTCGTAGCGGCACCCGCTGCAGGGCCCGCTACATCGCAGGTCGCGGCGGGTGTAGCGGGCGTAGCTACAGATTCAGGGGGGCTCTTGGGCGTGATGGTGGAGAGGGGGCCGAGGAGGGTCTCCAGGTCCTCCCGGTGCACCCCTCGCGTGACCGCCTCGGCAGCCCCCGGCACGGCACCCTTGGGGGCCCGCACTTTGGCCCGGGTGGGCACCCCCCGCTGCTCTAGCACGCGGCGCACTTCGGGGGCCCCGTGGCGGGGGTCGGCGCCGGCCTGGTGGAGGGCGGCGACGATGTCCCGCAGGTGCACCCCGCGGGTGTCTCCGATCAGGTGGGCGCACAGGAGCAGCAGCGGGTCCGGACCGGAACTCTTCGTGGGGGCGGCAGGGGGTGTCTCCGGCGGCCCGGTGGAGGGCTCCGGATCGGGTGCCGGGGCGGGGTGCGGCTCGGGGGCTTCTCCGTGTGCGTAGGCGGTCGCCAGGAGCGCCACGGTGGCGATGCCGATGATCCAGGGCAGCACTCCCTCGGCGGCGGCCCACTGGTAGCCCCACCACGTCAGGAAGGCGCCGATGCCGTAGCGACCGGCGCGCGACCGCGCGGACGCTGTGCGGGAGGGCTTGGGGCGCCAGGTGGTGACCAGCCTGCGCAGTCCGTCGGCGAGGCGTCGTGGTGCAGCTCGGGCTCGTCGCATGCCGGCTCGCACCCGGCGTCGGGGCCACGCGGGTGCGGGGGCGCGGCGGATCGGAGCGGCCACGGTCCGCGCGGTGTACACCCAGGCGCGGCCGACGGCTTCCCCGGCGCGCTCAGCCCGGCACGGCTGCTCATCGGTGCACATGGTCGTCAGCCCGCCAGGATTTTCACGAACGAGCCGATGATCCCGGAGATCTCGCGCCACAGACCGCTGGAGGCTGCGGCGGCGGTCATCATCAGGAACCCGAGCACGGTGGAGGCGACCAGCCGGGGCCGTGTGTAGTGCCACCATCCGAGCAGGGCGAGCGCGACCGCCGCCGGGACGACGGAGAACTGCGTCCCCGCGTTGTCGACGACGTCTTTCCCCTTCTCGGCGAGGATCGACCAGGGGCGCCCGGTGCGCGCGTAGCAATAGGCCAGGGCGGCGCCTGCGGCAAGTCCCCCGGTACTGGGGATGGTCTGGCCGCCCTTGCGTGCGGCGGCGACGACCACGACGGTGAGCACGAGGGACAGGCCCTGTAGGCCGATCTCCAGCACAGTGCCTGGCTCCTTCAGGGGTGGAGGAAGAGACTGATCACGGTTGAGGTCCACACGGCGTGTCCGGCCCAGGCGACGGGCAGCACGGTCTGCGCGGTGCGGCGGTGGATCGCCCAGCCGATGAGGCAGAGCACGACGGAGATGCCCAGGGGCGCGTCGTCGGTGTGCTCCAGCAGCCAGGGCGTCAGCCCGATGTGCCAGGCGGCGGCGATGCCGGTGACGCCGTAGAGGAGCTGGCCGGCCCGGGGCTTGGCCTGCACGGTGGTGACGAGACGCCGCGCGCGTTCGCCGACGGGCGGCCGTGCGCGTTGGGCCTGGACGATGCGGTCGGCGATCCGCAGCGGGTCCCAGTTCGGAAGCTCCGGCTCGGGCGCCTCGGCGTCGTCGGTCGCCGCGGGCTCGTCCGCGTCTGCGGTCGGCACATCGGGTTCGGCCGGGGGCGGCTCAGGCTTGAGGTCGAGCTGTTCGCCGTGGCGCCAGTCCGGCAGGCGTCCGCCGCCGATCGTCCGCGGGCGCGTGTCCGGTCGGTGTCCGGTGTCCGGGCGGCCGGCGTCCCCGCGGTCGGCGTAGAGCCGGTCCCACCAGTCGTCCGTGGACGCGTCGGGGCCGACGCCGTGCTGGAGGAGATAGTGGCGGGCGCGCTTCTCATCGGCGCCGGGTACGTCGTGGCTCACGGTGATCACCTGCGGTACGGGGGCAGCAGCCGCTCCGCCCGGGCTGCGAGGTCGTCTGACGTGCGGTGGGCCGGGGTGTGGTCGAGAGCGCGGATCACGGCCGCGGCGCGGTCGGCGGGCACGATCCGGATCCCGCCGAGCTGCAGCTCGCCACCGTCGACCGGGGCGCCGTGCATCACCACGAGCGGCACGACGGGCGCGCCGAGCGCGGCGGTGACGGCGGCGGCTTCGTGCCGGGTGCCGTCCAGGCGGGCGGTGACGTCGCGGGTGCCGTGCAGCAGTCGGCCGCCGACGACGCGCACGCGCCAGCGCGCGGACCAGTGCTTGGTGTCCACGAGCACGGCGGTGCCGCGCGGGGATACGGCCAGGTGGTCCACGTTCGCGCGGCCGCGCGGGAGTGCCCGGTCGTGCAGGAGCGTCCAGCCTTCGCGGCGCAGTGGGGCGAGCTGGGCGGCGGTGGCGAGTTCTCCGGCGGCCCCGGCTGCGTACCGCTGGGCGAGACGTCCGGCGCGGGTGCGGATGCCGGCCAGTTCGGCGAGCCGGACGAGTGGTGTGCGGAGCTGGCGGCCGCGGGCGGCGGCGGAGGCTCCGGCCCCGGTGCGGGGTCGGGGGTAGGGGTAGTGGTGGCGGTAGAGCCAGACCGCTGTGGCGGCGAGGACGAGGAGGACGGCGCCGGTGGCGGTCATGATGCGGTCTTCTTCCGCTCGATGCGTTTGCGGGTGCGGGTCACCGTCGCGGCCAGCTTGGGGTTGTCGCCGTGGACCTCCCGGACCCGTGTGAGGAGTTCGCTCTCGTCCACGGAGGGGTTTTCCCGGAGCACGGCCCGGATGGTGTCGGCGATGGACGGGCCGCCGCCGACGGAGCGGAGTGGGGGCGGAGTCGGTGTCCGGTCTCCTATA
>NZ_JAAKZZ010000640.1 GCF_011045075.1 Streptomyces boncukensis
CTCCTGCACGCGGCGCTCAACCCCTCCCCGCCGCTGCTCCAGCGAGCCGTCGGCAGCGGCATCCGCGCCATGATCCCGCTCCAGTCGGCCCTCGCGGGGCGCGGCGGCACCGCGGCGGGCCTGCTCGGGCTGCTCCCGCTCGCCCGGCGCCTCTCCCGGAAGGTGAGCCCGACGTGAGCACCGGCAGCGCCCCGCTGCGCTACGCCTACGGCACCAACGGCCTGGCCGACCTGCGCCTCACCGACGCCCTCGCCCTCCTCGCCGACCTGGGCTACGACGGGGTCGGGCTCACCCTCGACCACATGCACCTCGACCCCCTCGCCCCGGACCTCGCCGCCCGCAGCGTCCGGGTCGCCCGCGCGCTGGACCGCCACGGGCTGACCGCCACCGTGGAGACCGGCGGCCGCTATGTCCTCGACCCGCGCCGCAAGCACCACCCCACCCTGCTCGACCCGGACGCGGAGGCCCGCGCAGCGCGCACGGAACTGCTGCTCAAGGCGGTGCGGGTGGCCGCCGACCTCGGCGCGCACGCCGTGCACTGCTTCAGCGGCCCGCTGCCCCCCGGCACCTCGCCGCACGAGGGCTGGCAGCGCCTCGCGGACGGCATCGGCTCCGTGCTGCACGCCGCACGCGCCGCCGGGGTGCCGCTCGCCATCGAGCCCGAGCCCGGCCATCTGCTCGACGACCTGGCCGGGTTCCACCGGCTGCGCACCGCGCTGGGCGGCCCCGAACTGCTCGGCCTCACCCTGGATGTCGGGCACTGCCAGTGCCTGGAGCCGGAGCCCCCCGAGGAGTGCGTCCGCGCCGCCGCGCCCTGGCTGCGGCATGTGCAGATCGAGGACATGCGGCGCGGCGTGCACGAGCATCTGCCGTTCGGCGAGGGGGAGATCGACTTCCCGCCGGTGCTGGCGGCGCTGCGCGACAGCGGCTACGACGCACTGGTCACCGTCGAGCTCCCGCGCGACTCGCACGCCGGCCCCGAACGCGCCCGCACCTCCCTCGACTTCCTCCGCGCGGCCGAACGGTCCGCGCGGCGGGACGCCCCCGAGGACCGCGCACGAGCCGCCGTACCGCAGAAGGGAGAGACCGCATGATGCTGACCCCTCTCGCCTCGCTCCGTACCGGACTCGAAGTGCAGCTCGACGCCCGGTCCCGGGACTGGCTGCACCGGGCCCTCGCCGAGGCCGCCGACGCGCCGCGCGCCCCGGGGCCGGGCGCGGCCGCCGGACTCCCGCCGTGGGAGCGGCACTTCGCGACCGCCGGACGGCACTGCGCCCCCGCGCCCGGCGCCGCCCCCGCCGATGCCGCGGCGCTCACCGACACGGCCCGGGTGCTGCTGCTGCACGCCGCGGGCCCCGACGCGGAAGCGCTCACCCGCCTCTACGGCCACGGCAGCGCCGCCGAGCGCCGCGCCGTGCTGCTCGCCCTGCCGCATCTGGACCCCCCTCCCGAGACCTCCGCCGCGCTCGCCCTCGTCGAGGACGCGCTGCGCAGCAACGACACCGAGCTGATCACCGCGGCCCTCGGCTCCTACGCCGCCGCGCACCTCGACGCGCACCAGTGGCGGCACGGGGTGCTCAAGTGCCTGTTCACCGGAGTGCCGCTGAGCAGCGTCGCCGAGCTGGAGGGCCGGGCCCGGGGCGACGGCGAACTGGCCCGGATGCTCTCCGACTACGCCCGCGAGCGCACGGCGGCGGGCCGCGAGGTGCCCGCCGACCTGCACCACGCCCTCAAGCTCACCGAAGACCCCCGCACCGAGAGGCCGTGAGAGCGATGCGCATCTTCGACCCCCACATCCATATGACGTCCCGGACCACCGACGACTACTCCGCCATGTACGAGGCGGGGGTCCGCGCGCTGGTCGAACCCTCCTTCTGGCTCGGCCAGCCGCGCACGTCGCCCGCCTCCTTCTTCGACTACTTCGACTCCCTCCTCGGCTGGGAGCCCTTCCGGGCCGCCCAGCACGGCATCGCCCACCACTGCACCCTCGCCCTCAACCCCAAGGAGGCCAACGACCCCCGCTGCACCCCCGTCCTCGACGCGCTGCCCCGCTATCTGCTCAAGGACAACGTCGTCGCCGTGGGAGAGGTCGGCTACGACTCCATGACCCCCGCCGAGGACACCGCCCTCGCCGCCCAGCTCCAGCTCGCCCTCGACCACGACCTCCCCGCCCTCGTCCACACCCCGCACCGCGACAAGGCGGCCGGCCTCACCCGCACCCTCGACGTGCTCCGCTCCTCCGGACTGCCCCCGGAGCGCGTCGTCCTCGACCACCTCAACGAGACCACCCTAGGCGCCGCCACTGACAGCGGCTGCTGGCTCGGCTTCTCCATCTACCCCGACACCAAGATGGACACCGACCGGATGATCCGCATCCTCCGGGTGCACGGCACGGAGCGGGTGCTGGTCAACTCCGCCGCCGACTGGGGCCGCAGCGACCCGCTCAAGACCCGGCACGTCGGGGACGCCATGCTCGCCGCCGGATTCACCGACGACGACGTCGATCAGGTGCTGTGGCGCAACCCCGTCGCCTTCTACGGGCAGAGCGGACGGCTGCGCCCCGGGATCCCCGCGCCCACAGCGGCGGACGCCGCCGCCACCCACGAGGGCAACTCCATCCTGCGCGGCGGCGAGTGAGGGGGCGGGCGGGCCCATGCGCTTCCGGCACCCCGACGGCACCACCGTCCACCTCGCCTACTGCACCAACGTGCACGCCGCCGAGGACCTCGACGGCGTGCTGCGCCAGCTCACCGAGTACGCCGAGCCGGTACGCCGCCGGCTGCACCGCGACCGGCTCGGCATCGGCCTCTGGCTGGCCCGCGACGCCACCCGCGCCCTCACCCGCGACCCGGGCGCGGTCCGCGGGCTGCGCACCGCGCTCGACCGGGCCGGGCTGGAGGTCGTCACCCTCAACGGCTTCCCGTACCGGGGGTTCGGCGAGCAGCGCGTCAAGTACCGGGTCTACCGCCCCGACTGGACCGAGGACGAGCGGCTGGACCACACCGCCGACCTCGCCCGGCTGCTCACCGCGCTGCTTCCGGACGACGCCGCCGAGGGCACCGTCTCGACGCTCCCGCTCGCCTGGCGCACCGGCTTCGGCGCACCGGAGCGCGCGGGGGCGCTCGCCCGGCTGAACACCCTGGCGCAGCGCCTCGACGCGCTGCACGAGCTGACGGGCCGCGAGATCCGCGTCGGCCTGGAGCCCGAGCCCGGCTGCACCGTGGAGACCACGGCCGAGGCGCGCGCCGCGCTGACCGGGCCGGGGGCGCCGCCCCCGCACCGGATCGGCGTCTGCCTGGACACCTGCCACCTCGCGACCGCCTTCGAGGATCCCGGAACGGCCGTCCCGGCCCTCGTCCGGGACGGCGTCCCCGTCGTCAAGGCCCAGCTCTCCGCCGCGCTGCACGCCCAGGACCCCGCCGACGCGAGCGTACGCCGGGCCCTCGCGGACTTCGCGGAGCCGCGCTTCCTCCACCAGACCCGGGCCCGCACGGCGACCGGCGTCCACGGCGTGGACGACCTTCACGAGGCCCTGGCCCCCGGCGCCCTGCCCGCGTCGGGCCCCTGGCGCTCCCACTTCCACGTCCCCCTGCACGTCGCGCTGGCCGGCCC
>NZ_JAAKZZ010000641.1 GCF_011045075.1 Streptomyces boncukensis
GCCCCCACCCCGCCCGCCAAGCTCGACGTCCTGGAGCTCATGGCCGCCATCGGCACCGCCCAGTGGCGGGACTTCTCCGCCGCCGCCGGGCACCACGAGCTGACCGCCACGCAGGCCAAGGTCCTCTCCCAGCTGGCCGCGGGCCCGCTCTCCATGCGCGACCTGGCCCAGTGGCTGGACTGCGACGCGTCCAACATCACGGGCCTCGTGGACCGGATCGAGCGGCGGGGGCTGGTGCGCCGCGAGCCGTCCCCCGCGGACCGGCGGGTCAAGACCGTGCACCTCACCGAGGAGGGCCGCGGGACGATCCGCCGCGTACGGGCGGAGATGCAGGCCACCCACACGGCGCTGGACACCCTCGACGCCGAGGAGCGGACGACGCTCTACGCGCTGCTCACCCGGCTGCGCCCGGCCATGGAGCACCCCGCGCAGCACCCCGCGCCCCGCTGAGCGCCCCGCACCGGCGCGGGCGCTTCACAGCTCCCGGTGCACCTTCGTGTTGGACGCCTGCGCGCGGGGGCGGACCACCAGCAGGTCGACGTTGACGTGGCTGGGACGGGTGACGGCCCAGGCGATGGTGTCCGCCACGTCGTCCGCGGTCAGCGGCTCGGCCACGCCCGCATAGACCCGGGCGGCCTGGTCGGCGTCGCCGTGGAAGCGGGTGAGCGCGAACTCGTCCGTCCTGACCATGCCGGGGGCGATCTCGATCACGCGGACCGGGGTGCCGACGATCTCCAGCCGGAGGGTTTCGGCGAGCACGTGCTCGCCGTGCTTGGCGGCGACGTAGCCCGCGCCGCCCTCGTACGTCCCGAGGGCCGCCGTGGAGGTGAGCACGACGACGGTGCCGTCGCCGCTCGCGGTGAGGGCGGGCAGCAGGGCCTGGGTGATGTTCAGCGTGCCGAGCACGTTCGTCTCGTACATCTGCCGCCACTCGGCCGGGTCCCCGGAGGCGACGGGGTCGGCGCCGAGCGCGCCGCCCGCGTTGTTCACCAGCACGCCGACCGGGCCGTCGCACGCCTGCGCGAACGCGTCCACCGCGGCGCGGTCCGTCACATCCAGGGGCCGGGCCTCGGCCTGGTGTCCGGCGTCCCTCAGCTCCTCGGCGAGCCCGGCGATGCGGTCGGCGCGGCGCGCGGTGAGGACGACCCGGTACCCGGCCGCCGCCAACTGCCGCGCGGTGGCGGCGCCGATGCCGCTGCTGGCCCCGGTGACGACAGCGGTACGGGGCGGGGTGGTGGGGTCGGTGCGCATGGGATCTCCTCGGGGACGTCGTGGCCCCGCCAGCGTATGCGGGCCTCGCCACGGGGTCCCGCCAGGGGCGCGGCTCCTACGAGGACGCACCCCGTTCCCGGCCCACGGCCAGCAGCAGCAGCGCGGCCGTCGCCAGGGCGGCGCCCAGCCACAGCACCGAGGACAGCGGTGCCGCGTCCACCACCCGGCCGCCGGTGAACGCGCCCAGCGCGATGCACGCGTTGAAGACGGAGGCGAACAGCGCGCCCGCCGGCTCCCGCGCGTCCGGCGCCGCGGCCAGGACCCACGTCTGGGTGCTCACCGACACCCCGCCGTACGCCACCCCCCACAGCAGCAGCACCGCGATCGCGAACGGCGTCACCGCGCCGCCCGCCGCCAGCAGGGCCGTCGACAGCGCGAGCCCGCCGCTCAGCGCCAGCAGCACCCGGCGCGGCGAGCGCGCGGCGAGCGGCCCCGCGCCGAAGTTGCCCGCGACGCCCGCCACTCCGTAGCCGAGCAGCAGCAGGCCGATCATCCCGGAGGAGATCCCGGAGACCTCCTCCAGCACCGGACGGACATAGGTGTACGCGGCGAAGTGCCCCGTCACCAGCAGCGCCAGGAAGGCGAGGCCGAGCCGCAGCGGCCGGTTGCCGAGGAGCCGGGTCAGCTCGCGCGGGCGTACCGGTGCCTGCGGCGGCAGCGAGGGCAGCAGCAGCGCCAGGGCCAGCCCGACCAGCGCCGCCAGGCCGGAGGCCGCGGCGAACGCCGTCCGCCAGCTCGTCAGTTCCGCCAGCATCGCGCCCGCGGGGACGGCCAGCACGGAGGCCAGCCCGATGCCGCTGAACACCGCGGCT
This sequence comes from Streptomyces boncukensis, assembly GCF_011045075.1. Classification (GTDB taxonomy): domain Bacteria; phylum Actinomycetota; class Actinomycetes; order Streptomycetales; family Streptomycetaceae; genus Streptomyces; species Streptomyces boncukensis. The sequence continues at coordinate 2,085 of NZ_JAAKZZ010000641.1, forward strand.
ATCGCGGCCCCCGCCGAGCGGGCCGGCACCAGCCGTACGGTCTGGCTCGCCGCCATCGCCCAGACCCCGCCCAGCGCGACCCCGACCAGCACCCGGGCGAGCAGCAGCACGCCGAGCGAGGGCGCGGCGGCGGTCAGCGCGTTGGCGGCGGCCAGCAGCCCGAGCAGCCCGACGAGCGCGGTGCGCCGGTTCAGCCGCCCGGCGGCCAGCGGCACGGCGGGCGCCGCCAACGCCGCCGTCACGCCGACGAGCGTGAGGGCGAGTCCGACGGACCCCTCGGACACGTTCAGGCCCGCGCTCATCGGGGTGAGCAGGCCGACGGGGAGCATCTCGGTCGCCGTGACGGAGAACGTGGCGCCGGTCACGGCGGCGACGGCCGGCCAGGAGCGGCGCGCGGGCCGTGCGCCGTCCGGCGCGCCGGGCCCGTCCCCGGCGCCGGTACGGGGGAGAGGGGTGGTGTCAGTCATGGTCCCAGCCTTCGGGCGCGGGCCGGGGGGAACAACGGCGAAGTCCTCATCCTTCTATGAGCGGGGCTCATCGACGCGCCAGGGCACCGGAGCCGAGCCGGGAGGACGAGGGTGGAGATCAGGGAGCTGGAGTGCTTTCTCGTGCTCGCCGAGGAGCTGCACTTCGGCCGCGCGGGCGAGCGGCTGTATGTCTCGCAGAGCCGGGTCAGCCAGTTGCTGCGGTCCCTGGAGAGCAGGATCGGCGCCCGCCTCGTCGAGCGGACGAGCCGCAGCGTGGCGCTGACCCCGCTCGGCGAGCGGTTTCTGCGCGGCCTGCGCCCCGCGTACGAGGAGCTGGGCCGGGTCGTGGACCAGGCGCGGACCGAGGCCCGGTGCGTCAGCGGGACGCTGCGGCTCGGTTTCCTCGGCAGCGCCAACCGCCGTACGACCGCCGCGCTGGGCCTCTTCCACGCCCGGTACCCGCAGGTCGAGACGTCCGTCGCCGAGATCACCATGGCCGATCCGTTCGGCCCGCTGCGGCGCGGCGAGGTGGACATGGGCGTCGTGCTGCTGCCCGTCGACGAGCCGGACCTGGTGCTCGGCCCGCGCTTCGAGCGGCAGCCGTGGACGCTGGCGGTGTCCTCGGCGCACCCCCTCGCGGCGCGTGCGGCACTGGACGCGGAGGAGCTGGCGCGCTGCCCGCTGATCGGCTCGGACGAGCCGGCGCCGGCGTACTGGCGGGACTGCCAGGCGCCGCCCGTCACGCCGTCCGGGCGGCCGGTCCCCGCCGGCCCCCGGGTGCGCACCCTGCAGGAGGGGCTGGCGATGGCGGCGGCCCGGCGCGGCGGCATGCTGCTGTGCCGGCCCACGGCCGAGGCGCACGCCCAGGCGGGCGTGACCTTCGTCCCCGTGCACGGGCTGCCGCCGTCGGAGCTGGGGCTGGTGTGGGCGAAGGGGGCGGAGACGGCGCTGCTGCGCGCGTTCGCCGCGGCGGTGGAGGACGTCGCGGAGGAGGGCCCCGTGACGGCGGCGGTGTGAGCGGGGGCGGGCGCGAGCCGGGGCGGTGCGAGCG
>NZ_JAAKZZ010000642.1 GCF_011045075.1 Streptomyces boncukensis
GTGGCGGGGGGCGGGAGAGTCACGGGCCCTATCTTCGCGCATATGCCACCTCACTCGTGCGGCAGTCCGCACGGATGAGTACCCGGCGCGCGGGATTCGTACGAATCCATCAGGCCCGCTCGGCTCCGGTGACCGCCGCACCCGGTCACCCCGGCCCTCGGCCCTTACGCGCCCTAGACGGCAAACCAGGCACAATCGAAAGAAGGAGGGAGAAAACGGGGGAGTGTGCGGGGGGAGAGAGGAGGCTCATCCATGAGCCGTCACGCGACGCGCTACGCCCCCGACCGAGGGCTCACCACCCGCATGGTCACCACGATGTTCTTCATCGGGCTGCTCTACGTCGTCTTCGTCGGTGTCCTGATCGCCCTGCTGGGGCGGGCGTGGCCCATGGTGCTGCTGATCGCGGGCGGGCTGTTCGTCGCGCAGTTCTGGTTCAGCGACCGCATCGCCGCCTTCAGCATGGGCGCCCGCGAGGTGACCCCCGAGCAGGCGCCCGAGCTGCACGGCGCCGTGGACCGGCTGTGCGCCCTCGCCGACATGCCCAAGCCGCGCGTCGCCATCGCCGACTCCGACGTCCCCAACGCGTTCGCCACCGGGCGCAACCAGGACAACGCCATGGTCTGCGCCACGACGGGACTGCTGCGCCGCCTCAGCCCCGAGGAGCTGGAGGGGGTGCTCTCCCACGAGCTGTCGCACGTCGCGCACCGGGATGTCGCGGTCATGACGATCGCCTCGTTCCTGGGCGTGCTCGCCGGGATGATGACCCGCGTCGCGCTCTGGGGCGGCTTCGGCCGCTCGGCCGGTCGGGACAACAACGGCGCGGGCGTGCTGCTCCTGCTCATCCCCGTCATCAGCGCGGTCGTCTACGTGATCAGCTTCCTGCTCACCCGGCTGCTGTCCCGCTACCGCGAGCTGTCGGCCGACCGCGCCGGCGCGCTGCTGACCGGCCGCCCCTCGTCCCTCGCCTCCGCGCTCACCAAGATCAGCGGGGAGATGTCCCGCATACCCACCCGGGACCTGCGCAAGGCCGAGCCGTACAACGCCTTCTACTTCGTGCCCGCCTTCTCCGGCGAGAGCATGGCCACGCTGTTCTCATCGCACCCGCCGCTGCAGAAGCGGCTGGACCAGCTGGGCCGGGTCTCGGCGCAGCTCAGCGGCGGCGGCGACGGGGGTGAGCGATGAGCTTCTGGGACGCGGTCCTCGGCCGCAGCAAGCCCAAGCGCCCCAACCTCGACCAGCTGTTCGCCCTCCCCTCCGCTGCCCTCACCCTCCGCGCCGGTGCCGGGTTCGACCCGACAGGCCGCGGCGCCGTCTGCTTCGCGAGCGTCGAGGGCGGCGCCTTCGCACAGCTCCAGCAGGACGTCCGGGCGCTGCTGGACGCCGACACCGAGCGCGGCGGCGGCTCCGCCGAGCCCGTCGAGTTCAGCCAGGACGACTACGGCTACACCTGGCTGCTGGTGCGCCGGGAGCCGGAGGACCTGGCCGCGCTCGTCACCGATCTGCACGCGGTCAACACGCTGCTCGAAGAGGCCGGATTCGGGCCGCAGCTGCTGTGCTCCCTGGTGGGGTTCCGGGAGTACGAGGGGCACGGCGACCGCCCCCTCGCCCTCATCTACCTCTACAAGCGCGGCACCTTCTACCCCTTCGCGCCGCTCCCCGGCGCCGGGGAGAGCCGGGACAACAGCCTGGAGCTGCAGATCCGCGGCCTGCTCGGCGACGACCTGCCACTGGAGAAGGACCTCAGCCGCTGGTTCCCGGTGTGGGGCGCGCCCGGGCTGTGACCGGGGCAGCGAACGGGGCTGTGAAGCGTACGTCGCGGGCCGCCGCGGTGATCTCCACCTCGTCGCCCAGCGACCACTCCGCCACCCGCGCCGCCAGCGCCGCCGGCACCCCCGCGGTGTCGCCCGGCGCGGGCGGCACGTCGTACGTCCCGTGCGCGTCGTGCGGCAGGACGACGCGGAAGTCCAGGTCGAGGGCCGTCTGCGCGGTCGCGCGTACGCACATCTCCGACTGCACCCCGCACAGGGCCACCGCCGTGACCCCGTGCCCGCGCAGCAGCGCCTCCAGTCCGGTCTCCCAGAAGCCGTCGTCGTCGGTCTTCCGCAGCACCGCCTCGCCGGGCCGGACGGGCAGCACCAGCCGCCAGCCCGGCGTGTCCGGCTCGTCGGGCGCCCCGGCTTCGCCGTCGTTCTGCAGATGCACCACCGGCGCCCCGGCCGCGCGCGCCCGCGCGAGCAGCTCCCGCGCACGCTCCACGACGCGCGCCGCGTCCGGCACGGCGCCGCCCTCGCAGGTGCCGTCGCCCTCCCCCTCGACGAAGGCGGACTGCAGGTCGACGACGATCAGCGCGTGGACGGGGTCCGGATCCGGTGGTGTGCCCATGATGATCAAGTATGCCCGGGGTCCCGCGCGGCCCCGTCACACGTTCCGGGACCAGCCGTCCGGACGCTCGGGGTCCAGGTGCCAGCTGAGGATCCGCTCCGGGTGGATGCGGATGATGTCCTGGCTGAACCACTCGGGCGCCACGGGCGGCTCGTCCACCGTCAGCAGCTCGGCGCGCCCCCGGATCTCGACGCCGCGCCCCATGCCGGGCTTGACGGCGTCGGGGTCGTCCGGCGCCGTGAGGTCGTCGACGACCAGCGTGACGTACGGGTTCTGCTGGGCGTCGCGATAGCGCCGGCTGTCGGCGTGCCGGGGGCCGCCGATGTCGATGGTGCCGTCGTCGTTCAGCCGGAAGCCGAGGGGGCGTACGCGGGGGGTGCCGTGCGGGCCCACGGTCGCGAACCGGCCGAGCTGCTGTCCGGCGAGATAGGCGCGTTCGATATCAGTGAAGATCATGGCACGACCGTAGAAGTTGAACCACGCTTCAAGTCAACGGAGCCGGGGGTCGTTTCACCGTCGCTGAACGGTGAAGTGAAGGAAACGTTGCTGGTCCCGGGGTCCCGCCGGGCTCATGCTGAGAGGCATGATCACGACAGGCGCGGTGATGGGTGTGGCGGCGGTGGCGCTCGGGATGGTGCTGACGCCCGGCCCGAACATGATCTATCTCGTCTCCCGCAGCATCGCCCACGGCCGCGGCGCCGGGCTGGTCTCCCTCTCCGGCGTCGCCGTCGGCTTCCTGATCTACCTCACCGCGGCCAACCTCGGCCTCTCCGCCGTCTTCACCCTGGTCCCCGAGGTCTATCTCGCCGTCAAGCTCGCGGGCGCCGGATATCTGGGCTGGCTGGCGTGGAAGGCGCTGAAGCCCGGCGGCGTCTCCGTCTTCGCCCCTCGGGAGCTGCCCCGCGACTCCAACCGCCGCCTGTTCACCATGGGCCTGCTGACGTGTCTGCTCAACCCGAAGATCGCCATCATGTACCTCTCGCTGATACCGCAGTTCGTCGACCTGGACCGGGGCCATGTGCTGGTGCAGGGCTTCCTGCTGGGCGGGGTGCAGGTGGTGGTGGGCGTGGGCGTGAACGGCCTGTTCGTCCTCGCGGCGGGCGCCATCTCCGTCTTCCTCGCCCGCCGCCCCGGCTGGCTGCGCGTCCAGCGCTATGTCATGGGCACCGTCCTGGGCGCCCTCGCGATCCGGCTCGCCACGGACACCTCCCGCC
>NZ_JAAKZZ010000643.1 GCF_011045075.1 Streptomyces boncukensis
GGGTGGGCTGGACGGGGATCCCGTACGCACCGAGCAGCGCGGCGGTGTCCGCGACGCCGAGCGGGCGGCTGCGCGGGACCGCAGCGCCGCCCTGCTCCGGCCACGGCTCCTGCTCCTGCTCCTGCTCCTGCTCCTGCTCCTGCTCCTGCTCCTGCTCCTGCTCCTGGCCCTGCCACTGGCCCGGCTCCGGCTCCGGTTCCTGCTCCGGGCCCTGCCACTGCTCCGGTCCCGGGCCCTGTCCCGGCTCCGGTCCCTGCCCGGGCTCCGGCTCCTCGGCCGCGGTGGCGCGGGTGAGCAGCGCGGAGGCGGCGGGGGCCACCTCCAGCTCGGGGACGCGGCCGGGCGCCCCGGCGTGCCGGCGCCACTGGGCGTAGCGCGCGGCTTCCGCGAGGGCGCGCGAGGCGCGCTCGGGCGCCGGGTATGCGGGGATGCCGTGGACGGCGAGCGCGGCGTCCAGGCCCTCCATGGCGAAGTGGACGACGGCCACCGGCTTGGCCGCACCGGCGGCGGCCTCGCCCAGGGCCGCGGCGAGGGCCTCAGGCCGGGTGCCGGGGGGCGCGGGGGCGTCCGGGTCCGCGGTGGCCACCGAGGGGATCGCGGTGACGACGGCCGCGTCCGTCTCCGGGTCGGCGAGCGCCTCGCCCAGCGCCCGCGCGAAGTCCGCGGGGGGCGCTGCGGCGGGCAGCGCCACGGCGGGGCGGGGGCTGAGCCCATCGGTGCGGCAGGCGTCGTAGGTGAGGAGGCTGAGCGCGTCGGTGTTGCCCAGGACGGCGACGCGGGGGCCCTCGGGGTACGGCTGGCGGGCGAGCAGCAGCCCGGTGTCCAGCAGTTGCGTGGAGCTGTCGACCATCAGGACGCCCGCCTGCCGCAGCAGCTCGGTGACGGTGGCGTCGGGGGTGCGCGAGACGGGCGCGGCGTGACCGGGCGGGGGCGCACCGCCAAGCTGCCGCGCCCCCTTCACCACGACGAGGGGTTTGTGGGCCGCGGTGCGCCGGGCGAGCCGGGTGAACTTGCGGGGGTTGCCGATGGACTCCAGATACATCAGGACGACATCGGTGTCCGGGTCCTCGTCCCAGTGCTGGAGGAGGTCGTTCCCGGAGACGTCGGCGCGGTTCCCGGCGGAGACGAAAGCGGAGGGGCCGCTGCCGCGCCGGTCGAGCCCGTCCAGCAGGGCGATGCCGATCGCGCCGGACTGGGTGAAGACGCCGATCCGTCCGCGGCGCGGCATCCGGAGCGAGGGGGTGGCGTTGAGCCGGACGTCCGGGCTGGTGTTGATCAGCCCGAGCGCGTTCGGGCCGATCACGCGCATGCCGTGGGAGCGCGCGAGCCGGACCAGGGCGCGCTGCTCGGCGCGGCCGAAGCCGTCGGAGAGGACGACGACGCCGCGTACGCCCGCCGCGCCGCACTCGGTGACGACGGAGGCCGCCCGCGCGGCCGGGACGGCGAGCACGGCGAGGTCGACCGGCTCCGGCAGCTCGGGTACGGACCGGTGCGCCGGAACGCCCGCGAGCTCGGTTGCCCCCGCCGCCAGCTCCCGGTTCACGGCGTAGACGCGGCCGGGGAAGCCCGCGGTGTGCAGCGACTCCAGCACGGCGCGGCCCGCGCCGCCGGGCGCCCGGCTGACGCCGACGACGGCGACCGAGCCGGGCGCGAGCAGCCGCTGGACCGAGCGGCCCTCGGCGCGCTGCTCGCGGGCGCGCATCACGGCGCGCGACTCCTCGGTGGGTTCGAGGTCGAGGGTGAGGTGCACGGAGCCGTCCTCGAAGCTGCGCCGCTGGGAGTAGCCCGCGTCCGTGAACACCTTGATCATCTTGGTGTTGGCGGGCAGCACCTCGGCGACGAAGCGGCGGATCCCGCGCTCGCGGGCGACGGCGGCGATGTGTTCGAGCAGCGCGGAGGCCACGCCCCGGCCCTGCTGGTCGTCCCGGACGAGGAAGGCGACCTCGGCCTCGTCCGCGGGCGCCGAGGCGCGGCGGCCCGCCGGGTCGATGCGGTCGTAGCGCACGGTGGCGATGAACTCACCGCCGACGGTCGCGGCGAGGCCGACCCGGTCGACGTAGTCGTGGTGCGTGAACCGGCGCACATCGCGGTCGGTCAACCGCGGGTAGGGTGCGAAGAACCGGTAGTACTTGGACTCGTCGGAGACCTGTTCGTAGAAGCTGACCAGGCGCTGGGCGTCGTCCGGCGCGATGGGACGGACCCGGGCCGTCCCGCCGTCGCGCAGCACGACGTCCGCTTCCCAGTGGGTGGGATAGGCACGCTCCCGGGGGGTCCGCATGAGCCCAGCGTACGGTGGCGCGCGCCGGGGGCACGCCCTGGAATCCCGCACTCCGTTCGCCGTGCGAAACTGGTCTAGACAACCCATACGACCCGAAGGGCAACACCATGGTTGAGCGCCGTGTCACCGTCGGCTGGGCCGAGGGCCTGCACGCCCGTCCCGCCTCGATCTTCGTCCGCGCCGCCTCGGCCGCCGGCGTCCCCGTCACGATCCAGAAGGGCGAGGGCGCCCCGGTGAACGCCGCGTCCATGCTGGGCGTGCTGGGGCTCGGCGCCGAGGGCGGCGAGGAGATCGTGCTGGCCTCGGAGGCGGACGACGCAGGCCCGGCGCTCGACCGGCTGGCCAAGCTCGTCTCCGAGGGGCTTGAGGAGCTTCCGGAGACGGTCTGAAACAAGCGCGGAAAAGAGCGGGCGGAATATTCGGGCGCGACGCCTGAATTCCGCCCGCCTTTTGTGTGCAACGGTATGCGCCGAATGTTAAATACGGTCGCGCGCCGTGTTGACAGCATGTTTCGGCGCGGCGCCGACCGGACGCGGCCCGGGTCCGGGAGCGCGCAGCCGGTAGCGCGCGGCCGACCGCTCCGCGTGCCGCACGGCCAGCGCCCGCGCCCGCTCCGCCTCCCTGCGCGCTATCGCGTCGACCAGCCGGCCGCGCTCCTGCCATTCGGCCGTCTCACTGCCCGGCGCCTCCACCGCGTACAGCCACGCGATCTTGTGCCGCAGCTGCAGCAGCAGCCCGGTGAGCACCGGCGTCCCGGCCGCCTGCGCGAGCGTCTCCTGGAACCAGCCGGTCAGCGAGCGCAGCTCCGAGAGCTGCCCGCGCTCGGCGCGCAGCAGGCCGAGCCGCACCAGCCCGCGCAGCACCTTCAGATGCGCCTCGGTGCGGCGCTGCGCGGCGCGCGCGGCGCCCAGCGGCTCCAGCAGGGCCCGCAGGTCCAGCAGATCGGCCGCCTCCTGCGCGGTGGGCTCGGCCACACACGCGCCCGCGTACCGCCGGGTGCGCACGAACCCCTCCGACTCCAGGGTGCGCAGCGCCTCCCGCACGGGCACCCGGGAGACCCCGAACCGGCGTGCGAGCAGCTCCTCCGTGAGCCGGGTGCCGGGCGGAAAGGAACCGGCGACGATCTCGCCCCGGATTGCTGCGCTGAGCGCCTGCGCGGAAATACGCATAACCGAACCCTAGGAGTTGTCTTCAAATGTCACGTCCACATCAGGAGCGAGGCGAGGGCGACGGCTCCCTGGTAGGACTCGGCGGTCTTGTCGTAGCGGGTCGCGATGCCGCGCCACTGCTTGAGGCGGTTGAA
>NZ_JAAKZZ010000644.1 GCF_011045075.1 Streptomyces boncukensis
GGGTCGGAGGTGAGGGCGCGGACGGTGTGCAGGCGCCCGAGCCGTCCGCCGCGCACGGCCGCGCGGGCCGCCGCGTACCCGGCGTCGAAGCGGCGCATGAAGCCGACCTGGAGCAGCGTCCCGGCGTCGTCCGCCGCGCGCAGCGCCTCCCGGGTGCCGGCCAGGTCGAGCGCGACGGGCTTCTCGCAGAAGACGGGCAGCCCGCGTGCGGCGGCGGCGCGGATCAGCCCGGCGTGCGACGCGGTGCTGGAGGCGATCACCACCGCGTGGATGTCCAGCGAGAACAGCTCGGCGGCCGAGGGCACGGGCGTCGCGTCCAGCGCCGCGGCGACCTCGACGGCGCGCATCGGATCCGCGTCCGCGACGACCAGCTCGGTGACCTCGGGGTGGGCGGTGATGGTGCGTGCGTGCAGGGCGCCGATCCTGCCGGCTCCGATGAGTCCGATCCGCATGACCCTACGCTGGAGGCAACCGGGAACGCTGTCAATGGTTTGTCCTTTCGTCCTGACAATCGAACGTACGGTTACCAAGGTCACCCTCTGGGCACTACGCTCCCCTCGTGGCCAAGAATGATCCGGATCCGGTGGACCTCCAGCTCAGCGTGGACCGCAGCAGCCCCGTCCCGCTGTACTTCCAGCTCGCCCAGCAGCTTGAGACCGCCATCGAGCGCGGCAAGCTCGCGCCGGGCAGTCTGCTGGGCAACGAGATCGAGCTGGCCGGACGGCTCGGGCTCTCCCGCCCCACGGTCCGACAGGCCATCCAGTCCCTGGTCGACAAGGGCCTGCTGGTGCGGCGGCGCGGCATCGGCACCCAGGTGGTGCACAGCCAGGTCAAGCGCCCCCTGGAGCTGAGCAGCCTGTACGACGACCTGGAGGCGGCCGGCCAGCGCCCCGGCACCCAGGTGCTGCGCTACGCGGCGGAGGAGGCCACGGCCCAGGTGGCCGCCGCGCTCGCCGTCCCCGAGGGCACCGAGGTGCGGGCCGTGGAGCGGCTCCGGTTCACCCATGGCGAGCCGATGGCGTACCTGTGCAACTACCTTCCGGCCGAGCTGCTGCCCCTGGGGCGCGAGGAGCTGGAGGCCACCGGGCTCTACCGGCTGATGCGCGGTGCGGGCGTCACCCTGCACAGCGCCCGGCAGACGGTGGGCGCGCGGGCCGCGACCGCCGAGGAGGGGGAGCTGCTGGGGGAGCCGGAGGGGGCGCCGCTGCTGACGATGCAGCGTACGGCGTTCGACGACACGGGCCGCCCGGTGGAGTACGGCACCCATCTCTACCGCGCGTCCCGGTACGCGTTCGACTTCCAGCTCCTGGTACGCCCCTGACGGAGCCGCCGGAGCGGGTGCCGCGCAGCGCGAGAGCCCCCCTCGCACCGTCCGCCTCAGCGGTAACCGATACTTGTCCGGTGGTCCCGGGTGGTCGGCCCGGACATCTACCGCATCCGTGTACCGAGAGGGCAGAACAGCGTGGCCAGCGTGCAGAGGTCCCGTACGTCCGTACGGACGAAGGGAGCCGTGATGGCGTTCGCCGTCGCGGCGGTGGCGGTGCTCGGCGGGTGCAGCAGCACGGGCGGCAAGCGGGCCGAGGAGGCCCGTGAGCGCGCCGCCGCCTCCGGCAAGGCGAACGTGAACACGCCGCGCTGGACCTTCGCCATGGTCACCCACTCGGGCGATGGCGACACCTACTGGGACATCGTGCAGAGCGGCGCCAAGCAGGCCGCGGCCAAGGACAACATCGACTTCCTGTACTCGCACGACGAGGAGGCGGGGCCGCAGGCCCAGCTCGTGCAGACCGCGATCGACAAGAAGGTCGACGGGCTGATCGTCACCCTCGCCAAGCCCGACGCGCTGGAGCGGGTCGTCAAGAAGGCGGTCAAGGCGGGCATCCCGGTGATCACCATCAACTCCGGCCAGCAGGAGTCGAAGGACTTCGGCGCCCTCACCCACATCGGCCAGGACGAGGTGCTGGCGGGCGAGGCCGTCGGCCGCGAGCTGAACAAGCGGGGCCGCAAGAAGGCGCTGTGCGTCAAGCACGAGCAGGGCAACGTCGGCCACGAGCAGCGCTGCGACGGCATCGAGAAGACCTTCGACGGCACGGTGCAGGACCTCAACGTCGACGGCACCAACATGCCGGGCGTCAAGTCGTCCATCGAGGCCAAGCTCCAGTCCGACGGGAAGGTGGACGCGGTCGTCACGCTCGGCGCCCCGTTCGCGCCCACCGCCGTGCAGGCCAAGCAGGACGCGGGCAGCGAAGCGGAGGTCGACACCTTCGACCTGAACGCCAAGGTCGCCTCCGGCCTCAAGGACGGCACGCTCGGCTTCGCCGTGGACCAGCAGCCGTATCTGCAGGGCTACGAGGCCGTGGACCTGCTCTGGCTGCACCGCTACAACGGCGACATGCTCGGCGGCGGCCGGCCCGTCCTGACCGGCCCGCAGATCCTCACCCAGAAGGACGCGGGCCCGCTGGAGGAGTACACGAAGCGGGGCACGCGATGACCGTCACCACCCCGGAGGCCGCCGACGAGCGGCTGACGCGCCGCCCGCTGCCCGCGCGGCTGCTGCGCCGCCCCGAGCTGGGCGCCGTCGTCGGCGCGATCGCGCTCTTCGTGTTCTTCGCGCTGATCGCGGACAGCTTCCTGCGCGCCTCCAGCCTCTCCACGGTGCTCTACTTCTCCTCCACGATCGGGATCATGGCGGTGCCGGTGGCGCTGCTGATGATCGGCGGCGAGTTCGACCTGTCGGCCGGGGTCATGGTGACCTCCGCGGCGCTGACCTCGTCGATGTTCAGCTACCAGATGACGGCCAACACCTGGGTCGGCGTGGGGGTGTCGCTGCTGGTCATGCTCGCCATCGGGTTCTTCAACGGCTTCATGCTCGCCCGCACGGGGCTGCCCAGCTTCATCATCACCCTGGCCACGTTCCTGATGCTGACGGGCCTGAACCTGGGGCTGACCAAGCTGATCAGCGGCACCGTCTCCACCAAGAGCATCAGCGATATGGAGGGCTTCTCCTCCGCGCAGGACGCCTTCGCCTCCCAGCTCACGATCGGCGACGTGGACATCCAGGTCACCGTGGTGTGGTGGCTGGCGCTGGTCGCCGCTGCCACCTGGATCCTGCTGCGCACCCGCGCCGGGAACTGGATCTTCGCGGTCGGCGGCGGGGTGCACGCGGCCCGCGCGGTCGGCGTGCCGGTGGCCCGTACCAAGATCGGGCTGTATATGGGCGTGGCGTTCGCCGCCTGGATCTCGGGCCAGCACCTGCTCTTCAACTACGACGTGGTCCAGTCCGGCGAGGGCGTCGGCAACGAGCTGATCTACATCGCCGCCGCCGTCATCGGCGGCTGCCTGCTGACCGGCGGCTACGGCTCCGCGGTCGGCGCCGCCATCGGCGCGTTCATCTTCGGCATGGCGAACAAGGGCATCGTCTACGCGCAGTGGAACCCCGACTGGTTCAAGTTCTTCCTGGGCGCGATGCTGCTGCTCGCGACCCTGCTCAACGCGTGGATCCGGAAGCGGGCGGAGGCCAGCCGATGACCGAGCGGCAGCACGAGGCGGACCGGGCGGACGGGGCGGACCGGGGGGACCG
>NZ_JAAKZZ010000645.1 GCF_011045075.1 Streptomyces boncukensis
GCTGGTCCCCCTCCTGCCGGGCGGGGGGCACCGTGGCGCCCGTCGGCGCGGGCGGCGGGGCGACGGTCTGCAGGGCGGCGGTGACGACTCCGGCGGGCTCGGGCTCCCCGCGGTCGGTTCCCTCGTCCGTGGCGCCCTCGGCGGGCAGGTCGTTGACGTTCGTGTGGTCGACCGGGGCGCGGCGCGAGCAGGCCCAGATGGCGGCACAGCCGGCCACCAGCAGGACGGCGACGGTGGTCACGCCCCAGTCCCCCTGGTCGGCCAGCACGGCTGCCAGGGCGGCGACCAGTCCGGCGGCCGGGAGGGTCAGGGCCCAGCCGATCACCATCCGGCCCGCGGTGCCCCACCGTACGACGCTGCCCTTGCGGCCGAGCCCGGAGCCCATGACGGCGCCCGAGCAGACGTGGGTGGTGGAGAGGGAGAAGCCGATGTGCGAGGAGGCCAGGATGGTGGCAGCGGCGCCGGTCTGCGCCGCGAAGCCCTGCGGGGGCTGGATGTCGGTGAGGCCCTTGCCCATGGTGCGGATGATCCGCCAGCCGCCCAGATAGGTGCCCAGCGCGATGGCGAGGCCCGCCGAGGTGATGACCCACACCGGCGGGTCCGACCCCGGGGCCAGCGCGCCGCCGGCGACCAGCGCGAGAGTGATGACGCCCATCGTCTTCTGCGCGTCATTGGTGCCGTGCGCCAGGGAGACCAGCGCGGCCGAGGTGATCTGGCCCGCGCGGTAGCCCTTGGCGCTCCGCTCCTCGTCGGCGTTGCGCGCCACGCGGTACGTCAGCCGGGTGGCCAGCAGGGAGGCGATACCGGCGACCAGCGGGGCCGCCAGCGCCGGGATGAGGACCTTCATCACGACGACGTCGCCGTTGACGGCGTTGAGGCCGACGGAGGCGACGGTGGCGCCGATGAGGCCGCCCATCAGCGCGTGCGAGGAGCTGGAGGGGAGCCCGGCGAGCCAGGTCAGCAGGTTCCAGATGATCGCGCCGACCAGCCCGGCGAAGATCACTTCGGGTTTGATGCCGGAACCTTCGTCGATGAGCCCCGAGGAGATGGTCTTGGCGACTTCGACGGACAGAAAGGCGCCGACGAGATTCAGGATCGCGGACATCCCGACCGCGACGCGGGGGGCGAGTGCTCCTGTGGAGATGGTGGTGGCCATGGCGTTGGCCGTGTCGTGGAAGCCGTTCGTGAAGTCGAACACCAAGGCCGTGACAATCACGATCCCGATGAGAAGCGTGATGTGTTCCATCCAGTCACCAGGCGCAATCCGTTCGAAGGTCAAGGACGCGGTGAACGTAAAGACAGTGAGTGAACGGAAGGTGAACTGGGACGGGCATCGAAGTGTCGCGGCACGGCGTCTGTTGTGTCCGGCTGATCACGCTCCGTCCCCATGCTCCCGGGCGCTCCTCCGGGACGTCCCCGGGCGCTCCCCGGGGCGCTCCTCGGGGCGCTCCTCGGGAGTATCCGCGGGCGCCCGTCACCCGCATGCCACAGCCCACTGGCCGCGCGCCCGGGGCGGGGCGACAGTGAGGGCGATGCGTCTGCGAACGGCGGCCTTCGCCGCCTCCTCCGTCCTGGGAGCCGGCGCGGCCGCTGTGGCGGCCGGCCGGTACGCCGCAGCCCGTGCGCTGCGCCCGGCGCGCGCCCGGCGCCACGGCGGCCCCCGGCCCGCCGGCTTCGAGGGCCCGCCGCTGACCGTGCACTCCGCGGAGCACGGCAGGGTCGCGCTGACCCGCTCCTTGATGGCCGGCCTCCCCGGAACCTACGGCCTGGCCGGACGCGGCAGCCACGCGGTCGTGGGCCCGGTGCTCGACGCGCCGCCCGGCGAGCGGCCCGAAGAGCCCGGGGCGGCGCCGGACGGGCCCGGGACGGCCGTGGACGCGGAGGGCTCCGTGCACACGGTCGTACGGAAGCTGGAGCGCGTCACCCAGGGGCAGTTGAGCGCGGGGGCCACCGTACGGCTCACCCCGCAGGTGTACACCGGCGACCCGGGATCGGCGCTCGGCATTCCGTTCACCGAGGTCGACATCCCCGGCGAACTCGGCCCGCTCCCCGGCTGGTTCGTGCCCGGCGACCGCGCGGTGTGGGTGCTCACCGTGCACGGCCTGGGCGCCACGCGCGAGCAGCCGATGGCCCTCTTCCCCTTCCTGCGCCGGCAGCGGCTGCCCATTCTCGACATCGCCTACCGAGGCGACCTCGGCGCGCCCCGCCCTCCGGACGGCATCGGGCACCTCGGCGCGTCCGAATGGCGCGACCTGGACGCGGCGATCCGGTACGCCGTCCGCTACGGCGCCCGGCGCGTCGTCCTGTACGGCTGGTCCAGCGGCGCCGCCATGGCCCTGCATGCCGCAGCCAACTCCGCGCTGCGCGACCGGATCAGCGGGCTCGTCCTCGATTCGCCGGTGCTGGACTGGAAGCGCACGCTCGCCGCCCTGGCCGCGTCGCACGGCATCCCGCGCGCCCTGCTGCCGCTCGCCCTGCGCGCGGTGCAGGGGCGCAGCGGGCTCGCGGCCGACCGGTTCGCCGCCGTCCCGGCGCCGGACACGCTCAGCCTCCCGGTGCTGCTGCTGCACGGTCCGGGCGACACCGTCGCCCCCTGGGACAGCTCACGCGCGCTCGCCGCGGAGCGACCGGACCTCGTCACCCTGCACACCGTCCACGACGCCCCGCACGCGGCCATGTGGAACGCCGACCCGGAGGGCTGCGAGGAGGCGTTGCGCCGCTTCCTGACGCCGCTGATGTGAGTCGGGGCGCGAGGTCGTATCCGGCGGATCGTGCGTACATCGTGCGTACCCGGCATCGGCCGTTGTCCGATTGCGGCTCCGGGGCGGCCCCGGACCGGCGGGATCCGCCGGACACGGCCCGGGGCGGGCCGTACGCCCGGGTAAGGCACCCCAGGTTTGGGTTTCCCCGCCGCACCGTGAAGACTGATCCCGTGACGTCGTCCCGTACACCGCGCGACACCCGGCTCAGCCTCGTCCCCCGTCAGCCCGTCGCCGCTGCCCGGCGCACGGTGACCACCCGGCGTGCGGCGAGCACGCCCAGGCCGCCGGACGGCGTGCCCGCGCGCGACCAACTCGCGCGCCAGGCGCGCGCGTCGCTCGTCGACGCCGTGCGGCTGGCCCGCTGGGCGGCCCACGACGGCACCGCACTGCGGACCTTCGCCTCGGTGGAGCGGGCCGCGACCGAGTTGGGCATCCCCGCCCGCCAGGTGCGCACGCACTGGGACCGCGCCCGGCTCGCCGGACTGGTCGAGCTGCACGGCGAGCCGGGCGGCGAGGTGGCGCGCGCGGGCTGGCGGCTGCGTGCCTGGGACCGCGACGACAGCGCGGTGCTGCGCGGCTGGGTCGCCCTGTTCGACGCCTGGTCCCTCGCCTATCCCGCACCCGCGCCGCACGAGCAGGGCCTGGTGGCCGAAATCGTGGAGGCGGTGCCGCAGTTCCTGTCCGTGATGCACCTCTCCGGCGGTCCGGTCACCGTCGCGATGCTGCACGACCTGCTCGCGCAGCGCGTCGCCGAGCTGCGCGCCGGGCGGACGCCGGAGGCTCCGCCCGACGGGGCGGGGCAGGCGCAGGGGCAGCC
>NZ_JAAKZZ010000646.1 GCF_011045075.1 Streptomyces boncukensis
CTCGTCATCGGCATCGACCCCTCCCTCACCTCCACCGGCATCGCCGGAGCCGACTGGGCCGACGCCCTCCGCCCCGCCAAGGACATGACCGGACACCACCGGTTCGGCTGGCTCCGCGGCGAGGTCATCGACCGCACCCGGGCCGCTGACCTCGTCGTCATCGAGGGCCCCGCCTACGGCCAGCAACTCCAGGCCGGGCACCACGAGCGCGCCGGCCTGTGGTGGGCCATCACTCACGCTCTGTGGGCCCGCGACATCCCCTATGCCGTCGCCACCCCGCACAGCCGCGCCATCTACGCCACCGGCCGCGCCAACCCCGCACAGCACGAACCCAGGGCGCGGCGAGCGCGGATCACCAAGGGCATGGTGCACACCTTCGCCGTCGAACAGCTCGGCGTCGGGTGCGAGGGCCCCGGCCGGTACGACATGGCCGACGCCGCCGTCATGGCCGCCATGGGCCTGGACTGGATCGGCCACCCCACCGTGCCGGTGCCCCAGCAGCAGCGCCGCGCCCTGGACGGCATCACTTGACCCGACCCCCTCCCCGCAGCCGGAGGTGACGCCTGGTGACCTGGCACCACGCGGCCGCATGCCGCGACCACGACCCCGAGATCTGGTTCCCCTCCGACGGCGACGCGGCGGACCGCGCCCGCGCGATCTGCGCCGCCTGCCCCGTGAAGGCCCCCTGCCTGCAACTCGCACTCCTCGTGGAGGGGAACACGGCCCGCGACAGCCGGTACGGCATCTTCGCCGGACTGACCGGCCGCCAGCGCCGTTACGCATACGAGCAGCTGCGCGAGAGCGGTCACTTCGCTACGCCGCACAACTGGCGGACCGCCCCGTGCGGTACCCGGGCCGCCTACCGGCGCCACCAACGCCACGGCGAGACCCCATGCGCCGCATGCCGCCGCGCCGAGACCGCAGGCAGGGCCGCCTCATGACCGCCCACTGGCCACCCGCCGACCTTCCCGGCCTGCACGTGTGCTTCGGCGAATGGGACCGGAACACCGGCCGCTGGCTGCACTACCCCACCGCCGACTACCGCTGCGCCGCCTGCGGCTGGACCACCAGCGCCTCCGGCGACGCCGTACCCCGCATCCCCCTCGCCATCACCGCCCACCAGCTCATCTGCCCCACCGACCGGAAGGAGACCGCTGCGTGAACGACATCGCGCTCCCCACCGCCGAGCAGGCCCGCGCCCTGACCGACCGCATCCGCATCGCGGTCGACGGCACCTGGCAACTCATCACCGAGGCATACACCACCCGCGCCTGGGCCGCCCTCGGCTACGACAGCTGGGACGCCTACTGCACCGCCGAGTTCGGGCAGACGCGGCTCAAGCTGCCACGCGAAGAGCGACAGGAGGCTGTCGTCTCCCTACGCGATAGCGGGCTCAGCACCCGAGCCATCGCGGTGGCCACGGGGGCAGACCAGAAGACGGTGCGAAACGATCTCGCTGGCTCGCGTGAGGAATATTCCTCACCTGTTACCGGCACCGACGGCAAGACGTACGCCGCGTCCCGGCCCGCTCCGCAGGCTCCGTCGAACGCGGACCTCACGTCGGGCACCGGCGGGGCGGAGCCCGAGGAGTTGGATGCCCCGCTGGAGATCTCCTCCGTGAGGGCTCCGCACGTGCGGGGAGCCGACGAGCCGATCCGGAGCCCCGTGCGCGAGCAGCTCGGCGCCGCGGCCAAGCGCCGACCCCTGCCCGAGGCGTTCGCCGACGCGGCGCGCGACCTGACCCGAGCCGCCGAACGCCTCGCGCGCCTCGCCGCCGACGACCGGTTCCCTCGCCACCGCGACCAGACCCACCACCAGGCGCCCGAACTCCTCAGCACCCTGGACCACCTCACCCGCCTCGTGACCGCCATGCGGCTCCACGACAGCGAAGCAGGAGAAGAGGCCCGCCGCTGGTGGGCGACGAGCCTCCACACCATCAGCGACGCCCTCTCCGACGCCGCCCACTCCATCCAGAAGGAGCACTGATATGCACAACTCCACCATACCCGGCCTCACGCCCCGCACAGACGTGCTCACCGTCACCCCCGACCTCGCGCGCGAATGGCTCACCAGGAACACCCACAACCGCCCCGTCCGCAAAACAGCAATCGCCAAGTACGCCCGCGACATGGCCGCCGGCCACTGGGCCATGAACGGCGAGTCCATCAAGTTCGCCATCGACGGCACCCTGCTGGATGGCCAACACCGCCTCCTCGCCCTCATCGCGGCGGACACCTCCGTCAACATGCTCATCGTCAGCGGCCTGGTGAACACCAGCCAGGCGACCATGGACGCCGGAGCCAAGCGCACCACCGGCGACGCCCTCAGTCTCAATGGTGAGAAGCACTCGCAGATGCTCGCCTCCGTCCTCAAGAAGGTCTGGATGTGGGACCGGGGCGACTACAAGCTCTCCTCGAACGTCACACCCTCCACCGCCGAGTGCGCCGCCCTGCTCGCCGAGCGCCCCGAGATCCACCGCTCCGTAGAGGTCGCCGTGTGGGTACGCCAGACGTTCAAGGCTCTCCAGCCGTCCATCACCGGCACCGCGCATCACCTGTTCTCCCGCATCGCACCGGATGAGGCGGTGTGGTTCTTCGCCCGTGTCGCCGACGGCGTCGAGCTCTCGCCCGGCCACCCGATCCTCGCGCTGCGGGCCCGGGTGGTAAACGAAGCACAGGACCGGACCCACCGCGCAGACCCGTACCTGCGTCTGGCCTACCTGATCCGCGCGTGGAACGCCGTCCGCGAGGACCGCCCGATCCGGCGCATCCTGCAGGGCCCCAAGGACCTCGTTCCCATGCCCAAGTAGTCGGCCAGCGGGGCCGCCCGTCTGCGGCGGCCCCGCGCTCCCCTTCTCCATCGCGCACACCACCGAGCCGAGGGCACCTTGAGCACTGACGAGCAGCAGCGCAGCGGCAGCGTCCCGCACGCCTATGGCAACGCCCTGGCGTGGCGCTGGGCCCGCGAGATGCCCGTCAAGCTGCGCCGCAGCATCCTCACCCTGCTCTACGCGCTCCGCTCCATGGCCGCCGCGTCCGGCGAGCTGCGATTCAGCGACGGGAAGCCCATCCGTATCCAGGACATCGCCAAGGCGGCTGGCGCGGACGAGAAGGATTGCCGCCGCTATCTGCAAGCTGCGATCGCCGCCGGAGTCGTTGGCGTCAAGGGAGAGCAGAAGCGGGGGAAGCCGACTCTGTATGTCCTCATCCTCAGTCCACACCCCGACTGGGCGGCCGGAGAAGCAGCCCTGACGACGTCCCGCAGGAAGCCCGGCAAAGCCCCCGCGCCCTGGGAGGGCGACGCCGGAAGTTCGGGGGACCGCGCCCCGAACCAGTTCGGGGGACCGCGACCGGAACTTACCGGCGGTACGGCGGACGAAGTTCGGGGGACCGCGACCCGAACCAGTTCGGGGGACCGCGACCGGAACGGTTCGGGGGACCGCGACCCGAACAACCCAGGGAGAGCCAAGGAACTACCCCATGGGGTGGCTGGGGCTGTTGTTCAACCTCACGTGGATGGGGGCTCCGAGGAACAACCCGAACCCCACGACACCCCACACCCCGACGCCGAACCC
>NZ_JAAKZZ010000647.1 GCF_011045075.1 Streptomyces boncukensis
CTCGCGGTGCTGACCGAGCACCTCCCCTTCGCCCGGGACGTCGGCATCCGCTTCCTCATCGCCCGCAGCTCGGCGGGGGCCTCCCGCTCGATGTTCGAGACGTTCATGACCCGCATCAAGGAACTGGGCGCCCAGGGCGTCGTCCTCTCCGGCGACCCCTCCGAGGGCGACATCCTCGGCCCCGTCCGCCCCCGCCCGGCCGCGGCTTCTTCGTCTCCCGCAAGCGCGGCACCCCCCTGGTGCAGCTGGGGTGGGTACCGGATGAGGTGTGAGGGTGCGGGGCCGCGGTTCGCTTTTTCGGCTATTCAGAGAACGAGGTGCAGGAGAGCCATGCGTACTTTCGTCCGGATACCGGCAGCGGCAGCCGTCACGCTGCTTGCGTTGACTGCCTGCAGCGTCGAGACCGGTTCGTCCAACGACTCGGTAGGGACCGAGGAGTTGGAGAAGAAGGTGGACCGGTTGCTGACCGAGAAGGTCGGCCAGTCCCCCAAGGACATCGACTGCCCCGACAAACTGAAGGCGGAAGAGGGCGCGAAGACCCGGTGCACCCTCACCGCGTCCGATGGGACACGCATCGGGGTCACGGTCACGGCCGGCGAGCGAGACGGCGACAAGTCGGTCCGTCTCGACATCAAGGTCGATGACGAACCGCAGTGAGACCGGGAGCCGGGGTAGCAGTCTTCGTAGATGCGAAGAGCATGGACGAAGCCCGTAGTACGGACGAGACCCGTAGTGTGGCCAGTTGCATGAAAGGAGCAGCCGCTGATGGGGACTCAGCAGGAGAAGGACGAGCTGTACGCCATGGACATCTCCGACGCCGTGTGGGAGAGCGCGCCGGGCGGGCCGGAGGACGAGAAGGTGGAGATCGCTCACCTTGCGGGCGGCGCGGTCGCCATGCGCAACTCGAAGGAACCGGACGTGGTGCTGCGGTACACCGCCGCGGAGTGGGAGGCGTTCGTCCTCGGAGCGCGGGACGGGGAGTTCGACCTGGAGCCGATGCCGCACAACGGGGGACTGACGGCGGAGGAGGGGTAGCCGCAATACCAGTCGCCGGCCTCGGGGGCACCCACGCGCCCCCTCTGGCCGCTCCTCGCTCCGGCGCCGACTGTGTCCGGCTCCGGCCCTCCCTTCCCCGGGCCGCCACGACTACTGTCGGGTCATCAGTGCACTCAGTGAGCCACCATGAGCTGTTCGGGAGGGTGAGTTGTCGGAGGACGACGGTGCGAGCGAGGTAAACCTGGCCGTGTCAGCCACGGCCAGGAAATCAGCCGCACAGTACATCGAGAACGACTTGGACCCGGCTGTGCTGCGCAAGAGCAGGATCGCGGACAGCGCGTCAGAGGCCATCTGTGGCAGCGCTGGTACTCCCGGCTCTGTCGCCCCGGGCGCCTTGCCCGGCTGGGAGACGGGACAAGGCATGCGGTTCTGCGTCAACAGGTGGGACCGCCAGGTGAAGGTACTGCGGGGATACCTGGCCCGCCAACAGGGCGCGTTGAGGGCCACCAGCACACTCTTCCGGGGACAAGAGGTCAGGACGGCATCGGGGTTCGCGGCCCTCATCGGACAGGGCGCAAAAGCGCCCGCCGACCCTGGCGCGTCCCCGATTCTGCGGAGCCGCAGCGGGCTGGACGACCTGTAGACCTGCCGGGAGACCGTACACGTGGTGGACTTGACGTATCAGGACGTCATGCGGGCGGATTTCTCCTCCCTGACCGCAGCGGCGAAGCAGTGGCGCGCCATGGGAGACGCCTTCGACGCTCTGCGTCAGGACTACGCCAACCAGGTGCGGAACAAGGCCAAGGGCTGGTCGGGAGAAGCGGCGAAGTCGTTCTGGACAGCGTCCGACACAGCACTGTACGAGTTTGGCGCCGCCAAGACGCAGGCCCACTCGATCGCGAAGCTCCTCGACAACGGCCACGACATGCTGACTGAGGCCCGAGAGGTGGTGAAACGAGCTCGGAGCACGGCCGAGGACAAGGGCGGCATGAAGGTGGATGCGTACGGAAAGTGCACCACCGACATCTCGAAGCTCACCGCCGAAGAGGCCCAGGGCGTGCTCCGCGATCCCACACGCCTCGACACGGAACGCGCCTGGACGAACTGGATCCAAAGAGCTGTGCAGGGTGTCGTGGCCGCGGACCGCCTCGTGCGTGCCGCACTGGAATCAGCCGGGACAGACGCTGACGCTCGCGGCGACCTGAACGGCTTCAACGGAAAGGCGCCCAGCGGACTTGAGGAGTTTGCGCGTCAGGAAGCCGCATTACAGGCAGCGAAGGCTGCGGAGAAGGCAGAGAAGAAGAAGGCCGATGATCTCAGTCGAAAGATAACCAAAGGAACACTGGTTGGTCTGTACCTGTTCCTCCGGTCCGGCGGGGATCTCGGGAAGTTCGCGGCCAGCTCGATAAATGCCGTCGCAGAGGCCACGGGATACAACAAGACACAGGGGATTTGCCTGAATTTTTCCGCAGGGGCAGGAATAGGGGGCTCCCTGGATACCTGCCTGATCGCAACAAGGAGGCCGGACGGAGGAGTGCAGCTTTCGTCTACCTTCTCCCCTGCGGCGCAAACCGAGGGATGGGACTTCGGCGTCGGAGCCAGCATCGGCGTGCTGAAGAGCAACGCAGACGACATCAGCCAGATCAGAGGTGGCGGGTGGGATAAGGGCGGCTCGGTAAAATCGGGTCCACTCGGCGTGGACTTCAACCGCAGCGATGCATTCGGAGCCAAGAACTCCAAGGGAGATTCAGTCAGTTCCTATTTTCTCGGCGTAGGCCCCGGAGCGGAAGGGAAGATCGGAACAGGTTTCAGTCGGACGTATGGGAACGTACTATGGGAATCACCTCCCCAACGGGGCTCCAAGTAATGCACCTACATTGAGCACAGAAAGGCATCACGGGAATGGCATTGGGCATCGCCGGAGCCTTCTTTTTTCTTCTCGGCCTCCTTTTGACCTCAAATTACCGAGGTTTCACCGAAACAGCGCTCAACGTAATCGTTCGCGTGAACCCGGTGACGCGCGGAGCCCGCACGATTCATCTCCGCGTCGCGGGCGGGGTGGCTCTGTTCAATGGCGCCGCCGCGATGCTGGCCGGTTTCTCCGGTGCGGCCTCAGCGTGATGGCTGGTCGAGCGGGAAGACGACGGCGGCACCAAGCCTACGGAGTCGTTTCGTTTAGAGGTCTCGCAAATAGACACGGTGGTACCCACGCAGCGAGGCAGGGACAGGGACCTCGCGATCATGGAGTTGCGACACTCCGTGATCATGGATGAGCACCCCTCACTCGACGGTCACCGACGCCTGCCACGCGCCCGGGCGCATGCCTGTCGCCTTCCGGAAGAACACCGAGAAGTTGGACGCGTCTGGTGGACCGACCCGCAGGTGTTCATCGTCGTCGACGACTACGAACTCGTCGCGACGTCCAGCGGAAACCCCCTCGCGGTGCTGACCGAGCACCTCCCCTTCGCCCGGGACGTCGGCATCCGCTTCCTCATCGCCCGCAGCTCGGCGGGGGCCTCCCGCTCGATGTTCGAGACGTTCATGACCCGCATCAAGGAACTGG
>NZ_JAAKZZ010000648.1 GCF_011045075.1 Streptomyces boncukensis
CACGTACGCCACAAGCCGCCCGTCAGGGGAGGGGCGGGGGTCCACCACCGGTGCTGGCGTGGGGATTTCGCGGACCGACCCGGCGAGCAGCTCGGCGAGGAAGAGCCGCCCCGAGAGCGCGAAGGCGGCCAGCTCCACCGAGCGGTCGGTGGCGTAGGCGACGACTCCCGCGGTGCCCTCCCGGCTCCGCTCGCGGCGGGCCCGCTCCTCGGGGGAGAGCTCCTCCCGCGCCCCCTCCAGCAGCGTGACGGGGTCGGCTGCGGGGTATTCGCGGCCGCTCGCCACCTCGTGCACCCACAGGAGATGTGCCAGGTCAGTGCCGTGCCGGGAGCGGAGAAAGGCGATGCGGGCACCGTCGGGGGAGACGGCGAAGGCGCGCGGCGCGCCGAGGGTGAACCGGTGGGTACGCGCGTGCTGGCGCGGGAAGGTCGTAGCCATGCGCCAGACCGTACTGCGTGCGGCCCCGGCTGTGGCACGCTGCTGGCTGGAACTGAATATGCGCCCCACGCCCTGCACCTGTGCGCCAACCCGTGCCGTCGTGCGGATAATTAAGATCCGTTGCGCACGGCGGGTGCTGGGTATGAAGCCGGTAGCTCACCGTGCCGCTGCGAGCTGTCCGCTGTCCTGTCCGTCCGACTGAGTAGTGACTGGGTCCATCCCGTACCAACCGCGCGAACTTGGAGGTGAACCGCCGTGGCACTCTCGATTTCGGCGGTGGTGCTGCTGGCTATCATGGTCTTCCTGCTCGTGAAGAAGTCCGGGTTGAAGGGTGGACACGCGCTCGTCTGCATCCTGTTGGGCTTCTACTTGGCGAGTTCGTCGATCGCGCCCTCGATCAACGACATGACCGCGAGCGTCGCGAACGTGATCAGCGATATCAGCTTCTAGGACGGGCCCTGGGGCCCTGGGGCCCTGACCGTCCCGTCGTAGGCTCAGGGGCATGAGTGACGCCTCCGCCCCTGAGCGGTTTCTGCCTGCGCGCCGGCTGCTGCTGGTGCACGCGCACCCGGACGACGAGTCGATCACCACAGGCGCCACCATGGCCAAGTACGCGGCCGAGGGCGCGCAGGTCACCCTCGTCACCTGCACCCAGGGCGAGGAGGGCGAGGTGATCCCCGCCCGGCTCGCCCATCTGGCGCCCGACCGGGACGACACGCTGGGCCCGTACCGCGCTGGGGAGCTCGCCGCCGCCATGCGCGAGCTGGGCGTCACCGACCACCGCTTCCTGGGCGGCCCCGGCCGCTACCGCGACTCCGGCATGCGCGGCGCCCCCCAGAACGAGCGGCCGGGATGCCTGTGGCAGGCGCCGCTGGACGAGGCAGCGGAACCGCTCGCCGAGGTGATCCGCGAGCTCCGCCCGCAGGTGCTGGTCACCTACGACCCCGACGGCGGCTACGGCCACCCCGACCACGTCCGGGCGCACCGCGTGGCGACGCGGGCCGTCGAGCTGGCCGCCGACCGGCACCGGGTGGCCCGGGTGTACTGGAACCGGGCGCTCCGCCCGGCCGTCGAGGAGGGCTTCGCACGGCTGCGCACGGCGGCGGAGGCGGGCGAGGTCTTCCCCTTCCCCGGCTTCACCGGAGAGACCGGCTTCGCGCGCCCCGAGGACGTACCCGGGCTGGTGGCGGACCTGTCCCAGGTGGACGCCGTGATCGACGCCTCGGCGTACGCGGAGCGGAAGGCCGCGGCGATGGCCGCGCACGAGACCCAGGTGTCGGTACGCTCCACGGCGCGGGGCGACTTCTTCGCCCTGTCGAACGGGCTCGGGCAGCCGCTGCTCGGCACGGAGTTCTTCCAGCTCGCGGACGTGGCCGCGGCGCCGCGGGGGGAGCCGGTCGGAGATCTGTTCGCGGGCGTGGTGGAGTAGGGGACATGGGCGCGGTGAGCGGACGGCCGGGACAGCGGGCAGAGCGGGCACGGCGGAAGACCGGAGGGGCGCGGCCCCACGGCCCTGACGGGGCGAGGAGACCGGGCGAACCGGCCTCCTCCGGCACGCCGGAGGAGGCCGACAGATCCCGGCAGCCCGGAGGATCGGCCGGATCCCCCGATTCCGGCCGGGCCCGCGCCCCGGAGAGCACGGGTGACGCGGGCGTCCCGGGAACCCCGGAGAGCGCTGGTGACCCGGGCGCCCCGGATCGGACCGGCGGCCCCCGGAAGCCGGGCGGGACCCCGGGGCCGGGTGCGCCGGGGGGCTCGGACGGTTCGGCCGGGCGCCGGAGCGCGGAGGGTTCCCGGAAGCCGGGCGGAGCCCGGAGCGCGGGCGGAGCCCGGAAGTCCGGCGGGTCCCGGAGCGCGGGCGGGCCCCGGAAGCCGGACGGGGCCCGGAGCGCGGACGGGTCCCGGCAGCCGGGCGGAGTCGGTGTGCCGGAAAGGGGCGGGCCGGCAGGCGGTCGTGAGGGTCGGAGCGGGTCGCGGCGGGACGTGCGCGGGGGGCCGGCGCCGCGCGGGGACCGTCCCGGCGCGGACGGGCCCCGCAAGCGTCAGGGCGCGGGCGGCGCGGGGGCCGCGCGACCGGCCGCAGGGCCGGACTCCGCCGACTGGGGGCCCTGGCCCGCCGTGCGCGGGGCCCGCGGCGCCGTGTACGCCGCGCTGGTCGTCCTCGGCGCCCTCACCGGATTGGCGGGCGCCCTCGTCCAGGGGGCCTGGCCCCCGTTCGGCCTGCTGCTCTCCCTCGCGGGCTCCGTCGGCCTCTTCTGGGGCGGCGCGAAGCTGTGCCGTACGAGGGTCGGGGCCGCGGTGCCGGGCGGCGGCTGGACGGTCACGGTGCTGCTGCTGACGGCCTCCCGCCCGGAGGGCGACTTCCTCTTCGCGGCCGGGGCCGGGTCGTACATCTATCTGCTCGGCGGGATCCTGGCGGCTGTGATCTGTGCCACGGTGGCGCTGCCGGCGCCGCCGACGGTACCGAACAGACATCGCTGAGCTGGCTGTTGCAGGGTCGTTTCCGTGGTCCCAGGGTTCATCTGGGGCGCCCCCAGTATTGTGGTGCGCGCCGGCGAGCCGCCTTCGGGTCATCGGGAAGACGGCGAATCCATCCGGGAGTACCTGTTTTGAGTCGTGAAACTGACAGTTCGTCCTCCGGGCCCAACGGGCGCGGTGGTTCCTCGCACCCGCCGGGAACCGAGCCCGGCGAGCCGAAGACCGAGACGACGCTGACCACCCGTATCCGGATCAACATCCCCGGATCCCGCCCCATCCCGCCCGTCGTGATGCGTACGCCGGTGGGCGAGGACGGCGAGAAGGACGCGGCCGGGCCCGCGGAGGGCGCGGCTCCGCCCGCCGCCGCACCGTCCCAGGCGGCGGAGGCGAACGGTTCGTCCGGACCGCCCGGTGGGCCCGGTGGACCTGGTGGGCCCGGTGGGTCGGACGCGACCGGCTCCGGTCAGATGTCCGATGTGCCGGGAGAGCCGGGCTCGCCCCCTTCGGGCGGATCATCCGAAGAGCCGGGATCCGACGGAGAGTTCACGCAGCAGACCAGCGACTGGTTCCAGCCGCGCAGAATGCCGCGGGGCGGCGCGTCCGCGCCGGGCGCTCCGCCCGCCCCGCCTGCTGTCTCCTATA
>NZ_JAAKZZ010000649.1 GCF_011045075.1 Streptomyces boncukensis
TGTATAAGAGACAGGGGTGATGGCGGGGCCGAAGTGGACGGGTTGGCGGATGTGCTGGGTCCAGTAGTCGGGGGTGGTGATGGTCTCGTCGGCGGGGAGGCCGGTGAGGTTGCTGAGGAGCGGGATGGTGGGGGCGTGGTAGTCCAGTCCGTCGATCGCCTCGCGGAAGTCCGCCAGCATGGGGTCCATGAGGGGGGAGTGGAAGGCGTGGCTGACGGCCAGCCGCTTGGTCTTGCGGCCCTGGGCCGACCACAGGGACTCGGCCCGGGTGACGCCCTCGGCGGGGCCCGAGACGACGGTGCTGGTCGGGGTGTTGAGTGCGGCGATGGAGAGCTGGGTGTCGGTTTCGAGGGTGGGGGCGAGTTCTTGTGGTGTGGCTTCGATGGCGGTCATGGCGCCGCCTGGGGGGAGTTGGCCCATCAGGGTGGCGCGTGCGGCGACGAGGCGGCAGGCGTCGGGGAGGGTGAGGATGCCTGCGGTGTGGGCGGCGGCGACTTCGCCGATGGAGTGGCCGATGACGGCGTCGGGGCGGAGTCCGGCGGAGTCGAGGAGGCGGGTGAGGGCGATGTGCAGGGCGAAGAGTCCGGCCTGTGCGTAGGTGGTGTGGTCCAGCAGTCCGGGCTGTTCTTCGATGCCGTGGAAGACCACGTGGCGCAGGGGGTGTTCGAGGTGGGGGTCGAGGTGGGTGCAGACCTCGTCGAAGGCGGCGGCGAAGACGGGAAAGCGGTCGTAGAGCCCCGCGCCCATGCCCGTCCGCTGGCTGCCCTGACCGCTGAACAGCCACACCGACCCGCCCGCGGGGCCCGCCGCCTCGGAGGGCGGGGCGGGGAGGACGACGTCTGGATGGGAGTCCCCGGACGCCAGCGCCCGTACGGCGTTCAGCAGCTCGGCACGGCTCTCACCGAGCACGACCGCACGGCGCTCGAACAGCGACCGGCGCCTCAGCAGCGACCAGCCCACGTCGGAGACCGGCAGCCCCGCGTCGGAGGCCACCCGGGCGGCCAGCGCCCCGGCCTGGCCGCGCAGCGCCCCGTCGCCGCGCGCGGACAGTACCCAGGGCAGCACACCGGTAGCGGCGATCGGCTCCGCCGGTTCCGGCCGAGCAGGTTCCGGTGCCTGCTCCAGGATCAGATGCGCGTTCGTCCCCGAGATGCCGAAGGACGACACGCCCGCGCGGCGCGGACGCTCGCTCTCCGGCCAGCTCATCCCCTCGGTCAGCAGCCGCACCGCGCCGGTGCTCCAGTCCGCGTTGGGGGTGGGCTCGTCGATGTGCAGGGAGGCCGGGAGCACGCCATGGCGCAGGGCCATGACCATCTTCAGTACGGCGGCCGAACCGGCCGCGGCCTGCGCGTGGCCGATGTTGGACTTGACGGAGCCCAGCCACAGCGGCCGGTCCTCGGGCCGGTCGCGTCCGTAGGTGGCCAGCAGGGCCTGGGCCTCGATGGGATCGCCCAGGGTGGTGCCGGTGCCGTGCCCCTCGACCGCGTCCACCTCGGCCGCGGACAGCCGGGCGTTGGCCAGGGCCTGGGTGATGACCCGCTGCTGGGAGGGGCCGTTGGGCGCGGTCAGCCCGTTGCTGGTGCCGTCCTGGTTGATCGCGGAGCCCCGGATCACCGCCAGCACCCGGTGCCCGTTGCGCCGCGCGTCCGAGAGCCGCTCCAGGAGCAGCAGACCGGCGCCCTCGCTCCAGCCGGTGCCGTCGGCCGCGGCGGCGAACGGCTTGCACCGGCCGTCGGGGGCCAGGCCGCGCTGCCGGGAGAACTCGACGAACGTGGCCGGAGTCGCCATGACGGCCACCCCGCCGGCCAGGGCCAGCGAGCACTCGCCCTGCCGCAGCGACTGGCTCGCCAGATGCATGGCCACCAGCGCCGAGGAGCACGCGGTGTCCACCGTGACCGCCGGGCCCTCCAGCCCGAAGGTGTAGGCGAGACGGCCGGACATGACGCTGGGCGTGCCGCCTGCGAGCAGATAGCCCTCGACGTCCTGCGCCGAGGTGCCGCCGCCCGCGCCGTACCCCTGGTACGTGCCGCCGGTGAAGACGCCGGTGCTGCTGCCGTTCAGTGCCGCGCGGCCGATGCCGGCGCGTTCGAAGGTCTCCCAGGCGGTCTCCAGCAGCAGCCGCTGCTGCGGGTCCATGGCGAGCGCCTCGCGCGGGCTGATGCCGAAGAACGAGGCGTCGAACTCGGCCGCGTCGTAGAGGAATCCGCCTTCCCGCGTATAGCTGGTGCCGGGGTGCCCGGGGTCGGGGTCGAAGAGCCCGTCCAGATCCCAGCCCCGGTCGGACGGCAGTTCGCCGATGGCGTCCCGGCCCTGCGCCACCAGGTCCCACAGCTCCTCGGGGGAGCGGGTGCCGCCGGGGAACCGGCAGGCCATGGAGACGATCGCGATGGGTTCGTCGGGTGCCGCCGCGGCAGGCGCCCCGGCGCGGACGGCGGCGTGGCCACCGGTCAGCTCCGAGCGCAGATACCGGGCGAGGGCGCTGGGCGTGGGGTGGTCGAAGACCACCGAGGGAGGGAGGCTCCGGCCGGTGAGCGCCGTGAGCTGGTTGCGGAGCTCCACGGCGGTGAGGGAGTCGAACCCGAGCTCCTGGAAGGGGCGGTCGGGCAGGATCGCTTCGGGCCCGGAGTGGCCGAGCACGGACGCGGCGTGGGTCCGGACGTGGCGCAGGAGGGTCCGGAGCTGCTCGGCCGGTGTCCCCTCGGCGAGCTCCCGGCGCAGCGGGTGGGCGGCGCCCCCGGAGCCCCCGGCGTCTCCGGCGTCCCGGGCGTGCCCGGCGTCCTGCCGCGGCGGGCCGGCCAGCTCGCTCAGGAGCGGGCTGGGGCGCTGCGCGGTGAAGCCGGTGGCGAAGGTCTCCCAGTCGACGTCGGCGATGGTGACGGTGGTGTCACCGCTGCTGAGCGCCTGGTGCAGCGCCTTGGTGGCGGGTTCGGGACGGAGCGCGGACAGGCCGCGCCGCTTGAGGTGGGCGAGCGTGTCCCGGTCCGCGGCCATGCCGATCTCGCTCCAGGGGCCCCAGGCCAGACTGGTGGCGGGCAGGCCCAGGCGGCGGCGGTGCTCGGCCAGCGCGTCCAGGTGGGTGTTGGCGGCGGCGTAGCCGGACTGCAGGCCGCTGCCCCAGGTGGCCGCGTTGGAGGAGAAGAGCACGAAGGCGCTCAGATCCAGATGCCGGGTGAGCTCGTCCAGATGGGAAGCGCCGAGGGCCTTGGCGTCCAACTGCCGCTGCAGCAGCTGGGGAGTCAGCTCACCCACGGGCCCCGTCTCCACGGTGCCGGCGGCGTGGATGACGGTGGTGAGGGGGTGCTGGGCGGGGATGGTCTCCAGGAGGTGCTGGAGGGCGGTGCGGTCGGATACGTCGCAGGCGGTGACGGTGACGGTGGTGCCCAGGTCGGTGAGTTCGCGGGCGAGTGCGGCGGCGCCGGGGGCTTCGGGTCCGCTGCGGCTGGTCAGCAGCAGATGCGGGGCGCCGTGCCCGGCGAGCCACCGGGCCAGCTGTGCGCCCAGCCCGCCGGTGCCGCCGGTGACGAGGGTGGTGCCCTCGGGG
>NZ_JAAKZZ010000064.1 GCF_011045075.1 Streptomyces boncukensis
GCGTCGGGAGAGCTGCCGCTCAACACGCACGGGGGGCAACTGGGCGAGGCGTATCTGCACGGGATGAACGGGATCGCGGAGGGCGTGCGGCAGATCCGCGGCAGCGCCGTCAACCAGGTGCCGGATGCGGCACGGGTGCTGGTGACGGCGGGCACGGGCGTGCCGACCTCCGGGCTGATCCTGGGCGCGGACGGCTGAGCGCGGCGGCCGCAGGGAGGGGGTGCGTGTGCGGCCCCGGAGGATGACTCAGACGGCTGAATCCCCGGGGTGTCCGGGCGAGCCTGAGCCGTCCGGACCCGTCCACTCGCTTCACTCGGCGCATGCGTCAGAAAAGTCACACAATGCGACGGCCGGTGCTGTTTCTCGTGGCCCTCTTCTCGCTGCTGGCGGGCGCGGTGCCGCCGGTCGCCGCGGAGACCTCCACCCGGGCCCGCGCGGCCGCCGCCGACCCGCCCTCGCTCATCCGGGGCGACCCGCGCCGCTTCGGGGCGCGGATCTTCACCGGCCGCGCCTTCGACACCTGCCAGGCCCCGCCGTACGCCACCATGCGGGCCTGGAAGCGCTCCTCCCCGTACGGCGCGGCCGGCGTCTACATCGGCGGCCGCGGCCGCGGCTGCCCGAACCAGCGGTATCTGACGCCCTCCTGGGTCCGCGACGTGCACCGGCTGGGCTGGCGGCTGCTGCCGCTGTACGTCGGCTCCCAGGCGCCCTGCGTCATCGCGTCGCACAAGCGCAAGTTCGCCATGAGCCACAGCTCCCCCTACCAGCGCGGCGTGCGGGAGGGGCAGGACGCGGTGCGGCAGGCGCGGCGCCTGGGCATGGCGCCGCGCAGCGCGGTCTACCTCGACATGGAGGCGTACCGGCTCAGCGACCGGCGCTGCGCCGACACCACGCTGCGCTTCGTCCAGGGCTGGAACACCGCCGTGCGCAAGGAGCGGTACATCCCGGGCTTCTACAGCAGCGCCGACTCGGGGATCGCGCACCTGGAGCGGGCGCGGGCGGCGGGCGCGCGGCGGCTGCCGACGGCGCTGTGGTTCGCGCGCTGGGGCGTGCGGGCCTCCACCCAGGACGAGCCCCGGCTGCACCCCCGGGCCTGGCAGCCGCACCGGCGGGCCCACCAGTTCGCGGGGAACGTGAAACGGACGTACGGTAGCCGTACGCTCACGATCGACCGCAATGTCGTGGACGCGCCCGTCGCGGTGCTGGGCTGACGGCCGCGCGGCAGGCCGCCCAGCGGGTTTGGCGGCCGTGCGGCGGGCTGTACCGCAAGCCGTATCGCGGGCCGTACCGTGGGCCGTGCGGCGGCCGTGAGCAGGGGCGTACGCCGGGCTCCTGTGGGAACCCTGAGGCGCCCCTTAGGCGCCCCTGAGCCCGCCCCTGATCCGCTCGGTGGACGCCCTCCACCTTCAGGAGGTGTAGGCAGCACCACCCGTACGCCCTGAGGCGGACGCGTCATCGGGACCTCCGGGCGATCCGTGGTACCCCCCACGACTTCTAGCTTTGAGGCATGACCACGCCTGGGACCGTCCGGACCACCCGGACCACAGCGACGAAGCACGCGGGTAACCCTCCCGTGCCCCCAGGCCCGGGGGGAAACGCGGGGAACGCGGGGGATTTGGTGGGCACACAGCTGACGTTCGCGTCGTACGTGGAGGCACGGGGGCCGGTGCTGCTGCGCACCGCGCGCTCGCTCACCGCCAACCCGTCCGACGCGGAGGACCTGCTCCAGACCGCGCTCACCAAGACCTACCTCGCCTGGGAGCGGATCGAGGACCACCGGGCGCTCGACGGCTACGTCCGGCGGGCACTCGTCAACACCCGCACGTCGCAGTGGCGCAGGCGGAAGGTCGACGAGTTCGCCGTCGACGAGCTGCCCGAGCCCGACCCGCTGCCCGCGCCGGACCCGGCCGAGCAGCAGGCCGTACGGGACGCCATGTGGCGGGCCGTGCTGAAGCTGCCCGCTCGGCAGCGCGCGATGGTCGTCCTGCGGTACTACGAGGACCTGAGCGAGGTCCAGACGGCCGCGGTGCTGGGGGTCTCGGTCGGCACCGTGAAGAGCGCCGTCTCGCGCGCGCTCGCCAAGCTGCGGGAGGACGCGCAGCTGGCCTCGGACGTGCTCGGCGCCCAGGAGGACCACCAGACGGCAGCCTGACGGGTGCACGCCAGGCGGCGCGACGATCGCATGGAGCGGCTTCCACGGACGGCCCGAAGAAGGCCAGTGGAGGCATCATGCAACAGGAACGGCCCTGGGCCGTTGCGTTCGGTGGCGCGGACGACGAGGGTCATGGTGCCCAGCACGGCGGCGCTGGTCAGGGGGAGGGCGGTCCTGAGCGGCTGGCCTCCGTGCTCCTGGAGAGCGGTGCGCTCGCCGCCGAGTGGCTGCCCGCGTACACGGCCGTCCCCCGGGAGAGGCTTGTGCCCGTCGTCCTCCAGCAGCCAGCCCACCCTGGTCCTCTCCATGCTGGCCGCATTGGACGTGGCCGAGGGGCACAAGGTGGTGGAGATCGGCACGGGGACGGGCTGGAACACGGCGCTGCTGTGTGAACGGCTCGGCGGCGACCAGGTGTTCACCAGACGCGCCCCGGTGGCGTGATCCTGGCTCCCTGTGCGCCGGCGTACGGCGGCGTTCATGCGGCTACGCCAGCAGCGTTCCGAGCGGCTGCACACCCGGGAGTACCTGGAGGGCGAGGACCGGCCCGCAGGCGGCGAGCGTTCCGGCACCGCTCTGTCGCCGGAAGACGTGGGCGACTGGCTGCCGCTGATGGCAGGCATGCGCCCTGGCTCGACTCGCCGCACAATCCCGTGCAGCTCACGGACGACGAGTAGCCCGTCCGAGGCGAGGCGCTTCGTAAAGAGCTGTCCACGGGTAGTGACATACCGCTTGGTATGCCGTAAGAATCGGCGGAAACCTACCCGCGCGTAATCACCACTCGGGAGGCTCCGCGATGCAGAGCACCATGCAGGACGTACCGCTGCTCATCTCCCGGATCTTGACCCACGGGTCGACGATCCACGGCCAGTCGACGATCACCACGTGGACCGGCGAGGGGGAGCCGCGGCGGCAGACCTTCGCGGAGACCGGCGCCCGCGCCGCACAGCTTGCACACGCTCTACGCGACGAACTCGGCGTGACCGAGGGAGCCCCTGTGGGCACGCTGATGTGGAACAACAGCGAGCACACCGAGGCGTACTTCGCCGTCCCCTCCATGGGCGCCGTGCTGCACACCCTCAACCTGCGGATGCCCGCGGACCAGCTCGCCTGGATCGTGAACCACGCGGCCGACCGCGTGCTCCTCGTCAACGGCACGCTGCTGCCGCTGCTGGCGCCGCTGCTGCCCCGCCTGGAGTCGGTCGAGCACATCGTCGTCGCCGGCCTGGGCGACACGTCCCTGCTGGACGGCTGCGCGCCCCGGGTGCACACCTACGAGGAGCTGCTGGCCGACCGTCCCACCGCCTACGACTGGCCCCAGCTGGACGAGCGCACCGCTGCCGCCCTGTGCTACAGCTCCGGCACCACCGGCGACCCCAAGGGCGCCGTCTACTCCCACCGTTCCGTCTATCTGCACTCCATGCAGATCAACATGGCGCAGGCCATGGGCCTGACAGACAAGGACATCACACTCCCCGTCGTTCCGATGTTCCATGTGAACGCCTGGGGCCTGCCGCACGCCGCACTGATGACCGGCTGCAGCCTGCTGATGCCGGACCGGTTCCTGCAGCCGGCGCCGCTCGCCGAGATGATCGAGAAGGAGCGCCCCACGCACGCCGCCGCCGTGCCCACCATCTGGCAGGGGCTGCTCACCGAACTGGACGCCCGCCCGCGCGATGTGAGCAGCCTCGGCTGGGTCACCATCGGCGGCTCCGCCTGCCCGCC
Source organism: Streptomyces boncukensis (assembly GCF_011045075.1). Lineage (GTDB taxonomy): Bacteria > Actinomycetota > Actinomycetes > Streptomycetales > Streptomycetaceae > Streptomyces > Streptomyces boncukensis. The sequence goes on from NZ_JAAKZZ010000064.1 coordinate 3,875, forward strand.
CTCCCTGATGTCGGCCTTCAAGGAGCGGCACGGCGTGGTGGTGCGCCAGGCGTGGGGGATGACCGAGACCTCGCCGCTGGGCAGCATCGCGCATCCGCCCCGCCGGCTGCTCGTCGGCGACGAGCAGCACTACTGCCTCACCCAGGGCCGCTTCATGGCGGGCGTCGAGGCCCGGCTGGCGGCCCCGGACGGCGGCTTCGCGCCCTGGGACGGGCAGTCCGAGGGCGAGCTGGAGGTGCGCGGGCCGTGGATCGCCGGTGCGTACTACGGGGGCGTGGACGGCGAGCCGCAGCGCCCCGAGGACCGGTTCAGCCCGGACGGCTGGCTGCGCACGGGCGACGTCGGCACCATCACCCCGGACGGCTACCTGTCGCTGACCGACCGGGCCAAGGACGTCATCAAGTCGGGCGGTGAGTGGATCTCCTCGGTGGCGCTGGAGAACGCCCTGATGGCGCACGACGCGATCGCCGAGGCGGCGGTCGTCGCCGTGCCGGACGAGAAATGGGGCGAGCGCCCGCTGGCCGCCGTGGTGTTCCGGGAGGGCGAGCCCCCCGTCCCGTATGACGACCTGTGCGCCTTCCTGGGGACGCAGGTGGCCCGCTGGCAGCTTCCGGAGCGCTGGACGACGGTGGGCGCGGTGCCGAAGACGAGCGTGGGGAAGTTCGACAAGAAGGTGCTGCGCAAGCAGTACGCGGACGGGGAGCTGGACGTCGTGCGGATGCACTGAGAGCGTGTTTTTGAGCCCTGGTCAGTGAGTCCGCCCCGGCGGGGTGATCGGGGTCGTGGCGAAGGGCGCGAAGGCCCGGTGGTACTGCCGGGAGTGCGGGATCGCGCTGCCGGTGACGAAGGCGCCGGAGGCGGTGTTCTGTTCGGGTCGGTGCAGGTCGAAGCGGTGGCGGCGGTGAACCGGGCTCGGCGGCGTGGGGTGGCGATGCAGCGTGGTGATCAGGCGGAGTGCCCGGTGTGCGGCAGGTCGTGGACGGTCGGGGGGGCCGGCAGCGGTCGGCCACGTATTGCTCGCCGCGGTGCCGGACGCGAGCCTGGCGTCTCGGCGGGCGTAACGCGATTCCGTCACGGTGACGCCGTAGCCGAACACCCCAGGTCAGCGCCGGGGCGCAAGCGCTTCTGCCGGGCCTTGGCGTGCTTCGAGTGCCGTTCCTTTGCGCCCAGTGCTCCCTGCCGCGCCTGTCGTGATCTCGTCACGCTGGGCTGCGACCAGGGCCGATGTCATCGCGCTCGTGCGGGTGTCCAGACCGGCCCGAGGCGGCGAGGGGTGGTCACCATGTCGGACCGGGTCGGGAACGTCACGCGAGAGCGTGACGAACAGATCGTGGCGGAGCCCGCTAGCTGATCGCGGAGATGGCGCGGGCGCAGTTCGCGCTGGGCGACAAGACGCTGGAGATCGAGCCGATCCGTGGCCATGGGGGTTCGACGGCCCGGAGCGAGGACGAGCTGTTCACCGTGGAGGAGTCCCTCGCGTTGTTCGCGGACGATATCGGGGTCGCGGCCTCGACCGTGAAGGACTGGCGCTGGACCGCCTCGCGGTGGCCGGCCGCCAAGCGCCAGGAGGGCGTGTCCTTCACGAGCCACCGCATCCTGGCTTCGATCAGCGACGATGCGGAGCGGTGGGCGCAGATCCTGGACCCTCCGTTCAACCCCCGCACGGGGGCGCGCAGGTGGTCGGCGGACGGAGCCAAGCGGCTGGTCGGTCACCGGGTGGACCGGCCGACCACGGTCGAGGAGAAGGTCCAGGTGGTCACCGACCTGACCCGGGACGAAGAGGTGGCGCGCCAGGCCGCCGTGGATCTGCTGCGGCGCCCGCGCGTGGCCAGCGAGGTCGCCCCGGCCGAGCGGGTGCGGGTCGTCGAAGAGCTGGCCCGGGACGAAGAGGTCGCCGAGCAGGTCACCCGGCACATGCTGCACCGTCCGGCCGTTGCCCGGCAGGTGATGCGGGATGACACCGCCCGTCTGCTGGTCAACCGCGCCCAGTTCGACAACTCCGAAGCCACACAGGAGACGGTCCGCGAGCGGACCCCGGCCGTTCGCAAGGTCGAGCACACGATGGAGTACCTCGACCTGGTCGGCTCCTGCCACAGCTTCGTCGCCTCGCTCGGCCGCCTGGTGCCCCGGATGCGAGGCCAGGAGTTCACCGAGGACGAGCGCGAGACGATCCGCCGCTCGGTGGCGAAGGTCCGCGCCGCGGCGGACTGGCTGGAAGCGGCCAACGACTCCGGTGAGTTCACCCTGGGCGAGCAGCTCCTCCAGCTCCTCAAGGGCGAGTAGCCGTGCCCCGCACGACCAGGCCCCTTTCGGAGTACTACGGCGACCTGGTCCGCGTCGCGCTGATGGAAGCGCGGCCGGCCGGGCTGCACGGCAAGCAGCTCGTCGCCGCCACCCAGCTCACGCCCTCCCGTGTCGCCCGCGGCATCGCCCACATCCGGGACGTCGCCGCGGCCGAACACCTCACCCCGATCATCTGGACGAGGAAGGACGGGCTCGGATCTTGGCCTGGGATCGGTTTACGGCCTGCTGGCCGACGGAGAGGTTCGCCCAGCGGCCTCGGTAGGGCACACGGACTGCGGCTCCTGCGCCTTGGTGGGCATTGTCCGCCCAACATGTGATGCCGGCAGAGGCGAGTGTGTCCACTATGCCGTGCTCACGGGCCGTCCGGACGTCGTGGCCGCACCGGGCAGGGCCGGCGAAGCCCACATCAGGCGGCCTGCGGGAACGGCGATGACCTGCATGTTCATGCCGTGCTTCTGGTGTTTTCCGAGTAGAGGGGTCGGTCGGCTGCGATCCGGTCCATCAGGAGAAGTGTCCCGTCGACCTGGACGAACGCCTTCCGCGAAGCGGCGCGGGCTGCCGCGTCCAGCGACGGAGCGAGCGCGGCGAGGATGTCGACGGCTTCGGTGATGTAGCGGTAGGCGGTCGTGGTGCCGATGCCGAACCCGGCGGCGAGTTGGGCGTAAGGGTGCCCGTTGCGCAGGTGGGCGAGGGCGAGGAGTGCTTGACGGCCGACGTTCAGGCGCCGCCGGCGGCTCCCGATCGTGCGGCGACGTGCCCGAAGGTGGCCGCCGAGGAAGCGAAGGTGCGAGCTGGACAGGTCCAACCCAGACGGGTGGACAAGCATGCGAAGCCTCTGGTCGGTACCGGGTGATCTTGGTCGAAAACCCGTCTACCAGGGGCTTCACCCATCTGTCACCCCAACGCGCCCAACGCGAGGACAAGTTTGAAAGGGCTCAGTGGCATCGTAGTCCCGAGCCGGCGCCGCAGCGCGGTAGGACTCCGCCGACCGGATGAGCGAGGTCGCCGACCGTGCCGACGTCGAGCATCATCGATCCGAACCACCGGTCGGTACAGGGCCGGTGGCCGGTGGACACCGGACCCAGCCCGGCGGAGGACGTGTTCAGTGATCCTCGCGGAGCGGTCCGGTGTCGTTGAGTGCGATGCGGACGTCGCGGGTGAAGGCGGTGATGTCGTCGAGTCCGAATGCTGTGTGCTGGAGGACGAAACCGTGCAGCAGCGCCATCACCACTCGTGCGCCTCGATCGGGGTCCAGTGCGGTCGGCACGCTGCCCGCTCGCTGGCCGTTGCGGAGCGCCTCCGCGATGCGTCCGCGTACGTCCTCGAAGCCCGCTCGGGCCTGCTGTCGCAGCGCTTCGTGCCGCAGCAGGAGTCCCCATGCCTGGACGGCGCAGCGCAGCAGTTCCTCGACGGTGACGGCCTGACCCGCCGCGTCGACGGTGTCCTCACCGCTCACCGGGTCGATCGCCGCCGCGACCAGGTCGGCTACCGTCACGGCGGCGGCTGTGTCGGCGAGGCGCTCGACGGGCGCGAACATCATCCGGAACGTGTCGCCGGCGATTTCGAGGATGATCTCTTCCTTGCCGGCGAAGTAGCGGTAGGGGGCGCCGACCGACACGCCTGCTTCGGCGGCGATGTCGGGCATCGAGGTCTGGTCGAAGCCGTCGCGCGAGAAGCGGCGACGGGCCGCCGCCACGATCCGCGAGCGGTTGGCCGCCCGGCGTTCGGCGGTGATGCGGGGCATCGGCCACACCCTCTTCCATCAGCGAACGATCATTCACCTTGACAGTAGCATCCGGCATCGCCAGAATAAAAGTGAAAGATCATTCATCGATAACGGCAGGGGCTTGTGCCGGCTGCTCCGCAGCTCAAGGCGGGCATGCGCCGGCACGAGTACGCCGAGTCGCATTTCGACGGGCGACTTGGGGCCGCATCACCTGACGCCCCACCACCTTGGTCACCGACGCGGTCGCCGCCGCGCTGCGCCGCCCCAGACCCACGCACCCCTGACGTAACGATCCGGAAAGGTCCTCCGACAAGATGTCCACTCGCACCACCTCACGGCGCGCGATCCGGCGACGCGCGCTGGTCACCCTCACCACGATGTCCGCCGCTCTGGCCGCGTTCACGTTCCCCGCCGGCGCCACGACTGTCGCCGCCGCAACGACCACTGTCGACCAGTGCCCCTATCTCGAGAGCGCTGCACACACCGCCGTGCCGCACACCGTTGCGACCGCCGCGCACACCGACGCCCGCACGATCACGATCGACGACACGTGCGCCTACCCCGAAAGCGTCGCGGCCGACCACGACTACATCTACACCGGCAACATCAGCAACGGCACCATCTACCGCGGGAGGATCGGGGCGAAGACACTTGAGCCGTTCCTTCCCGGTGGTCAGGACGGCCGCTCCCAGGCCACCGGGATCAAGACCACCGGCAACCGCCTGCTGGTGGCGGGCGCCTTCAAAGGGAACTTCTTCGTCTACACCAAGACCGGGAAGCTCGTCTCCTCCTACAGCGTGCCCAAGTCCACCGACCCGACCCTCGTGAACGACGCAGCGGTCGCCGCCAACGGGGACGTCTACATCACAGACTCGTTCCGGGCCGTGGTGTACCGGATCCCGGCGGCTGAGGTGCATGCCCCGGCCACCGGCGTCCACCGGACCCTCCAAGTCGCCTATCACCTGCCGGACTACGTGCCCGACCAGTCCAACGGCAACGGCATCGTCACCAGCCCCGACGGCAAGTCGCTGATCATCGGCTATTGGTCCAGCGGCGCGCTCTACCGGCTCACCCTCGCCACCGGCGAGATCCGCAAGGTCGACGCACCGCCCCTGCACAGCGCGGACGGCATCGCGCGGCGGGGGAACACCCTGTACATCGCCCGCTCGGTCGACAACACGATCGCCACCGTGCGCCTGTCCCGTGGCGGCACCCGCGGCACCGTCGTCTCTGAACGCACCTATCCGGGAGCCGACACCACCACCGGCATCGCCGTGGTCAGGAACCGGTTGGTGGTGACCAACTCCCAGATGGACACCTTCCTGTACCACGATCCGCTGACCAGCTCGGTATTCACCCTCGCAAGCCTGCCGGTGCACTGACCCGCCAAGGCCGTTCCGCGAGCCTGGCCAGGTTCGTGGAACGGCACCTGTGAAGACCAACACGGGCACCGCTGCTACCTGCGCCGCTGTCAGCATCCGACACCTCGACGACGGCTCGTACCTAAGGACGTTCCCTTATGAATAAGCTCGCACTCGTCACCGGCGCGACGTCCGGTATCGGCAAGGCTTTCGTCGAGCGTTTCGCCGCCGACGGCCACGACCTGATCATCGTCGGCCGCCGCCGGGACCGCCTCGATCAGTTCGTCTCCGATCACCCCGACGTCAGGGTGCGCGCGGTCCTTGCAGACCTGTCGACCGAGGAGGGCATAGACACCGTCGCCGCGTACTGTGCCGACGAACCCGTGGACATACTGGTCAATAACGCCGGTGTGTCCCACTACATGCCGCTGGCCGACTTGCCCGCCGACAAGGCCCGCGAACTGGTCTACGTCAAGGTCCTCGCTCCTACCCAGCTGATGCGCGCTGCCGTCGGCGGCATGCAGCACCGCGGCGCGGGCACGATCATCAACGTGGCCGGCATGGTCGCCTTCAGCGGACCCGCCGACAAGTCCGTCATGCCGCGCCGCGCTGTCTACGCAGGCACCCTCGCGCACCTCGTGGCCATGTCCCAGACCCTCGGCGCCGAGTTGGCGGGCACCGGCGTTCACGTCCACGTCGTATGTCCCGGCGTGGTGGCCACCGAGTTCCACTCCTCGCAGGGCATGAACCTCAGCGCCATACCCCGCATGAGCGCCGACGACCTCGTGACCGGCACGCTGCGCGGCCTGGAGCTCGGCGAGGCCGTCATCGCACCCGGAGTCGAGGACTATCAACTGCTCACGGACGTCTTCACCGCCGACCTCGCAGCGTTCGGCGGCCAAAGCCCAGACGTGGCCAACCGTTACCAGGCCGACTGACGAAGCAAGAGGCTGCGAAGCAAAGCAGCATGCCGGCCCATGTCACGGGCAGCCAATTCGAGCCCCCAAGGCCGAGCCGCCGAGATCCAAAGCACTACCAGCGATGAGGAAGCGGCACATGAGCGATCTGGACCTGCGTATCGCGAGTTCCCGGTACGACACCACCGAGGCGCTGTTCAACGGGACGGTAGCAGTAGCCGGAGTGCGGAGCACCACGATCTCGACCGCGGCAACCCTGCCCGGGGTCTTCGATTACCTCGTGCATGGGAACGTCGACGTGTCAGAGTTCGGTCTCACTTTCCTGCTGCGGGCCCTTGACCAAGGCGTCCCGTACGCCGTCATCCCGGCTTTCCCCGTGCGGATGTTCCGGCACTCAGCCGTGTTCGTGAACGCCCACAGCGGCATCACAGGGCCCACCGACCTGGTCGGCAAGAACATCGGCGAGTTCGGTGTCTACGGCCAGGACCCCGGCGTCTGGATCAAGGGCATCCTCGCCGAGGACTACGGATTCCGGCCCGAAGACAATCGATGGGTGATCGGCGGGCTGAACCATCCCGCGCCGCCGTTCGAGTTCACCACCCACCCGCGCCCCGACGGTGTCGACATCACCACCACGCCTGAGGGCAAGTCGCTGTCTACCATGCTCGACACCGGCGAGATCGACGCGCTGTTCACGGCCAACGCACCACAGCCGTTCCTGGACGGCTCGCCGAACATCACCCGGCTGTTCCCGGACTACGAGCCGATCGAGCGAGATTACTACCGCCGGACCCGGAACTTCCCGATCATGCACGCCGTCGTGGCCCGCCGCGGGCTGCTGGACGCCCACCCCGGACTCGCCCGCGCCGTCTACAACGCCTTCTACGACGCGAAAGAAGCCGGTGCCGATCGCTACCGGCGGTTCCGTCGTCTCTACCAGACCCCGGTGATGCTGCCCTGGGCTAACGCGCTCATGGAACGGAACGACGAGTTGTTCGGGCACGACTGGTGGCCCTACGGGGTGAAGGCGAACCTGCACACGCTCGACGCTTTCCTGCGCTACCACTACGAGCAGGGGCTCTCCGCGCGCCGCTGGACCGTCGAGGAGATCGTCGCCCCGGAACTGCTGGACACATGACCACGCCGCATCTCGACATAGCCGTCACCGGCTACGACAACACGCGGGCCCTGTTCGACGGCACCGTGACGTTCGACGGCCTCAACGTCACCCTGCACAGTCCCGCCATTCCCGAGATCTTCGCCGGAATGGCCGCTGGCGAGTTCGACCTCGCCGAATTCGGCCTGACCCACTACCTGCGCGCATTGGACGCCGGCACGGATCTCCTCGCCCTCCCGGTCTTCCCCGCACGGGTGTTCCGGCATTCCAGTGTCTTCGTCAATACGACCAAGGGGATCACCGGCCCGGCGGACCTCGTCGGCCGCACGATCGGCGAGTTCGGCATCTACGGTCAGGGTTCGGGTATCTGGGCGAAGGGCATCTTGGCCGAGGACTACGGCTTCGCGCCGGAGAGCAACCGCTGGGTCATCAGCGGGCTCGAGACTCCGCTCACTGCCGGTTTCGAGTTCACCACCTGCCTCGCCGGTTCGCCGAACATCGCCCCGCTGTTCACTGACCACGAGGCCCGAGAACGAGACTGGTATCGCCGCACCGGCATCTTCCCGATGATGCACACCGTCGTCGCGCGCCGCGAACTGTTCGAGGCCAATGCCGGCCTGGCCCAGAGCCTGTACCGGGGTTTCGTCGCGGCCGTTCCACGACTTTCAGGACATCACCGACCCCCGGATGAACGAGGCCGCATGACGGGCCCACGATCTGTGGCGGGCCTACGCCGCACGCGACCGCACCGCGGTCGCCGAACACCTCGCGCACCTGGAGGAAGACCAACTGGAGTTCGCCAGGGGCGAGACCGCGAACTTCTACAACGACACCCTCCAGATGCTCCGGGACACCGGCCGCCCGTACGTCCCAGCGTCCCTCGTGCGAGAAGTCGACGCCCTGGCCCGCTTCGCGCCGACCGAGCACGAGTTCGCCGTCACCACGGCTGCCCGCCAGTCGGCCCGGGGCGAGCTGACGATGCGAGAGCTGATCGACGGAGGTCGTCCCGTCGGCGGGGTGGGTTTTCGGCTCTTCGATGTCGGCGTCGTCTCCGCGATCGCACTGCATTCTTGATCGATCGATCCAGATCGACTACGGTGGGCGCATGGCGAGGACCCGGGAATTCGACACCGAGGCGGCGGTGAGTCGCGCGATGGAGCTGTTCTGGGTGCGCGGATACGAGGCGACCTCGGTGCGCGACCTGACCCAGTGCCTCGGGATCGGACAGGGCTCTCTGTACGCCGCGTTCGGCGGCAAGGACGGCCTGTACCGGGCTGCACTGGAGCGCTACCGCGCCACCTTCGCGGCGGCCGCCCTGCGCAGCCTCGAAGAGGGGACGGGTGCCCGATCGGCGATCCGCGCGCTACTGGTCGAGCGGATCCGGATCGCTGTCGAACATGGCGGCAGGGGCTGCCTGTTGGTCAATGCCGCCACCGAGCGCCTGCCACAGGACCAGCCGACCCGGCGTACCGTGCAGGACGTACTGGGCGCCAACCAGAACGCGCTCGCTGACCTGCTGCGAGCGGCGGCGGAGCGCGGCGAGCTCTCGACGCGGCACGACCCGCCCGCCCTCGCCGCCTTCCTCGTCACGTTCCTCAACGGGCTCCTCGTCTCCGCGAAGATCACTCCGGACGCCCGCGCCCTCGAACCCCTCGTGGAGGTCGCGCTGACCACGCTCGACTGATTTCTTCATGCCGGAATATGTATCGATCGATCCAGATAAGCGCCCGGCGCAACAGCGATGCCGGCGATGCTGCCTACGCCTCGTGCCACGACACCGGATGCCCCATGGCCCCTCGCTCACCGTGACCGCACCAGCCCTCGGCGGTGGCCGAGGGAGCAACTTCCCGAGGTGAGCACCGTGACCTCCCGCGAGTTCTTCGCGAGACACCCCAGAAAGGTGGAGAAGGAATGATTTTCGACCATCACGAGAAGCCCGTTCGCACAGGCCGGGCCACCGTCAACGGAACGAGTCTGCACTACCGGACAGGCGGGTCCGGGCCGGCCGTGGTGCTCCTGCACGGCGTGCCGAAGACCAGCTACCACTGGCGGCACCTCGTCCCGAAGCTGACGCCGCACTACACCGTCGTCGTGCCCGACCTCCGTGGCCTCGGTGACTCCGCACGTCCCGCAGACGGCTACGACTCCGCGACGATGAGCGACGACATCGCCGCGCTGATGGGCCACCTCGGACATGACACCTACAGCGTGATCGGAGAGGACTGGGGAGCAGTGATCGGCTACCAGCTCGCCGCCCGGCACGGCGATCACGTCAACGCCCTGATCTTCGCCGAGGCGCTGTTCCCCGGGTTCGGCTTCGAGGACCACACCGCACTCACGCCGGAAAACGTCGCGAGCGGCATGCACCTGTGGCACCTGGGCTTCTACTTCCAGCCGGACGTGCCCGAGATGCTCATCGCCGGACACGAACGCGAACTGATCACCTACATGATCAAATACGAGCGCAGCCACCCGGACTCCGCCACCCCCGACGCGATCGAAGAGTACGTGCGCTGCTACTCCATGCCCGGTGGCATCCGCGCGATGCTGTCGATCTACCGGGCGATGCTCGTCGACGCCGAGCAGAACCGGCAAGCAGCCCGGAAGAAGCTGGACATCCCGGTGTTGGCCCTCGGCGGCTCGGCCTTCATCGGCGACCGCAACGAGTCCCAGATGAAGCTGTTCGCCCACGACGTCACCGGCCACGTCTTCAACGCCGGACACGACCTCGCCGAGGAGGTACCCGACGAGATGGCCGAAGTCGTACTGCCCTTCCTGGCCAAGCAGAGGTAACCGCAAGACCACGGCGCGACCCGACGCCGCATGGTGACACCACCAAGGCACACCCGGCAGGTCAACGCTGAGATCAACGCCGAGCTGAGCACGAGAGCGGCCGGCGGAAGCGCTCAGGTCCGGCAGCGGCGATGAGTGGTCAGTCGTCGTGGAGGCCCCGCTCGTCACGGCCGTCGTGGTGGTGGGCTTCAAGGCATCGCGGTGTGTCCGGGCCGACGGTCTCGCCGGGGGTGGGGTGTCTCAGCGCACCCGTAGGGCGAGTTTGCCGCCGGGCTTGCCGGACAGGCTCAGCTCGGCTGCCTCGCGCCACTGCTCCAGCGGGTACGTGCCGGCGAGCGGGATGGAGAAGTGACCGTCGGCCGCCATCCGCCCCTACTCGCCCAGGACGTGGTGGTGGTACTCGTGGCCTTCCTCGCCGGACTGGAAGCGCACGCCCAGTTCCTGAGCTGCAGCGAAGTCGCTCATGGTCAGGGCGTCTTCGGGTTTGGCGACGGTGCGCACGATCTTTGGCAGGGAGTTGCTGACCGGGGCGGCGTCGAAGTCCAGGTCCGCGGGGCCGCCGGCGAGCTCGCGTACCCGTTCGGCCATTCCCCCGCCGTAGCCGGTGACCTCGGCGCCCAGTCCGCGTAGCGCGTCGGCGTGGGTCGTTCCGTCGGTCGCGACCACCCGGGCGCCGTAGCGCAGGGCGATCTGGGTGGCGGCATAGCCCACGGTGCAGCCGGCTCCGTGCACAAGGACGGTCGGATCGTGCGCGGCGTCGCGGCGCACGCCCGCGGCGCCCGGCTCGGCCGTCCGCCCGCGATGGGCGAGGAGGAGATCCGGCACGCTCGCGCGCTGCTCGCCCGTCCGGAGAACAGCACCTCGTCCATTGCGAAGCTGTTGGGCGTCTCGCGGAACACGATCTACCAGTACGTCCCTGAGCTGGCGGCGGGCCGCGACTCCCTCGTCGCCGGGAACGCTCCTGCTCTGCCCTCACCTCGCTCCTGAGCGTCGGTCGCGCGGAACCGCCATCAGCGACAAGCTCCTGGCCTGGGCAAGTTCTACTTTTCGGCCCTCAGACGAGGGCCGAAAAGTAGAACCGACGGTCTACGACGGACCGCGCCGATGGTCGTGGAACTACGCGGGGAGCGCAGTGACGCAGCGCGGCAAGGGGGTGAGTCCGTGCAGCAACGCGCGCTGCGGCTGTGGCCTCGCGGGCGCCGAGGAGCAGTACCTCGACACTGCGCCCGTGGTCCCAGCGTTCTGCTTCCTCGGCCGCGTGCTCCGGGCACGCCGGGACGCGTACGTCGACGCATCCGTCGTACACGACGACGCGCACCCGCTCGTCTCCGGAGCAGGGGCCGGTGCCGCCTCGGCGGCATCCGCCGACGGCGGCCTGGCGCGCGGTCCGCACCAAGCGCATGGCCGCGGGCAGCAGGTCGTTCGCGGCGTCGCCGACGGGCTGGTGGCAGGAGCGGGCCCGCAGCGTCTCCATCTGCTCGCCGACGGCGCGGGCGCTGTCGAGCCCCCGCCCGTCGTCGTCAGCGTGCGCGGTCGCCAGGAGCTGCCGGACCTCGGCGGCGTCGGGTGCCGTCGGCAAGCACGGTCGTCTCGACCTGGTGGGCGATGTGTGCGGCGAGCGCGCGCACTTCGGCGACGCTGGGGTCGTCGGGCCAGTCGGTCGAGTCGTACGCCGTGGTCATCGTGGTGTCCTCTCGGTCAGAAGGGCGGACGGGTCTACGCCGGCCCGGCCGGACACCCCCGCTGCCTCCGGTCGGCCTCAGCCGCGTCGCGTATCCGTGGGGAGCCGGGCCCGGTGGCGTGCCACCCGGCCGTCCCCCGCCTCATCTCCACCCCCGGCGCCCCGGGCAAGACGGCGCCGGCCGCCGTCCGCCGGGCACGGCCCGCGGTCAGCTCCCGTTCACGGACGCTTCGACGATCGAGAAGGGGGTCGGGGTGGGCACGACACGGTCGAGGGTGAGCCCGGCCCGTTCCAGCAGGGTGCGGAACTCCGGCTCGGTGCGCTCCCGGCCTGGCAGCATGCCGAGCATGGTCAGGTCGATCATCTTCATCATGTGGGGCGTGTCGCCGGGCGGGATCACGCCCTCCAGCACCAGCAGGCGGGCGCCCGGGTTCGCGGCCTTGCGGATCGACTCCAGGATGCGCAGACAGGAGTCGTCGTCCCAGTCGTGCAGGACGAAGCCGAGCGCGTAGACGTCGGCCGCGGGCACCGACTCGAAGAAGTCGCCGGCCGTGAACGTGATCCGGCCGCTCAGGCCCTGTTTCGCGAGGTTCGAGGTGGCCGCCGGTTCGACCGCCGGGAGATCGAGGATGACGCCCTTACGCTCCGGCCGGTCCGCGAGCAGTTGCACCAGCACCGAACCGTCCGCGCCGCCTATGTCCGCCACGACCCGGCCGGGCGGAAGCTCGTACCCGTCGAACATGCCCTCCCGAGCACCGGTCATGTTGGCCATCGCGCGGGTCATGAGCTCCGCTCGCGCCGGGTCCTCGGACACCCACTCGAAGAATGGCTTGCCGAAGTGCCGCGTCGCGCCCGGAACCCCGGTCCGGACCGTCTCCAGCAGACTCTCGAACGGCGCGTAGTGCGTCTCCATCCACAGCTCGGCCATGCCCGCCAGCGACCCCGGATGGTTGCGCGACAGCAGCGCGCCCAGCGGCGTGGTGGCCACCAGGTCGCCCTCGCTGCGGAAGACGCCGACCATGGTCAGCGTGCGGATCAACCGGCCGAGCGGGTCCGCCGACGTGCCGCTGCGCTCCGCGAGGTCGGCGACGGTACGCGGACCGTCGTCCAGCATGGTGCAGATGTCCAGCTTCGCGGCGACGTAGAGCGCCTGCGAGACCTGGAAGCCGCCGAGCAACTGCGTCATCGCGACGCCGGGCGGTGGGGTGGGTGCGGACATGGGTGGTCGGTCCTTTCCGGGGGGACGGTTCCGCACGACCCTAGGAGCGGCCGGTTCCCGTGCCGTTCACGTGCGATAGACGGCCAGTTCCGCGATGATCGCCGCCGCCCTCGGGTCGTCGGACCCGCCCGCCGCCGCCAGGGCCCGCCGGTAGGCCGCGTCGGCCTGGTCGTACCGGCCCGCGTCGCGGTGCACGTCGCCGAGCGTGCGCAGCGCGACCGCGGCGAGGGCGTGCGCGCCGACCCGGAGGTAGACCTCCGCGGAGCGGGTGAAGCTCAGCTCCGCCGCCTCGTGGTCGCCGAGCCCGGCCTGCGCGCTGCCGAGCGTGTGCCAGGTGTCGGCCAGCGAGTACGGCCCGAGCCCTTCGCCGGACGCGAGCGCCGCCCGCGCGTGCGCGAGTGCGGGGCCGAACCGGCCGAGCCGGATCTCCGACCAGCTCACCGAGTTGAGCGCCGAGGCACGGTAGCTCGCCGCGGTGCCGGGCGGATACATCTCCAGCAGGCGTTCGGCCAGCTCAAGTTGCGGCTCGTGGTCACCGGCGCAGTCCAGGACCCAGATTTCGAAGCGGTGCGTCTCGGCCAGGAACTCCCGCGCCCCCGCGGCCTCGAAGCCCTCGGCCGCCCGCCGTAGCTGCTCGCGGGCCGCGGAGTACCGGCCCAGGTTCGCCTCCACGAGCGCCAGACCGCGCCGGGAGTGTGCCTCGGCGAGCCGGTCCCCCAGGCGTTGCGCCGCCGCCAGTCCGAGCTGCTGCGACGTCTGGAGGTGGTGCCAGAGGCCCTGCCTGCTCAAGAAGTCGCGCAGCGCCCAGGCCAGCCGCCACGAGTGCCCGTCGAACCCGTCCCGGTGGGCGAGATCGTGCGCGGCGAGCAGTACCGGGTACTCGTCCGCGAACCACGTGGCGGCGTCCGGCGACGGTGCCGAAACCACCACGCCCGGCAGCGCGGGCGGGAGCGGGATCCTGGGCCGGGCCGTGAAGACGGCCATGACCGCCTCGCACGCGGTGTGCAGACAGTGGTCGAGCAGCCGGTGCACGGCCTCCCGGCGCTCCTGGTCGCCGGACCACGGCAGCCCGGCGGCGAACGCGCGCACCAGGTCGTGCGCGGCGAACCGGCCCGGCCGGTGCTCGACCAGCAGCGCCGCCGCGACCAGCGCCCGCAGCAGCGTGCGGGTGTGCGGCTCCGGCAGCGCCAGCATGCTCGCCGCAGCGGCGACGCTCACGTCCGGGCCGGGGTGTGCGCCCAGGACGCGCAGGGCGCGGGCGGCTTCCGGTTCGAGCGCGCGGTACGACCAGGAAAGGACCGAGCGCACCTCGTCGTCGGCGCCCGCGAAGGCGTCCAGCGTGCCGTGCGCCTCGCGCAGTTCGGCGGCGATCGCGGACAGCGGCAGGTGCTCCTGCGCCACGGCCCGCGCCGCGACCACGGCCAGCGCCAGCGGGAGGCCGCCGGTACGGGCGACGATCTCGCGCGCCGCGACCGGCTCGGCGCGTGTCCGGTCCGTGCCGACCCGCGCCACGAGCAGCGCCAGCGCCTCCTCGTCGTCCGGCGGTCGCAGCACCAGCGGCCGGGCACCGACCCGGGCGAGCAGCGTCGGAAGCGTCCCCCTGCTGGTGATGACGGTCAGGCCGGGGCCGGCGCCGGGGAGCAGGTCGCGCACCTGGTCCGCCCCCGCGGCGTTGTCCAGCAGGATCAGCAGCCTGCGCCCGGTGGTCAGCGTGCGGAACAGTCCGGCGCGCACCGCGAGATCGCCGGGCACGTCGGCGGGCGCCACCCCGAGCGCCTGGAGGAACCGGTCGAGGATCTCCCCGGGCGGCGTCGGCTCCCCGCCGGGGCCGAATCCGTGCAGGTCCGCGTAGAGGTGACCGTCGCCGAACCGGTCGGCGATCCGGTGTGCCCCGTGCAGCGCGAGCGTGGTCTTGCCGACCCCGGCCATGCCGGAGATCACCACGACGCCGCCGGCCGACAGCGCGTCCATCCGGCGCAGCTCCTCCTCCCGGCCGACGAACGCCGCGCTGGGCGCCGGCAGCTGCGCCGGTACCGAGGAGGCGGCCGGGGCAGCCAGCAGCGTCTCGTCGGCGTGCAGGATCCGGCCGTACAGCTCCCGCAACCGGGGGCCCGGATCCACCCCGAGTTCGTCGCGGAGCAGCTTTCGGCACTCCTGGTAGGCGGCGATCGCGTCCGCCTGGCGGCCATCTCGGTACAGCGCCGTCATCAGCAGCAGCCGCAGGTGCTCGTCCAGCGGATGGGTGTCCACCAACGACCGCAGTTCCGGCAGGATCCGCTGCTCGCGGCCCAGTTCGAGGTCGACCTCCAGCAGGCTGCGCCGCGCCGCCAGGTGCCGCCCGTCCAGTACCGTCCGGTGCCGGTCGACGCCGGGGCCGGTGACCCCGCTCAGCGCGGGCCCGCGCCACAGCGCCAGCGCCTCGCGCAGCCGGTCCCCGGCGGTGTCGGGATCACCCCCGGCGCGCGCCCGTTCCGCCGCGCGGACGGCGTCGGCGAACGTGTCCGCGTCGAGCGTGCCCGGTGCGAGCGTGAGCGCGTACCCGCGCCGGGACGATTCGACGGTCAGCTCGTCGCCGAGCAGGCGGCGCAGGTGGTGCACGTACTTGCGGATGACCGGTACGGCGCTGGCCGGTGCCTCGCCCTCCCAGATCTCGGCGGCCAGCGCCGCCGCCGACAGGGGGACACCCTCTGCCAGCACCAGGGCGGCGAGCAGCGCACGCTGTTGCGGTGGCCCGAGCGGCACCTCGACCCCGTCCCGCCGCACGGCGAACGGGCCGAGCACCTCCACCCGGATCATCCGGCCACCTCCCTCGACCTGCGGCATGTCCACATTCTCCCTCGCCACCGGATGGTCGGTGTGCGCTGCCGCTGGACGGAGTGAGCGCCGGTTCCCGGTAGCCGGGGACGGGGTTCAGGACTGCGGACAGTTATCAACGAGTATCGGCCACGCAAAAATTCCGCCACTCCGTGAACTTCTACCGCAGTGACCGCGGCCCACCCCAGTGTCCACGACCGCATGGAGGAATGATGACGTCATGGCGTTCCCGTATCGGCGTCGGTCTCGCCGTCGGTGCCGCGATGGTCGGGATCCCGCTCACCGCCACCAGCGCCTCCGCTGTCCCGCCGCCCGGCGCCGGCTGGGTGGTCGTCGGCGGCGACAAGCCGTCGAACCCCCATGGCCACGGATCGGCTCGATCTCCAGCGCCTTGTCGCCCAGCGCGAACTGCGCCCGCGCCATCTCCGCGATCAGCTCGCGGGCTCCGCCACGATCTGTTCGTCACGCTCTCGCGTGACGTTCCCGACCCGGTCCGACATGGTGACCACCCCTCGCCGCCTCGGGCCGGTCTGGACACCCGCACGAGCGCGATGACATCGGCCCTGGTCGCAGCCCAGCGTGACGAGATCACGACAGGCGCGGCAGGGAGCACTGGGCGCAAAGGGACGGCGCTCGAAGCACGCCAAGGCCCGGCAGAAGCGCTTGCGCCCCGGCGCTGACCTGGGGTGTTCGGCTACGGCGTCACCGTGACGGAATCGCGTTCCGCCCGCCGAGACGCCAGGCTCGCGTCCGGCACCGCGGCGAGCAATACGCGGCCGACCGCTGCCGGTCCCCCCGACCGTCCACGACCTGCCGCACACCGGGCACTCCGCCTGATCACCACGCTGCATCGCCACCCCACGCCGCCGAGCCCGGTTCACCGCCCGCCACCGCTTCGACCTGCACCGACCCGAACAGAACACCGCCTCCGGCGCCTTCGTCACCGGCAGCGCGATCCCGCACTCCCGGCAGTACCACCGGGCCTTCGCGCCCTTCGCCACGACCCCGATCACCCCGCCGGGGCGGACTCACTGACCAGGGCTCAAAAACACGCTCTGACGGGGCGGCGCTCAGCGCACCGCACAGCACGCGCCGTCTGGCGTGGTTCAGCTTGCGCCGATCTTCGTCAGGAGGTCGACGATGCGGGACTGCACCTCGGAGTTCGTCGACCGCTCGGCCAGGAACAGCACCGTTTCACCGGAGGCCAGCCGCGGCAGCTCGGCCGGGTCCATGTCGGCGGATGTGTAGACGACGAAGGGCGTGCGGTTCAGCAGGCCGTTCACGCGCAGCCAGTCGATGATTCCGGCGCGGCGGCGGCGTACCTGCATCAGGTCCATGACCACCAGGTTCGGACGGACCTGCGCGGCGACGTTCACCGCTTCGGCGTCCGTCGGCGCGTGCGCCACCTGCATACCGCGCCGCTCCAGGGTGGCGGCGAACGCGCCCGCGATGGCCTCGTGCTCCTCGACCAGCAGCACGCGCGGCGGATGCTGTTCGCTGTCCCGTGGGGCGAGCGCCTTGAGCAGGACCGCCGGGTCGGCGCCGTACGCCGCCTCCCGGGTGGCCTGCCCCAGCCCCGCCGTCACCAGCACCGGCACCTCGGCCGCCACCGCGGCCGTGCGCAGGGACTGCAGCGCCGTCCTGGTGATCGGGCCGGTCAGCGGGTCCACGAAGAGCGCCGCCGGGTACGCGGCGATCTGCGCGTCCACTTCCTCGCGCGAGTGCACCAGCACCGGCCGGTAGCCGCGGTCGGAGAGCGCCTGCTGGGTGGAGACGTCGGGCTCCGGCCAGACCAGCAGCCGACGCGGGTTGTCGAGCGGCTCGGGCGGCAGCTCGTCGTCCATGGCCTGCGGGGACAGGTTCAGCCCGCGTCCGTTCGTCACCTCGACCGGGCTGTCCGGACCGTCCAGTGGCTCCGGCTCGTCCGGCAGCCCCGGCGTCCCGGAAGGCCCGATGCTGAACTCGCGGGCGGGCGTGTTGCCGTTCGGGGGCGTGGCCTGCTGCGGAACGGGGTGCTGTGCGCCGGCGGACGCGCCGCCGCCCGCGCCTGGCGGCCGCTGCTCGGCCTCGCCCTTCTCCTGCGGGTGTGCCAGCTTCCGCCTGCGGCCCGAACCGGGCGCGGGCTGCGGGGTGGAGGGCGTGGACGGTATGGCGGGCGCGGGTGACGGGGTGGCCGGGGTGGCCGGGCCCTGGCTCTGGCTGTGGCCCTGGCCCTGCCACCCGTGTACTGCCTGTTCGGCGATCCGCTGGTGGTACGGCAGCCCCTGGCCGAGCGTGCGGACGCGGGGTCCCTGGTCCTCGTCGTGCGGCGAGGTCCGGCCCGGCTCCGGCAGGGCCAGCCCCTGCTGTCGGGGGTCCTGTCGGGGGTCCTGCTGGGCGGACTGCTGGGGGAAGGAGCTGCCCCCCAGGATGGGGCTGGCGGCGACGACCGAGGGTTCGACGTGTTCGCCCTGCTCGACGTGTTCGGCCTGTTCGCTCCCCGGCTGTTCGGTGGCGGACGGGTCGGGAGACGGGGACATGTGCTGCTGCTCGGTCTCGGCGGGGGGCACCGGCTGGAGCGGGTGCGGCTCGGCGAGCGGCTCCGTGGCCGGGGGCTCGGGGCTGGGCCCGGCTCCGACCGGCCCGATCGCGCCGACCGGCCCGATCGCGCCGTCCGTATCGGCCGTGGCCGGGGCGCCCTCCGGGACCTTCGGGTCCGGCCCGGCGTCGCCGGTGGCAGGCGGCAGTGCGAAGGGCGCGTGCTGGGGGCCCTGCTGGGCTTCCGCCTGGGCGCGCGCCCGCGCCTGCGCCGCCGCGATGCGCCGGGCGCGACGTCCTCCACCCTGCGCCGCCGGGCCCTCCGGACCGCCGTCCGGAAGGGCGGGCAGGCCCGGTTGCTCGCCATCGCCACCGCTCCCGGTGCTCTCGTCGGCCGGGGCC
>NZ_JAAKZZ010000650.1 GCF_011045075.1 Streptomyces boncukensis
CACGAGGGCCTTTCTGGTCGGTGCAGACATCACAATCCACACCGAACCCGGAAGGCCCTCACCCATTCAAGATCCCTCAACCGAGACCTGCCTCACCGTCCACAACCTCCCGAGACAGAACACCTAGTGCCGTGGCCGGAAAGGTTTGCCGTCTCGCGTCGTCCGGTGCGGTGCCTCGCAAGGCGCCGGATCGCGGCTCGTACTGGGCCGTACTCGCGTGATCCGGCAACGCCGCGAGGCGCCGTGCCGGGCGGCGCGAGGCGGTGAACCTTTCCGGCCACGGCACTAGCTCAGCCCTGCCCCCCGGGCGCGTTCCACCGCCGGGCCTATCGCCTCCGCGACCGCCTCCACGTCCGCCTTGGTCGACGTGTGCCCCAGCGAGAAGCGCAGGGTGCCGCGGGCCAGGTCCGGATCGGCGCCCGCGGCGAGCAGCACATGGCTGGGCTGGGCCACCCCCGCCGTGCAGGCGGAACCCGTGGAGCACTCGATGCCCTGCGCGTCCAGCAGCAGCAGCAGGGAGTCGCCCTCGCAGCCCGGGAAGGAGAAGTGCGCGTTGGCGGGGAGGCGGTTCGCCGGGTCCGGGTCGCCGTTGAGGACCGCGTCGGGCACGGCCGCGCGTACGGCCTCCACCAGCGCGTCCCGTAGCGCGGCCACCTCGCGGGCGAACTCCTCGCGCCGCTCCACCGCCAGCCGGCCGGCGGTGGCGAACGCGGCGATGGCCGGGGTGTCCAGCGTGCCGGAGCGCACATGGCGCTCCTGGCCCCCGCCGTGCAGCAGCGGAACGGGCGCGTACTCGCGGCCGAGCAGCAGCGCGCCCACCCCGTACGGGCCGCCGATCTTGTGGCCTGTGACCGTCATGGCGGCCAGCCCCGAGACGTCGAAGCGGGTGTCCAGCTGGCCGTACGCCTGCACCGCGTCCGCGTGCAGCGGCACGCCGAACTCGCCCGCCGTCTCGGCCAGCTCCCGCACCGGGGAGACCGTCCCGATCTCGTTGTTGGCCCACATCACGGTGGCCAGCGCGACATCGTCCGGGTCGCGCTCGATCGCCTCGCGCAGCGCCTCGGGGCTCACCCTCCCGTGGCCGTCGACCGGCAGCCACTCCACCGTCGCGCCCTCGTGCCCGGCCAGCCACTCGACGGCGTCCAGCACCGCATGGTGCTCGACGGGGCTGGCCAGCACGCGGGTGCGGTGCGGCGCGGCGTCCCGGCGGGCCCAGAACAGGCCCTTGACGGCCAGGTTGTCCGCCTCGGTGCCGCCGCCGGTGAAGACGACCTCGCTGGGGCGGGCGCCGAGCGAGGCGGCCAGCGACTCGCGGGACTCCTCGACGGTGCGGCGGGCCCGGCGCCCGGCGCCGTGCAGCGAGGAGGCGTTGCCGACGACGCCGAGCTGGGCGGTCATCGTCCGCGCCGCCTCCGGGTACATCGGGGTGGTCGCGGCGTGATCGAGATAGGCGCGGTGGGCGGTGTCTGCCATGGTTCCCCGATTCTACGGGCCACCTCGGGGCGCACACCGGGCGCGTGGGGGCGCGGTTGCGCGGAGCGGGCGCGGGGAGCGCACGATGAATTGCGGGCCTGGCCTCGGTCATTCTTCACGCAGATACGGAACGAGCGGAGGACAGACGGATGACCATGACCCACACCGACGTGGTCCGCGCCTGCTTCACCTGCTACATCACGCAGGACCGGGAGACCGCCGAGAAGCTGTACGCGGAGGACTTCACCCTCACCAGCCCGCAGGACGACCACATCGACCGGACCGCGTTCTTCGAACGCTGCTTCCCCACCGCGGCGGCGCTGCGCTCGCACGAGCTGCTGGAGGTCGTGCCGACGGAGAGCGGCGAGGTGATCGCGCTGTACGAGTACGAGAAGCTCAGCGGCGAGCGGCACCGGAACGCGGAGGTGATCACACTGCGCGACGGCCAGCTCACCGAGGTCCAGGTCTTCTTCGGCGGCCCCCCGAGGTGAGCGGCGCTAACCGCCCGCCCTGGGACCCCATACCTCGGGGCTGCCCCCGCGCCAGTCGATCAGGTCCTCGTCGTAGAGGTCGAGGGTGGCGATGTCCAGCCCGGCCCGCCGCAGGAACTCGATCACGTCGACCAGGCCGTACGCGACGCCCAGCGTCTCGCCGTGGGCTGTCACTTTGCGCCCGCCGCCGGGCGCCGGCGGGTACACGACTATCGGTGCGGCCATGCGTCCAGGCTGCGCCGAGTCGGGACCGCGCGCACCTCGGCGAGGTCAGCGGGGCCGCGGCGCTGTCCGGGTCAGATGGGGACGATGAGGCGGGCCCGGCCCTCGTGGGCCGCGTAGTGCAGCGCCTGCCAGGTGCCGGAGCCGCTGCTCTCCCCCACCGGGAAGCCGATGACCAGCGAGCTGCGATCCACCATCCAGCGGTTCCGGGCCTCGTACGCCGCCGCGTCCAGCGGGTCGGCGCCCAGCTCGACGATCTCGTCGATACGTTCCTTCGCGCGGGCCACGGCCTGCCGGGCGGCGCGCGGCTGCCGCTCCAGCACCGCGGGGGTGACGACGGTGAGCCGGGCCCTGGTGTGCTCGGCGAGCCAGACGAGGGCGAGGCTGTCGATGCCGTTCCCCCCGCCGAGGTAGAAGTGGGCGCCGCCGGGCGCCTCGGCGAAGGGGCCGAGATAGCCGGCGAACAGCTCCGCGTAGGCGGCGGCGTCGCGGTGCGCCGTGGTACGGCTGCCGGTGATGGTCACGGAACGCCTCATATCCCACCCCTACCCCGCGGGTGTCCGCGGGCAGGCCGCTGTTTCCAGCCGCCGTTCCCGGCAGCTAGCCGTTCCCGGTAGCTAGCCGTTCTCGGCCTGGAACATCCAGTGGGCCTTCTCCAGCTCGCCGGTGAGCTGGATGAAGATGTCCTCCGTCACCGGGTCGACGGGGCCGACGGCGGCCATCCGCTCGCGGGCCTTGGCGATGACCGAGGCCAGCGCGGCGACCATGGTGCGCACGGCGTCGCTGTCCGGCAGCCAGCCCTCGGGGACCGGGGAGACGGCGCTGCCCTGGAAGACGGTCGCGGAGCGGCCGTCCGGGGGGATGCCGAGCGCGGAGGCCCGCTCCGCGACGGTGTCGGTGTAGCTGCGCGCGGTGTCCACGACCTCGTCGAGCTGGAGGTGGATGGAGCGGAAGCGCGGGCCGACGACGTTCCAGTGGATCTGCTTGGCGACGAGGGAGAGGTCGATCAGGTCGACCAGCGAGCCCTGCAGCGCCTCACCCACGGTGCGGAGGGCCTCGTTGGGGAGCGTGCTCTTCACGGCGTACGACGTCACGGTACTGGCTCACTTTCTCTCGCTTCGGTACTCACCACTCCTAACGTAAACATATATCCGTAAAGAGGACATCTGCACTGCTCCCCGAACCGGCAGAGGCTTTCCCACAACAACTCCGGGGTGTTGACAGGCCGCTCCGGGCGGCTCAAGAATCAACCCGCATATGACAACGTTGTCGGACAGCTGGGAGAGCCATCATGGGGTCCGTGTCCTGGGGCTGTCTCTTATACACAACTGACGCTGCCGACGAACCTTCGA
>NZ_JAAKZZ010000651.1 GCF_011045075.1 Streptomyces boncukensis
GGGCGGGGCGGAGGGTTGGGGTGATGCGATTGGTGTCGATGCGGCGTGGCCCCCACGGGTCCGGGGCGTGTCCGCAGGTGGCCTGCCAGGGCTTGTCGAGCACGGCGGCCGGGTCATGCAGATGCCGTCGCAGCAGTACGTGGGCGCCGCGCCGGTCGGCCTCCGGTACGCCGTCGTCGCTCCAGCGCACCTGGCAGTCCAACAGCGGGTTGTCCAGATCGCCGTAGGAGGAGGGGTCGGGGTCGTAGTAGCTGCTGCCGTCGCGGGCGGGGTCAGCAGCGAGCATGTTGGTGTCCGAGCTCAGCACGCCCGGGAGGCCGGGAGCGGTGAAGGGTACGGAGACGCGGCGGGCTTCGCTCAGGCGAGCGTCCGGGCACCAGGGGTTGGCGTGCCAGGAGCCCACCAGCAACGGCTGAGGCAGTCCGACATCGAACTGGGCGGTGATCAGGCCGTGCCACATCTGGTCGTGGTATGCCCGCAGGGTCCCGGGGATCGGCTCCATGCTCCCGGCCCACAGCAGCCCTACGAAGAACGTCAATCCCGCTGGGCCGTTGCCACGCCTTCCCCGGGCAACGGCAGGGACTGCCTGGTTGTCAACGGTCGGGAGGGCCTGGCAGCACATGCCGGTATCGCGTGCGAGCGCCTTGATGACCCGGCCAGCCGCACGCAGCGTGGGTGCGACGATCTCCTGCACACCGACGACGACCCCCCGGGCATCGGGGACATCCTCCAGTACCTCACGCAGGACGTCCACGACCTTCTGATACTGGGTGGGTGAGGTCGGGCTCGCTTCGGGGAGGCCGAGATTTTGCAGGTTGTAGGTGACGGTGGTGAACACGGAACCGGGTCTCCTAATCCGTGGTTCGGTGGTGCCGAGCCGAATCCCCTGACGGGGTCGGGTGTCATCGGGTCACGCCAGGTGAGGGCGGTCCGGCTGTGCTGAGTACCCAGCGGGTGGGCGGGGCTAATTACCGCTGGCCTGGGATATGGGCCGCGGGCTGCCGCCCACCCGCTGAAATGGGATTCTCGTATCACAGATGAGTGAAATCCGCTGCGTGACCATGGCCTTGGCCGGTGGTGGAGTTGCGGGGGTGGTCCGGGTTCAGGAACCACTTGCGTGCCGAGACGAGCCACCAGGTGCCGCAGAAGGCGACGACGACGCCGACCGCGATCGGTGCGTAGTTGAAGCTGTTCGAGGTGACCGGTGAGCTCTGGGGCAGCATGAACAGCACCGTGATCACCAGGACCCACCCCACGGCAATCGAGCCGATGATCGTGGACCAGGAACCGAGGTGCCAGGGACCTCTCTCGAACCGGTCCCCCTGACGCAGTCTGAGGAAGGTGGGGATGACGTAGGCGATGTAGAGGCCGATGGTCGCGATGGAGGTGACGGCCGCGTACGCGGTCTCGTTCCAGAGATAGGGGAGACCGAGGACGAAGGCGCCACCGGTGCCCAGCCACACGGCGTTGGTGGGGGTACGGGTGTGGGGGTTGAGCTTGTGCCAGGTCTTGGAGAAGGGCAGGGCGCCGTCGCGGGAGAAGGCGTAGATCATGCGGGAGTTCGCTGTCACCGATGCCATGCCGCAGAACAGCTGGGCGACAATGATGACGAGCAGTAGCCACTTTCCGCTCGCCGCGCCGAGGGCGTCCATGAGGATCTGTGCCGGGGGTACCCCGGTGCTTGAGTTGACGGAGCCTGTGTAGGACTGGATGGCGTAGGTGAAGCCGAAGAGGAGGACGAATCCGGCTCCGAGGGAGACAAGGATGGAGCGGACGATGCCCTTGGGGCCGGCGGTGGCCGCGTCGATGGTCTCTTCGGTCATATGGGCGGAGGCGTCGTAGCCGGTGAAGGTGTACTGCGCCATGAGTAGCCCGATGGCCACCACGTAGAGGCTGGAGGAGAAGCCGGTGTTGTTGACGAACTCGCCGAAGACGAAGTTGGTCGACTGGTGGTGGTCGGGGATGAGGACCAGGGCGCCGCAGATGAGGATGACGCCGAGGATGTGCCACCAGATGGAGACCTCGTTGAGGAGGGCGACGATGCGCACACCGAAGGTGTTCAGCACGCCGTGGAGGATGAGGATGGCCCCGAAAAGGGTCATGGTGTGGCCGGGCGTGACCTCGTAGCCGAACTGGAGGTCGAGCCAGGCGTTGAGGAAGTTGGCGGCACCGAAGTCGATGCCTGCGGTGATCGCTATCTGGCCCAACGTGTTGAACCAGCCGGTGAACCACGCCCACGCCGCCGCCGAGCGCCGGGGGGCCATGCGGTGCGCCCAGTAGTACAGGCCCGCGCTGGTGGGGTAGGAGGAGCAGACCTCGGCCATCGAGAGCCCGACGAAGAGCGTCATGAGGCCGACGAACAGCCAGCCCCACATCATGACCGCGGGGCCACCGGTGTCCATGCCGTAGCCGTAGAGCGTCATACAGCCGGACAGGATGGAGATGATCGTGAAGCTGACGCCGAAGTTCGCGCGCCCGGACATGGAACGCGACAGTGTCTGCTGGTAGCCGAGTTGTCGCAGTCGTTCCTCGTCGGATACGCGGGAGACATCAAGAGGCACAGAGATTCCGTCCTTCCTTGGGTGAGTGGAGTGGTGCCGGGCGTTCAGCGGCCTCGGCGCGGGGGTGGGCTGTAGGCCCAGGCACGGTGCCGCAGAAAGAGGTCACGGGCGTCACCGCAGTAGGCCCAGGGGACGTGGGTGGCGTAGGGGCCGATCGCGTCGAAGACCTCCAGGGCTTCCCTGTGCCGGTTCCCGAACGACAGTGCGTGGGCGAGGTAGTTGGCGTCGTCGGCGAAACAGGCGTGCGGGCGCGGGGCGCGGTGGCGCCACCAGCGCTCCAGTGCGACGTCGGTTTGGGGACACTCCATCCAGGGGTGGAAGCTGTGGCCGTACGTCTCCTGGGCCTGCTCCTGGCGGGAGTGGTGCGCCTCGGCCAGGGCAACGAGGGGCAGGAGCGCGAGGGGCAGGCCGCGGGGGGCGATGGACGCCTGCTCCTCGGCCCACCAGGCGGCCTCGCCCTGTGCCCCGTGGTAGCGGGGGAAGAGGTAGGTGAGGACCTCGTGGTGCGCCTCTCTGTTCCAAGGGTCACGCTGCTTGATCTCCTCCCACACGCGGGCGAGCGTGTCCCTGTTGGGGGCGTGGGTGCGCAGCAGCGCGAGCATGACGACCAGCGGAGCGACATCGGGCGGCCATACCTTCAGCGCGGTGCGGCAGGTGCCCCAGGCGGCCTCCATCTGCGCCCGCCCGGCGTTCCGGCCAGCGATCATCGCCCGCAGGGCCTGCACATTCGCCACCAGGGCCAGAGCGTGAGGAGAGCGCGGTTCGGCCTTCGCCCAGGTATCGGCGAAGGTGAGCCGCGCCCCCGCCTCAGCGAGCACCTGGAGACGGAAGATCCGCAGATCCCAGTCCTCCCCGGTCAAGGTCAGCAGGTCGCGCGGGCTCTCCCAGCGGCCCATCGAAGCGTCCTCCAGCGCCCGCCGCAGGGCCTCGTCCCCCCGCGCCGGGTGAGTGTCAAGAGCCGGCCCGGCTCCCAC
>NZ_JAAKZZ010000652.1 GCF_011045075.1 Streptomyces boncukensis
CCCCCCGACAACCTCAAGGCCCCCTGGGACTACACCCTCTACGTCCCCAACGACGCACGGGCCGTCGGCATCGCCCGCCTCACCCTCCGGGCCGTGCTCACCCGCCACCACCTCGCACCGCTCCTCGACACCGCCGAACTGCTCGCTTCCGAGCTGCTCACCAACGCGTACCTGCACTCGAACGGACCAGCCTCGGTACGGCTCCGGTGGACGGACGGCACGCTCCGCATCGGCGTCTGGGACACAAACGCGGCACCGCCGTGCGCACAGGACACGGGAACCGGATCGGAGAGCGGGCGCGGGATGCGGGTCGTGGAGCTGTGCGCCGCGACGTGGGGCTGGTTCGCGCTGGGGGACGAGCTCTTCGGGATCTGCGGGAAGTACGTCTGGTGCGACCTCCAGTTCCGGCCTGGGGAATTCGCCACGGCGGCCTGACGCACGGAGGCCCTGGGAGACCTCGGGATGCCCCGGAGACGTGCGCGAAGCGGTCGCGGCAAGCTCGTACACAGGCGAGCGACGTAACACCCTCCCACCGAGCGCCGTTGCGACGCGGCTCCGCCGCCTGGGCGCGCCGGCCACGACGCGACCGCAGGCCAGATAGCCGGACCTTCCCTTCCGCAGAGCCCTTAGAGACCATCTCGCTTGGTCCTGTCCCACCTCGTCCATGCCCGGACCTACGCTAGCGAGCGGGTGCTCGGCTCGCTCCTGCCAGCGTTCGCCGTTCCAAACGATGAGTTGGACCGCCTGCACGTGGGAGCGCAAGGGCAACATGGACGCGAGTTCGGCCTGCAACGCGTCGTACACCGCGTCCTGGGTCGCAGGGCCCTCGCGGTTCGCGACCGTCAGGTGAGGGTCGCGCCCGGAGCCGAACAGCCCTCTGTACGGCAGCAGCTCGGGCCAGCGCCGAGTAAGGTCCGCGGTGAGCACCTTGACCGGGTCATACGGCCGCGGGTCCAGGTACAGCACGCCGGGGTAGCGGCCGAATTCGGCGAGCGTCAAGGCGAATGCGTCGTTCCCGGCGAACGGACCGGACAGTTCACTGTGGACCCGGGCGTCCTACGGCTGTGGTGCACGAATGGGGTGAGCACAGTCACCACATGGGCGGTGAACCCGGCCCGAACCAGCGGATCCGCCTCCGGAATCCTGACAGTGAACGCAGTGTCGCCGGGTATGTCCGACCACCCGCCCGTCCGACGCTCACTCCCGACCTTGCTCTCGTCTGCACGTGCACTCACCACGCTCCATGGTCACAGTCGGAACGCGCTGCGAGCAGGACGCTGCTCGTCAGGCCCGGATCGCCGACCACCGGGGGGTCCGTGCGGCTTTCGTCCCGTGGATTCGGGCGTAGTGGCCGCAGGTGGCGGACGAGGTTGCCGCCCGGGTCGGCGCCGAACGCCTCGGCTCCCGCACGTGCCGGTCCGGGGCCGACGTGCGGGGCGATGTGAACGCCCGGCCCGCCGGGCCGGGCGGCGCTGTCAGAAGCCCGTCGTGTCCAGGTCGAACGCGAAGGGCTCGGGGAGCCGGATCTCCTTGCCGAACGGCCTGGTGTCCACCTGCTGGTAGTCGTCCGCGTCGGGATCGCTGAAGAGGGAGACCGAGGACTTCTCCCGGTCGACCAGCAGGTAGAGGGGGATCCCGCCCAGCGCGTAGCAGTGCCGCTTCGCGTCACGGTCGCGCCCCGCCCTGGTGGACGTCACCTCGGCGACCAGGGACACGCCGTCGGGGGGCATCCATGAGTCGGCGCCCCAGAAGAGGCCCTGATCCGCTGGTGCCCAGGTTCCGTCCGGGATCGCATGGTTCTTCGGGCATCGGCCGCCTCTCGCGAGCTTGAGCCCCTTGTTTCCGGAGAAGTCCATGTCCGTCATGGATCGCCTGACGACCTGCTTCATGATCAGACTGATGTACCCCTCGTGGTCCCCGTCCGGCGGCGGCGTCACGACGATGTCCCCCCCGAGGAACTCGGCCCGGTAGCCCTCGGGCGTACCCAGGGCCAGAAAGCCCTCCAGCAGAAGCTCTTCCTGCGAAAGCGGCTCGTGTGCCATGGCGCTCATGTCACACCCTTTCGTTGGTCGTGACCACTATGGGTGGCCGAGGGGGCGGGTTCCGCCTAAACCCAGTTCCGTTACCCCGATCGTGTCACGCCCCGCACCGGCGGAGCACGTACGCTGGCGGGCGCATACCGTTCGTCCGCAGTCGCCTGGAGAAGCCGTGCTCGTCCTGCTCCCCCCGTCCGAAGGGAAGTCCGATGGCGGCCGGGGGCGCCCCCTCGACCTGGGGGCGCTGTCGTTCGCCGAGGGGCTGACCGGGGCGCGGGAGACGGTGCTGGACGAGCTGGTCGGGCTCTGCTCCGGGGACGAGGAGAAGGCCCGCGGCGTGCTCGGGCTGTCCGAGGGGCTGCGGGGCGAGATCGCGAAGAACGCGGCGCTGCGCACCGCGCCCGCCAGGCCCGTCGGGGAGATCTACACCGGCGTGCTCTACGACGCGCTGTCCCTCGGCACCCTCTCCCCCGCCGCCAAGCGCCGCGCGGCGCGCTCACTGCTCGTCTTCTCCGCGCTGTGGGGCGCCGTCGGGGTGCGGGACCGGATTCCCTCGTACCGCTGCTCGGGCGGGGTGAAGCTGCCGGGCACCGGGGCGCTCGGGGCTCACTGGCGCCGTCCGCTGGAGGGCGTGCTGCCGGACGCGGCGGGCGGCGGGCTGGTGCTGGACCTGCGCTCGTCGGGGTACGCCGGGATGTGGAAGCCGAAGGACGAGGTGGCGCGGCGCACGGCGACAGTGCGGGTGCTCCAGTCCACGGTGGTGGACGGGGTGGAGAAGCGGTCCGTCGTCAGCCACTTCAACAAGGCGATCAAGGGCCGGATCGTCCGCGCCCTGCTGGAGGCGGGCGCCGCGCCGCGCACCCCGGCGGCGCTCGCGGAGGCGCTGCGCGGCCTCGGGTACCGGGTGGAGGAGTCCGGCGGGGGCGGGCTCGATGTGATCGTCACCGAGCTGTAGGGATGGGGAGAGGGCTGAGCGGCCGGTGGGGCCGCTCCGGTCGCGCCGGGGTGCGGGGTCTGTGAGCCTGGAGGCGTCTCGGGGACCGCAGCGCTGAGGAGATTCCATCGTGAGCATCCCTGCCGAGAGCCTCTCCCACCCCGCGGTGCGCGACTTCGTCGCCGCCGTGAACGCAGGCGACCGCAACGCGTTCGCGGACGTGCTCACCCCCAACGCGACCATGTCCGACGACGGCTCGGAGCGCGATCTGTACCAGTGGGCCGAGCAGGAGATCTTCTCCGCCCACGGCCGCATGGACGTCGAGTCGGAGGAGCCGGGCGGCCTGGTCCTGGTCGCGCGCTACAGCAACGACACCTGGGGCGCGATGCGGACGGCCTGGCAGTTCACCATCACGGACGACGAGAAGATCAGCCGCTTCGAGACAGGCCAAGCCTGAGGGTTGTTGCATGGTACGCAACGCTCGTTGCGCACCATGCCGGGCGCCGGGCAGCATGGGGACCGCAGCGCTGAGGAGATTCCATCGTGAGCATCCCT
>NZ_JAAKZZ010000653.1 GCF_011045075.1 Streptomyces boncukensis
CCGCTCTTCCCCGCGCCCCTGACGGGGGCACGCCTGTGCCGGTGTTCCGCGCTACGTGGTCAGCAGGACCTTGCCGACGTGCCCGCTCGCCTCCAGCGTCCGATGCGCCTCGGCCGCGTCCCGCAGCGGCAGCGTACGGTCCACCACGGCCCGCACGCGGGGCTCCCCGGGCTCTTCCCCGCGCCGCCCCTGGCCGGTCGCCAGCAGCGGCCAGACGTGCTCCCGCACGGCCGCCACGATGGACGCCTTCTCCGCCTGCGGACGGGCGCGCAGCGAGGTCGCCGTCACCGCGCCCCGCTTGGCCAGCAGCTTGCCCAGGTTCAGCTCGCCCTTGACGCCGCCCTGCAGGCCGATGACGGCCAGTCGGCCGTTCGTGGCGAGGGCGTCGATGTTCCGCTCCAGGTACTTGGCGCCCACGATGTCCAGGATGACGTCGGCGCCGTGCCCGTCGGTGGCCGAGCGCAGCGCGTCGACGAAGTCCTCTTCGCGGTAGTTGACGAGGATGTCGGCGCCCAGCTCCGCACAGCGGTCCAGCTTCTCCTGGCTGCCCGCCGTGACGGCCACCCTGGCGCCCACCGCCTTCGCCAACTGGACGGCCATCGTGCCGATACCGCTGGAGCCGCCGTGCACCAGCAGCGTCTCGCCGGGGCGCAGATGCGCCACCATGAAGACGTTCGACCAGACCGTGCAGGTCACCTCGGGCAGCCCCGCCGCGGTCGTCATGTCCACGCCCTCCGGCACCGGCAGCAGCTGGCCCGCCGGGACGGCCACCCGCTCGGCGTAGCCGCCGCCCGCGAGCAGGGCGCACACCTCGTCGCCGACCGCCCAGCCGGACACGCCCGGACCGACGGCCGCCACACGGCCGGAGCACTCCAGCCCGGGGTACGGGCTGGCGCCCGGCGGCGGGTCGTAGAAGCCGAGCCGCTGCAGCAGGTCGGCGCGGTTGACTCCGGCGGCCGCGACATCGACGAGGACCTCGCCCTCGCCTGGCTCCGGGTCGGGCACCTCCGCCCACACCAGAGCATCGGGACCGCCGGGTTCGGGGATCGTGATCGCATGCATGCCGCCGACGCTACCGGGCCCGGTCCGGCGGACCGGGCCGGGAGGAAGGGGCTAGCCGGGACCGACTCCGGGCCCGGGGCCCCGCCCCGGGCCCGGAGTCGGTCCCGAGAGGGAGTGGTGAATCACCACCACCCGGTCCATCAGCTGCAGCGTCTCCGCGTCCGGGTCGTCATAGGCCAGTATCCGGTGCCCGCGGATCACCGAGACCACCAGATCGTCGCACTCCCGCGGGGACCGCCCCGCCTCCGCCTTGGTGACCGGCCGCTCGGTCAGGCCGAGCCCTGCCTCCTGCTGGATGAGGTCCTCCAGCACGGTGCTGGCGTACGGGCTGAGCATGGCCAGCCCCAGCAGCCTGCCCGCCGCGCTCGCGCTGGTGATGACGGCGTCCGCACCCGACTGCCGCAGCAGCGGCGCGTTCTCCTCCTCCCGTACCGCGGCGACGATCTTGATGCGGGGGTTGAGCTGCCGCGCCGTCAGCGTCACCAGCACCGAGGTGTCGTCGCGCTGCGGGGCGACGATGATCTGCCGGGCGCGCTCCACCTGCGCGCGCGCCAGCACCTCGCTGCGGGTGGCGTCGCCCTCGATCCCCGCGAAGCCCTCCGTGTTGGCGGCCTTGACCGCGTTCTGGTGCGGGTCGATGACGACGATCCGATCCCGGCGGATGTCGGTGGTCAGCAGCGTCTGCACCGCGGAGCGGCCCTTCGTGCCGAAACCGACGACGACGGTGTGGTCGCGCAAGGAGGACCTCCAGCGGGACAGGCGCCACTGCCGGCGCGTGCGGTCGGTGAGCGCCTCCAGGGTGGTGCCGATGAGAATGATCAGGAAGAGCACCCTGAGCGGTGTGATGAGCAGGGTGTTGACCAGCCGCGCGCCGTCCGTCACGGGAGAGATGTCGCCGTATCCGGTCGTCGAGAGGGTGACGGTCGTGTAGTACACGCAGTCCAGGAACGACACCCGGCCGTCGGCGGAGTCGTCGTAGCCGTCCCGGTCGAAGTACACCAGCAGCACCGTCGCCCACAGCACCCCGAGCGCCGCCAGGATGCGCCGGGACACCTGCCGCAGCGGACTGACCTCGGGGCGGGGGAGCAGCACGCTGCCGTGCCGCTCCTCCTCCTGCTGCTGCGCTCCCGCGGACTTCGCGCCGCCCCGCACCCGCTGCCTCAATGCGGCAGCTCCAGCAGCCGTACGTCCGTACCGGGGGCCGAGCCACCCGGCGGGACGACGGCCAGCGCCTCGGCTCCGGCGATACCGCGCAGCATCGCGGGGCCCGCGTAGCGCAGCGGCCGCACCCGCGCCCGTACGCCCGCGCCCTCGTGCACCACGGGCACCAGCCGGGTGTCGCGCGGATGGCCGTGCACCTCCTCGGCGAGCACCCCCTGCCGCTCCCGCTCCGGGCCCGGCCTGCCGCCGAGGGTGCGCAGCAGCGGCGCCGCGAGCGTCATCAGCCCGGAGAGCGCGGCCAGCGGATTGCCGGGCAGGCCGACGAGGTACGTACGGCGCCGCGGACCCCCGTCCTGCGGGGACCCGGCGCCGCCGGGCAGCGCGGCCAGCAGCATGGGGTGGCCCGGACGGACGCGCACGCCGTGCACGAGGAGTTCCGCGTCCAGCCGGCGGAGCGTCGGCCGCAGGTGGTCCACCGGGCCCGCGGCCGTGCCGCCCGTGGTGACCACCACGTCGGCCGTCGTGCCGGCCAGCGCCTCGTGCAGCGCCTCCGGGTCGTCCCCCAGCCGCCGGGTGGCGGTCACGTCGGCTCCCAGCGCCGTCAGCCAGGGGGCCGCGAGGGGGCCCAGCGCGTCCCGGATCCGGCCGTCCTTCGGCAGGCCCCGGTGCAGCAGCTCGTCGCCCAGGACGAGCACCTCGGCGCGCGGGCGGCGTACGACCTCCAGCTCGTCGTAGCCCGCGGCGGCGGCCAGCCCCAGCACCGCTGCGGTGACCGGCGTCCCCGGGGGCAGCAGCCCGTCGCCGGTGCGGCACTCCTGGCCGCGCGGACGGATGTCGGCGCCCTGCTGCGGCGCCTCCGCGGTGGTGCGCAGCCGCGACGCGGACGGCAGTTCGCCGTGCTCTGCGCGGAGCACCGCACTGGTGCCCGGCGGAACGCGGGCCCCGGTGGCGATCCGTACGGCCTGCCCGTCCGGCAGCGGCGCGGGTTCGGCGCGGTCGCCCGCGAGCAGGCCGGGCGCCGGTGCGCCGTCCGGTCCGGTGACCAGCTCCCAGGGGCCAGGCCCCGACACCGCCCAGCCGTCCATCGCCGAGGTGTCGAACGAGGGGAGGTCGGTCAGGGCGGTCAGGGGCGCGGCCAGAGTGTGCCCGATGGCGCGCTCCAGGGCGAGCACCGTACGCGGCAGCGCGCGCGGCGCACCCGCGGCGAGCGCACGGGCCCGGGACCAGGACGGCGGCTCAGGGCGCTCCCGCGGGGCTCCGGGGCGGCCCCGGCCGTCCGCCTGCCCGCCCGCCCCTTGCC
>NZ_JAAKZZ010000654.1 GCF_011045075.1 Streptomyces boncukensis
CCCCCCTCCCCATCAGCTCCAGCAGCATCCGCGCCATCTCCCGCCCCGTCTCCACTATCGGCTGCCGGACGGAGGTCAGCGGGGGATCCATGTGCCGCGCCACCGCCGAGTCGTCGAACCCCACCAGCGCCACGTCCCCCGGCACCGCGCGGCCCGCCTCCCGCAGGGCGATCCGCGCGCCCGCCGCCATCACGTCCGACGCGCAGAACACGGCGTCCAGCGCGGGGCACCGCTCCAGGAGCTCCCGCATCGCGCGGTGGCCGCCCTCCTCGGTGAAGTCGCCGTGCGCGACCAGCGTCCCGTCGGGCTCCCGGCCGGCCGCGCGCAGCGCGTCCCGGTAGCCCTCCAGACGGCACTGGGCCACGTACATGTCCCCGGAGCCGGTGATGGTGGCCACCCGGGACCGGCCGCGCTCGATCAGGTGTTCAACGGCAGCCCGTGCGCCGCCGACGTTGTCCGAGTCCACATACGGCGCGGACTCCTCCGGCCAGCGCCGCCCGCTCAGCACGGCGGGCATCCCGATGTCCCGCAGGAGGTCCGGCAGCGGGTCGTCGGCGTGCACCGACACCAGCAGCACACCGTCCACCCGGTGCGCAGAGGCGTACTGCGCGAACCGCTCCCGCTCGCGCTCGTTGCGCACCAGCGTCAGCAGCAGCTGCATATCGGTGTCGGCGAGCGCGTCGCCCGCGCCGTGCAGGATGCCGGAGAAGTAGGGCTCGGCGAAGAAGCGGGTCTCCGGTTCGGGGACGACGAGGGCAATCGCGTCGGTGCTGCCCGCGGCCAGCGCACGCGCCGCGCGGTTGGGCACATAGCCGAGCTCGGCGACCGCCGCCTCCACCGCGGCCCGGGTCCGGTCGCTGACCCGCGGCGACCCGTTCACCACCCGGGAGACGGTGCCCCGGCCGACGCCCGCGCGGCGGGCCACCTGCTCCAGCGTGGGACCGGCCCGCCGCTCCGCGGCGCGCCCGCCGCCGCGCGCTCCTGCCATGAAAGCCTCCGCTCCTCGTCCCCCCGGCTCCCGCCGCCTTCGGGATCATTGAACTACACCGGGATCCGGGCGAGTTGCTGTCCGACGCCTTGACACGTCGGTACGGCTTCCGGAACCCTTCACGTCATGGCGATGGGAGCGCTCCCAACGTACCCCTCACATACATAGCCCGTACGTCTGGGAGAACGCAATCATGCGTATTCACGGCCACACGTACCCACTGCACCGCAGGCGCGGAAGACTCGCCGCCGCCGGTCTCGCGGTTGTCCTGACGACCCTGCCGCTCGCCGGCTGCGCGGACGACGGGGACAGCGGCTCCTCCGGCTCGGGGAGCGACGGAAACGGCAAGACCACCCTCTCGGTTGGGGTCTTCGGCGTCTTCGGATACAAGCAGGCGGGGCTCTACGACGAGTACGAGAAGCTCAACCCCGACATCAAGATCAAGGAGAACTCCACCGAGCGCAACGAGGACTACTACCCCGCGCTCCTCAACCACCTGGCGGCGGGCGCCGGCCTCAACGACATCCAGGCCGCCGAAGTTCAGAACATCAACGAACTGGCCACCGTGCAGTCCGACAAGCTCGTCGACCTGGGCAAGGCGGACGGCGTCAAGAAGAGCGACTTCCTCGACTGGAAGTGGAACCAGGCCAAGGCCGAGAACGGCAAGATCATCGGGCTGGGCACCGACTCGGGCCCGATGGCGATCTGCTACCGCAAGGACCTCTTCCAGAAGGCGGGCCTGCCGACCGAGCGCGAGGAGGTCGGCAAGCTGTGGGCCGGTGACTGGAAGAAGTACGTCGACACCGGCGAGACGTATATGAAGTCCGCGCCCAAGGGGACCACGTTCACCGACAGCGCCGCCGGGCTCTACAACGGGGCCGTCTCCAGCTATCCGCACCAGTACTACAGCGAGGACGGCGAGCTGGACTACAAGAAGAGCGAAGGCGTCAAGGCGTCCTGGGACCTGGCGATGCGGGCCGTCGAGGGCAAGATGACCGGCAAGCTCAAGCAGTTCGACAAGGACTGGGACCAGGCGTACGCCAACGGCACCTTCGCCAGCGTCATCTGCCCGTCCTGGATGCTCGCCTACATCCAGGAGAAGGCGGGCGACAAGGCCGAGGGCCAGTGGGACGTGGCCGCCGCGCCCGAGCCGGCCAACTGGGGCGGGTCCTTCCTCACCGTCCCGGAGAAGGCCAAGAACAAGGAGGAGGCCATCAAGCTGGCCACCTGGCTCACGGCGCCCGAGCAGCAGGCGAAGGTCTTCCAGAAGGCGGGCAACCTGCCCAGCTCGCAGACCGGTCTCGACCTCCCGAAGGTCAAGGGCGCCAAGCACAGCTACTTCAACAACGCGCCGATCGGCGAGATCTTCTCCAAGGCCGCCAAGGACATCCCCGTCTCGATCCTCGGCCCCAAGGACCAGATCATCAAGCAGCACATCACCGACATCGGCATCCTCCAGGTCGAGCAGCAGGGCAAATCGCCCGACCAGGGCTGGGACGCCGCTGTGAAGAAGATCGATGACTCTGTCGAAGACTGATCCGCGTCCCGGGGCCGCCGCCGCAGCACCGGACGGCGGCGGCCCGCGGGGCCGGACGAGAGCGGAGGAGCGGCGCAGCCGCCGCTACCGCCGGGACGCCAAGTGGAGTCCGTACGCGTTCATCGCGCCGTTCTTCCTGTTCTTCGCGGCCTTCGGGCTCTTCCCGCTGCTCTACACGGGCTGGGCCTCGCTGCACTCGGTCTCGCTGCACAACCCGACCGAGATGGAGTGGGTCGGGATGCGCAACTTCTCCCGGCTGTGGGACGACGAGTTCTTCTGGAACGCGC
The DNA here is from genome assembly GCF_011045075.1 of Streptomyces boncukensis. Classification (GTDB taxonomy): domain Bacteria; phylum Actinomycetota; class Actinomycetes; order Streptomycetales; family Streptomycetaceae; genus Streptomyces; species Streptomyces boncukensis. The sequence continues at coordinate 2,813 of NZ_JAAKZZ010000654.1, forward strand.
TGCGCAACACGTTCACCATCGGCATCATCTCGACCGTGCCGCAGCTGCTGATGGCGCTGGGCCTGGCCCATCTGCTGAACTACCGGCTGCGCGCCAGCGGGTTCTTCCGCGTCGCGCTGCTCACCCCGTACGCCACCTCCGTGGCGGCGGCGACGCTCGTGTTCGCCATGCTCTACGGGCGCGACTACGGGATGTTCAACTGGGCCCTGGGCCAGGTCGGCATCGACAACATCGACTGGGAGAACGGCACCTGGTCCTCGCAGTTCGCCGTCTCCTCGATCGTGATCTGGCGCTGGACCGGCTACAACACGCTGATCTACCTCGCGGCGATGCAGGCCGTCCCGGACGACCTGTACGAGTCGGCGGCGCTGGACGGCGCCTCCCGCTGGCAGCAGTTCATCCATGTCACGCTCCCCTCGCTGCGGCCCACGATCCTGTTCACCGTCGTCGTCTCGACCATCGGCGCGACCCAGCTCTTCGGAGAACCGCTGCTCTTCGGCGGCTCCCCGAGCGGCGGCGGATCCAGCCAGTACCAGACGCTCGGGCTGTATCTGTACGAGCAGGGGTGGACCAACTTCCATCTCGGCCGCGCTTCCGCCATCGCCTGGACCATGTTCCTGATCCTGATCGTGATCGGCCTGCTGAACTGGCTGATCGCCCGACGGCTCCAGAAGAGCCACTGAGGGGGCACGCCGTGCTGCAACGCACCTC
>NZ_JAAKZZ010000655.1 GCF_011045075.1 Streptomyces boncukensis
CGCCCCGCTCCGGCTCGCGCTCCCGTTCCCACCCCCGGGTCCGCTGTCCTCCGGCCCGTCGTGTGCTCACCAGTCACCCGTCGCCCAACGAGCCGGAAGCGCGCCGCCTGCGGAGCAGGTACACGCCGAACGCGGCCAGCAGCGCGACGCCGAACACGGCCCCGCCGCCCGCGACGGACCCGCCGCCCGCGTCCTCGTGCTCGTCCGCCGTACCGCCACCGCCCGCGCGCACCGGCGCCGTGGGCGAGGGGGTACCGGACGGCGACGCCGGCGCGGCCACCGTGAACTCGCCCTCGGCCGCGCCCGGCCGGCCGGTGCAGTCGACGGTCACGGTGTGGGTGCCGGACGCGGCGGAGGAGCGGATCCGCGCCCGGCCGGCCAGGTCGCCGTCCGCCTCGGGCTTCAGCCCCACGTCCTTCTCGAACGCGTCCGCGTAGGCGACGGCCCCGGTCTGCCCGTCGCAGGCACCGGTGCTCAGGTCGAGACGGCCGCCCGGTGCCACTGCCGAGGGAGTGACCCGGACGGTGGCCACGGGGTCCTTCTCGCCGCGCGGGGGCGCCTGCCCGGGTGCTGCGCCGAGCGCGAGCACCGCCAGCACGGCCAGCACGGCCAGCGGTACCGCGCGCCGCGGCACGGCGCGCGGCGGTGCGGCCTGGTGGCGGGCCCGGCGTCGGACCGGGACAGCGTTGCGAGCCATGGGGAACCTCCGGATCACCGCGGTACTCCGACGTTCCCGGGCACGGTGGCCCTTCGCATCCGGGGAGAGCCCAGATGCGGCGGGCGCTACTCCGGATGGTGCCGCTCACCGGCACGCGGTTCGCGCGGGCGAGTGAATAGCATGTGGTCACCTCGTCAGTTCCCACGCGTCCCCACGTACGGCAGGAGTCCGCACCCATGACAGAGCGCAAACCCATCGAATCGTGGCTCACCGACATGGACGGGGTGCTGATGCACGAGGGGGTCCCGGTACCCGGCGCCGACACCTTCCTGCGGAAGCTGCGGGACTCCGGCAGGCCCTTTCTCGTCCTGACGAACAACTCCATCTACACCGCGCGCGACCTGCACGCCCGGCTCTCCCGGATCGGACTGGACGTGCCGGTGGAGAGCATCTGGACGTCGGCGCTGGCGACCGCGAAGTTCCTGGACGACCAGCACCCCGGCGGCACCGCGTACGTCATCGGCGAGGCCGGGCTGACCACGGCGCTGCACGATATCGGCTATGTGCTCAGCGACACGGACCCGGACTTCGTGATCCTGGGCGAGACCCGCACCTACTCCTTCGAGGCGCTGACCAAGGCGATCCGACTGATCAACGACGGCGCCCGGTTCATCGCGACCAACCCCGACAACACCGGCCCCTCCCCCGAGGGGGCGCTCCCGGCGACCGGCTCCGTCGCCGCGCTGATCACCAAGGCCACCGGGAAGGAGCCGTACTTCGTGGGCAAGCCGAACCCGCTGATGATGCGGACCGGGCTGAACGCCATCGGCGCCCACTCGGAGACCTCCGCCATGATCGGGGACCGGATGGACACCGATGTGCTGGCCGGGCTGGAGGCCGGGATGGAGACGTTCCTGGTGCTGACGGGGCTCACCGACAAGGCGGACGTCGACCGCCACCCGTTCCGCCCGACCCACGTGGTGGACTCCATCGCGGACCTGGTCGACCGCGTCTGAGGTCCGGTACGCGGGCCCGGGAGCGGTTTGCGAAGGTGGGGCCATGACACGCATGGACGCCACCGTCACCCCCCTCCGCGTCGGGCTGCTCGGCTACGGTCTGGCCGGTTCCGTCTTCCACGCCCCCCTCATCGCGACCACGCCGGGGCTGGCCCTGGACACCGTGGTCACCTCCGACCCCGAGCGGCAGGCGCAGGCCCGCACCGCCGGGGGGCCGGACAGCGGCGGGGTACGGGTGGCCGCGACCGCCGACGAGCTGTTCGACCGGGCGGACGAGCTGGACCTGGTCGTCGTCGCCACCCCGAACCGCAGCCATGTCGCCCTCGCCCGGCGGGCGCTGGAGGCCGGGCTCCCCGTCGTCGTGGACAAGCCGCTGGCCGCGACCGCCGCCGAGGCCGGGGAGCTGGCGGCGCTCGCGGACGAGCGCCGCCTGCTGCTCTCCCCCTTCCAGAACCGCCGCTGGGACAACGACTTCCGCACCCTGGCCGCGCTCCTCGACGAGGGCGCGCTCGGCGAGCCGCACCGCTTCGAGTCCCGCTTCGAGCGCTGGCGCCCCAAGCCCAAGGGCGGCTGGCGCGAGTCGGGCGACCCGGCCGAGGTCGGCGGCCTGCTCTACGACCTCGGCAGCCACCTCGTCGACCAGGCGCTCACCCTCTTCGGCCCGGCCGTCTCCGTCTACGCGGAGAGCGACGTGCGCCGTGCGGGCGCCGAGGCCGACGACGACAGCTTCGTCGCCCTCCGCCACGCGAGCGGCGTCCGCTCCCATCTGTGGATGAGCGCCACCGCAGCGCAGCTCGGCCCCCGCTTCCGCGTCCTGGGCAGCGCGGCGGCCTATGTGAAGTACGGCCTCGACCCCCAGGAGGCGGCCCTGCGCGAGGGCGCCCGGCCGGCGCGGGGGATGCCGTGGGGGGTGGAGCCCGAGTTCGCCTGGGGCGCCCTCGGCGCCCTGGACGAGACCCGCACCGTCCCCACCCGGGACGGCGCCTACCCGGCCTACTACGACGCGATCGCCGTCGCCCTCCGGGAGGGCACGCCCCCGCCGGTCACGGCGTGGGAGGCGACGGCCGCCCTCCGCGTCCTGGAGGCGGCCCGCACCTCCGCGAGAACGGGTTCCACGGTCTCCCTCCCCGACTGAGCCCGCCCGGGGGGCGGCGCCCCGGGCCCTCACGCCGGTTCGAGGACCTGGCGCTGTCTTCCGAGCCCCTCGATCTCCAGCTCCATCACATCGCCCGCACGCAGATACGGCTTGGGCTCGGCCATTCCCATCGCCACCCCGGCAGGCGTACCGGTGTTGATCACGTCCCCGGGATACAGCGTCATGAACCAGCTGAGATACCGCACCACCTCCGCGACCGGGAAGATCTGCTCGGCGCTCGTGCCGTCCTGCCGCAGCTCGCCGTTCACCCACAGGCGCAGGCCCAGCGCCTGCGGGTCCGGCACCTCGTCAGCCGTCACCAGCCAGGGGCCCAGGGGGTTGAACGTCTCGCAGTTCTTCCCCTTGTCCCACTGGCCGCCGCGCTCGATCTGGAACGCGCGCTCGGAGACGTCGTTCGCCACCGCGTACCCCGCGACCGCGGCCAGCGCCTCCTCGTGCGACTCCAGACAGCGGGACGTACGCCCGATGACGACCGCCAGCTCGACCTCCCAGTCGGTCTTCCGGCTGCCCCGCGGGATCAGCACCGTGTCCTGCGGGCCGACGACGGTGTCCGGCGCCTTCATGAAGACGATCGGTTCCTCGGGCACGGGGGCGCCGGTCTCCCGCGCATGGTCGTGGTAGTTCAGCCCGATGCACACGATCTTGCCGATCCCGGCGAGCGGCGCCCCGGTCCGCGGGCCGTCCCCGCC
>NZ_JAAKZZ010000656.1 GCF_011045075.1 Streptomyces boncukensis
AGCCGGCCCCGGGTCCGCGTCCGCCGTCTCCCGCGTCGGAGCCGGCTGCCTGGGGGCTCCCGGTCCCGTCGCCCCCGTCCGCGCTCACCCGGCCCGCGCAGGTCCACGGGGAGCGCTCGTCCGCGCGCTCCAGCAGCGCCACCGACTCCATGCCGAAGGTCTCGCGCACCCGCTCCAGCATCGCCTCCACGGTGTCCTCGCCGCGCAGCACGCTGCCCGCGAGCACGGAGAGTATCTCGGACTCGGCGCGCAGCCGGGCGGCCTGCTGGGTGCGGCGGGCCGCCAGGTTGACCACGGAGGCGACGGCGACGGCCACCGCGAAGAAGACGATCAGCGAGACGATGTTGCGGAAGTCGCTGATCGTCCAGGTGTGGGTGGGGTCGGTGAAGTAGAAGTTCAGCAGTGCCGAACAGACCGCGGCCGAGGCCAGCGCGGGCAGCAGCCCGCCGACCAGACCGGCGCAGACGGTCAGCAGCAGGAACAGCAGCACATCGTTGGTGAAGCCGACGTTCGGGTCGAACGTCGTCATCAGGTAGGTGAGCAGGAACGGCAGCCCGGTGGCCGTCGCCCAGCCGCCCAGCACCCGGGCCCGCCCCAGCCGCACCGCCCGTCCGACGGGCAGCCCGCGGCCCTTCGAGACCTGGCCGTGGGTGACGATGTGCACATCCAGGTCGGGGCCCGAGTCGCGGGCCACGGTGGCGCCGACGCCCGGCCCGAAGACGTACTGCCACGCCTTGCGGCGCGAGGAGCCCAGCACGATCTGGGTGGCGTTCACCCCGCGCGCGAAGTCGAGCAGCGCCTGGGGGATGTCGTCCCCTATGACGTGGTGGTACGTGCCGCCGAGGTCCTCCACCAGGGTGCGCTGGACGGCCAGCTCCTTGGGCGAGGCGGAGGTGAGGCCGTCGGCGCTCGCGATATAGACCGCCAGCAGCTCGCTGCCGGAGCCCTTCGCCGCCATCCGCGCCGCGCGGCGGATGAGCGTACGCCCCTCGGGGCCGCCGGTGAGGCCGACGACGATGCGCTCGCGGGCCTGCCAGGTGGACCGTATGTTGTGCTCGCCGCGGTACTGCTGCAGGTACTCGTCCACCCGGTCCGCCGTCCACAGCAGCGCCAGCTCGCGCAGCGCGGTGAGGTTTCCGGGCCGGAAGTAGTTGGAGAGGGCGGCGTCGATCTTGTCGGACGAGTAGATGTTGCCGTGCGCCATCCGGCGGCGCAGCGCCTGCGGCGCCATGTCGACCAGCTCGATCTGGTCGGCGCGGCGCACCACCTCGTCCGGGATGGTCTCCCGCTGCCGCACCCCCGTGATCGACTCGACGACGTCGCCCAGCGACTCCAGATGCTGGATGTTGACCGTCGATATCACATCGATGCCCGCGGCCAGCAGCTCCTCCACGTCCTGCCAGCGCTTCGCGTTCCGGGAGCCGGGCACATTGGTGTGCGCCATCTCGTCGACGACGGCCACGGCGGGCGCGCGCCGCAGGATCGCGTCCGTGTCCATCTCGGTGAGCGCGGCCCCGCGGTACGCCAGCTCCGCACGCGGCATCTGCTCCAGGCCGTGCAGCATGACCTCGGTGCGCGGCCGTCCGTGGTGCTCCACGAAGCCGACGACGATGTCCGTGCCCCGCTCCAGGCGGCGGTGCGCCTCGGAGAGCATCGAGTAGGTCTTGCCGACACCCGGCGCGGCCCCGAGGTAGACCCGCAGCTTGCCGCGCCGCGTCTGGAGTGCTGACGCCATGGCTCCATTGTCACCGCTCCGCGGAGCGTCCCCGTCCGGGAACGGTGACGGGGGACGTCAGGGTTGCGTATGGATCACCGCGCGGGGCCGCTCGCCCGGGGGCTCCCGGCCGGCTCGGGCTCGGCGGCGTCGAGCCAGGCCAGCAGCTGCCGCAGCCGCAGCCGGCGGGGCGCGTACGCCGCCGGGTCGGCGATCAGCTCCCGGAGCCAGCCGGCGGCCTCGCGGGTGACCTGGGCCGCCTGGAGGTCCATGAGGAGGGTCAGCTCGCCGGTCAGGGGCGGGTACGGCATCGCGAGGAGGTAGCGCCACACCTCCTTGGCGGCCTCCAGCTCGCGCAGGGCCGCCAGCTCGCACGCCGTCTCGCACGCGCCGTTCCAGGAGAGCCGCGGTGACTTCGCGACACCGACCGCGTACGGGGCGGCGTCGCGCCCCTCGACCTCCAGGACGGTGCGCAGCGCCCGGACCGGGTCGTCGCTGCCCGCTGCCGGAAGGTCCACCAGCTCCCGCGCCAGCAGGGAGCGCGTACGGTCCGCCGCCGCGTCCTCGCGGCCGTCGAGGGCGTCGAGCACCCCGTTCAGCCAGTGGCTGCCGTAGGACAGGGCCGGCGTCTCCGACCAGACCCGCTCCAGCGTCCGCATCGCCTCCTCGCCCGCGGTCTTCAGCAGCACGTCCGCCGCGTCCCGGTAGTAGGGGCGGATGGTGCCCGGATTGCGCAGGGCCCGCTCCGCCATCTTCCGCGCCTGTGCGCGCGCCCCCGCGGCCAGCAGCGCCTCGGCCGTGACGGCCCGGTCGTTCGCCGCCAGGGTGCAGCCGTCGTCCGTGCGTTCCATGATCTCCTCGACCGCCGAGGCTCCCCTGGCGGAGAGCCACGCGGAGAGGGCGTAGCCGCTCCAGCTGTGGCCCCAGCGGTGCGAGGCGACCACGCCCCGGGCCCAGGCGACGGTCTCCTCCGCCACGTCGTGCCCGGCGCCGAGAAGAGCCTCGTACAGCCGTCCGGGAACGTACAGCGTGTGCCCGGACTCGGCGCCGCTGGCCTCGATGGCCGCCAGGACCAGTTCGCCGTCCTCCGCGCCGTGGACGGCCGTCCAGATCCGGGCCGCGTCCGCCAGGTCGCCGATGCGTGGCGACCCCCGCCGCAGCACCTCGCCCGCGATCCGCGCGGCGGCGTCCAGCCATCCGGCCCGCTCCAGCGCCTCGGCGACCACCAGTCGCCCCTGGGCCTCGCGCCGCGGAATCGACGCCAGCGCCTCGACCTCCGCCACGGCCGTGCTCCCGCACGCCTTGAGCCAGGCGTCGGCGGCCCGTTTCAGGTCGTGCGCCTTCGCATGCGGGTCGCCCAGGGCCCTCCGGGCCGGCCCCGCGACGTCCTCCCCCGGCCCGAGAGCGAGGAGCGCCTCCGCCGCCCTGGACCACTCGAAGGCGTCGGCCTCGGGCTCCTCCGCCATCCGCCGCGCCCGGTCGCGGACGGCCGTCCGCGCGCTGTCCCCCAGCGAGCTGGCGACCCGGGCGGCCAGCGGAAGGAGTCCGTACATCCAGTCGAGCACCGCGCGGAGCAGTCGCTCGGCGGTCTCCGGGTCCCCCGCACGGCTGTACGCGTCGACGGCGAAGATCCGCGGCGTCGGCAGCAGGGACTCCGACCCCGCGATCCGCTCCAGCATCCCCAGCACCTCCGGCCGGGGCCCGAGCGCACCGAGCACCTCGAACGCTCGTTCCCTGGACTCCAGCTTCCAGGCGCTCCGTCCGATCGCCTCCAGATGCTCCAGGATCAGCCCCCGGTTC
>NZ_JAAKZZ010000657.1 GCF_011045075.1 Streptomyces boncukensis
GGACGGGGGTGTCGGAGGCGGGGAAGTCAGACGCGCTTGACGTGTGTGCCCTGGGCTTCGATGGTCCGGGCGTCCTCGGCGCTGAGCCCGGTGTCGGTGACGAGCAGGTCGACCTGGGCGAGGTCGCCGAACCGGGCGAAGTGCCCCTGCCCGAACTTGCTGGAGTCCGCGAGCAGCACGACCCTGCGTGCCGCGGCGATGACCGTGCGCTTGACGGCGGCCTCGGCCAGGTCGGGCGTGGTCAGCCCGCCGTCTGCGCAGAAGCCGTTGGTGGCGAGGAAGAGCACATCGGCGTTGACCTCGCCGTAGGCCCGCAGGGCCCAGGCGTCCACCGCGGCACGCGTACGGTGCCTGACCCGGCCGCCGACGATGTGCAGCTCGATGCCCGGGTGGTCGGCGAGCCGGGCCGCCGTCGGCAGCGCGTGGGTGACGACCGTCAGCACCGCGTCCGGCGGGATGGCCGCCGCGAGCCGCGCGGTGGTGGTGCCCGCGTCGAACAGGACGCTTCCCTCGGACGGCAGCTCGTCGACGGCGGCGCGGGCGATGCGGTCCTTCTCCCCGGCAGCCGCGGACTCCCGCGCGGACAGATCGGGCTCGAAGTCGAGCCGGCCGGCCGGGATGGCGCCGCCGTGCACCCGGCGCACCAACCCCGCGCGGTCGAGGGCCTTGAGGTCCCGGCGCACGGTCTCGGCGGTGACATCGAACTCACCGGCCAGGGAGAGCACGTCCACCCGGCCTCTCTCGCGCGCGAGGCGGAGGATCGCCTGTTGACGCTCCGGTGCGTACATGTGGTTTCAGGTCCGTTCTGTGCCCGATCCTGTGGCTTCCAGGTCAGGCTACGATTGGCGGAGGGTGATGTAAACAGATTCGGGCATGGATTCGGGCACACCTGGGCATGCGAAGGCGCCCTGCACCGCATCCGGTCCTGGTGGCGTCCTCCCGCCGGGGGTCAGTCCCGTGGGCGCGGGCCGTCGTACAGGTCCCGGTACGCCGGGAAGACGCCGCCGGGCCCGTCCACCCCCTCGGCTGCCCGGACGGCCTTCACCACGGCGCGGGTCACCGCGTCGGCGCCCGCCGCCAGCAGATCGTTGAACTCGCCCTCCCCCAGCGCCCGGTCGGCCGTCGACAGGGCGAAGACGGTGTCGCCGTCGTGCATCAGATGGATCGGCCGGATCGCGCGGGCCAGCCCGTCGTGACCGCTTCCCGCCAGGCGCTGGGCCTGGGGACGGCTGATCTCCGCGTCCGTGGCCACCACCGCGAGTGTCGTGTTGAGCGCGGGCCGCAGGGTGCCCGCCGCGCGCTTCGCGGTTTCCTCCCGGGCCTCGGCGAGCAGCATCCTCGCCTCGGTGTGCTCGTCCTCCGAGGGCAGATACGGAGAGCCGTCCGTCAGCTCGCCCAGCTCGCCGTAGAGCACGCCGGTCACTGGATCCGTCACCGAGCCCGCGGCGTTCACCGCCACCAGGGCCGCGACGAGAGCCCCCGAGGCCAGCCGGACGCTCGCCGTGCCGATCCCGCCCTTGAGGCCGCCGACCACGGCCCCGGCACCCGCACCCACACAGCCCTGCGGGACCGGCGCCTCCAGCTCCGTGCCCGCTGCGGCCTCCGCCGCCTCCCGGCCCAGGGCCGCGTCCGGGCGGGCCCGCCAGTTCCCGCCCCGGCCCAGGTCGAAGATGACGGCCGCCGGAACCACCGGCACCACCTGGGAGGGGTCCGGGCCCACGGAGACGCCGCGGCCCTGCTCCTCCAGCCAGGCCATCACGCCCGCCGCGGAGTCCAGCCCGAAGGCGCTGCCTCCGGTGAGCACCACGGCGTGGATCCGCTCCACGACGTTCCGCGGGTCCAGCGCATCGGTCTCGCGGGTGCCCGGGGCGCCGCCCCGGGAGTCCACACTGGCCACGGCGCCCCCCTCCGGGGCCAGTACGACCGTCGTACCGGTCAGCCATCCGTCGTCGGTCCGCTGCGCGTGGCCCACGCGCAGCCCGCGCACATCCGTCAGAGCATCGTGGACGCCGTAAGTGTGGTGAGTATCCATGGGGCATGGATACCAGGGGGTCAGGGGCCTGGTCGTACTCTTGACACATGAGCGCCAACTCGCACCCCACGGGCCCTGCCGGGCAGCCCCTGAGCGGCTCCGGGGCCCCTGCCGACCCCGCCGCGGGCCTCGTCTTCGACGACCCGCTGAGCCGGCGGTCCGAGGACGACTCGGACCGGGGCTGGGGTGAGGGCGCGTCCGGCGGCAGCGGCACCGGGGGAGCGGCCGACCTCGCCCGCTTCCTCGACGAGAAGCCGCCGCACCACCTCTGAGGCCGCCGCCCGCGCCGGGCGTGGGCGGCGGGCGCCCCGTGCCCGGCTACCCCGGTGCGCCGCTGCCGCCGTCCCTCGGAGGCGTGACAGGCGCGACAGGCGCGACAGGAGTGGCGGCGGCAGCGGCTGCGGTGGGGCCGGAGCCGTTCGCGCCGTCGCGCTGGGCCACCAGCGCGTCGCGGATCTCGCCGAGGAGCTCGACCTCGGTCGGCGGCGTCTCCACGGGGCCGGCCTTGGCCGCCTGCCGCTCCTTGTACCGGTTCATGGGCAGGATCATCAGGAAGTAGACGACCGCTGCCGTGATCACAAAGGTCAGTGTGGCGCTGAGCACAGGGCCCCAGCTGACCGCGACGCCCTCGGTGACCTCCCCGGAGGAGTCGATGCGGCACGGGCCCTTGAGGCACGAGCGGTACTGGTCCAGGTCCTGGGTGCCGATCGCGCCCACCAGCGGGTTGATGAACCCCTTCACGATCGCGTCGACGATCTTGCTGAACGCGGTCCCGACGACAACGGCAACGGCCAGCTCGACCACATTGCCCCGCATCAGGAATTCTCTGAATCCGGCCAGGACGCTCTGCTTCCCGGCTCCGGCGTCCGACTCGATGCTCACTGCACAGCCTCTTCCACGACCACTCGACCTTGCTGAACCTCCGGATGAGCCCGGCAGCCGGGACCCGGAGGGAACGGGGGAAGCGAGGAGCGAGGCGGCTCAGCACAGCGCCACCGCCAGCCTGGAGGCGGTGGCGGCGGACGCGAGGGCCGTGGCGGTCTGCCGCGGCACGGAGACCACGATCAGCGCTCCCTCGGCTCCATCGCCTGGGACAGTGTGGCTGGATTTCGGCACATGAGCCACTCGGACACTTCTGGCGACGACCCGGGCAGGTCCGCTCTCCGATGCGCTCGCCAGCACATCGACGCGGTCGCCCCGGCGCAGCAGGCGGACCGTCCCGGCGTCGGCGATCCGGACCGGCGCCGATACCGGTTGCGCACGGGACCGCCGACCGGCCTCCGCGCCCTCCGCACCGGCCGTGGCATCGCCCGCTTCCGCGCTGCCCGCCCTCGCGTCCCCCGGGGCGCCGCCCGCTCCCGCGCCGGGCGTCTGCGGTGTGGCGGCCAGGGCCGCGGCGGCCACCGCCAGCCCCACCCCCAGCACGCGCCGCCGTCTGCGCAGCACCCGGCGCAGCCGGAGCC
>NZ_JAAKZZ010000658.1 GCF_011045075.1 Streptomyces boncukensis
ACTCGAACGACGACGCACCCATGATTGCAACATCTCCCGCTCAGCATCAGTCAGCACAACAGGCGGGATCTTCGGTCCAGGACGACTCACACCAGACCAACGACGAATCTCCGACTCAGGACACTAGCGAGGGCGGCGCGGTGGTGGAGCTCCCAGCAGCCAGTTGCCCTGCGCCGAGGGGTCCGTACTCGTGAAGAACTCCACGAACGCCTCGTGGATCTCGTTGTGCTCGAGCATCCCGCTCGCGTCCCGGTCCAGCGTCCGGTACGCCGAGCGCAGATCCCGCTCCGAGGCGAGCCGGAACGCCGCCGACAGCAGCACCCGGTACTCCCGCTCGCACACCTGGTTGTCGCCGTCCTCGTCCGCGACGTCCACCAGCGCGCAGCACAGCCCGTTGACGGCCGAGACCAGCCCCCTGCGGCGCTCGGTCACGGCGTGGGCGAGGTGGGCCACGAACATCTCCCGGCCGAGCGGGGCCCCCGTCTCCGGGCCGGCGCCCCGCTCGTGGCGGCGCCACAGCTTCCGGAAGCAGGAGTGCAGCCGCCGCTGCTCCCGGCTGCCGGGCCGGTGGCCGAAGGCCCGCGCGGCGCGCAGCGCGGCCAGCTCGTAGTCGTGGAAGGCGAGCCGCCCGTCGGCGTCGGCGTCCAGGCAGTCGAACCACCGGTTCATCTTCCACCGCAGCAGCGCGTCCACCCCGGCCGGCGGCCCCGGGGGCCGGTCCGCGACCGGATACCGGCGTCGGCGGCCGAAGGGCCAGACGGACGGGGGAGACGGGGGCTCGGACACGGGCGGGTCACCTTTCGCGGGTCCGCAGATGGATCAGTACGGTCTCGAAGGCGTCGGGCGTGATCGCCGCACTGCCGCTGAACGGCTGCTCGAAGGACGTGACGAGGAAGGCGGACAGGGACACCACGGCCGCCAGCACGGAGACGACGATCCGCTGCACCCAGTCGCGGCGTACGCCGAAGAAGAAGACCATCACCACACAGAGCACGCCCCCGCAGTAGAACATCAGCCACACCACGGCCGGCACGTCGCGCGCGCTGGCCCGCAGCCGCTCCCGGCGGCTGTCGTCGAGCGCGCCCAGGCGTTCGATGGACGGGCCGTACAGGGCGTTGCGGCGGTCCTTGGGGACCATGCTGGTGTAGATCGTCCACAGCTCGGCCAGCGCCGCCTGGGCCTGCGGGTCCGAGCCGCGCTCGCTCATGCCGGGCCACTCGTCGTTGATGACGATGCCCGCGTAGGTGAGCGACGCCTCCTGCACCTGCCGCTGCACGGGGCCGGAGAAGCCCTTGGACATCCGCTCCAGGTCGGCCAGCGCGCTGGCCTCCTGGGCGACGGTGGCCTCGGCGCGGGTGTAGTCGTTGTAGACGACCACGACGGAGAAGTGCACCAGCGTGGCGTAGAGCGAGCCGACGATGGCGAACACCGCGGCCTGCACCGCGCTGTTCCGCTCCGTCACCACGTGCCGCACGCCGTGCCGGGCCAGCGGCAGCCCGGCGTTCACCAGCACGATGGCCGCGGCGACCATGAGCACGCCCCGCGCCGCGGTCGCCAGGCCGGCCGTCCGCGCCGCCACGAGCGCGGCGCCGGAGCCGAGGAAGAGCGTCCAGTGGAGCCACAGCCTGTGGTGTCTCACGGTGCGCCGGGCCGGGGTTCCAGGGGGAGTTCGGGCCCGCCCGGCGGGCGCGTCCAGCGCTTGCCCCACCCCTGGTAGAGGTGGCTGACGAGGCGGTCCCACTCCTCCTTGCTGCGGTACGGGCTGTACGGCGAGGGGCGGATGACGGCCTCCGAGGACCACACCTGCTCGATCTTGCCGTCCAGCTGGATCCGGCCGAGCCGGGCCCGCTTCCACAGGTGCCGGTTCCCCCGGTCGGCGTAGACCGTGCCGCCCGGCGCCCGTACCGAGGCCCCGCGCACGGCGCGCAGCACGGCCCGCGGCTCCACGCTGCCCGCCGACCGGACGGCGTGGGCCCACAGGTGCACCCCGGCGTACGCCGCGGCCACGGTGTCCGAGACATGCGGGGCTCCGGAGCGGCGCTTGAACTCCCGTACGAAGCGGGCGTTCGCGGCGTCCGGCAGCTCCTCGAAGTAGTTCGCCGCGACATAGTCCCCGGCGACATAGGCGCCCGCCTTGCTGCGGGCCGTCTGGGAGCGCAGCTCCCACTCGTCGGCCACGAGGTTGAGCGCCGGAACGCGCTGCCGCCCGCTGTCGGCGCCGGCCTCCCGCAGCCGGGTGAAAAAGGGGGCGTTGGTGGCGCCGGCGAGGGCCGAGACGATCAGGTCGGGCTTTGCCAGGACAATTCTTCGTACCGTACGGGAAACCTGGTCGGTGTCCGGCGGGAGATAGTCCTCGCCGACCACCTTGCCGCCCGCTGCGGTGAGTTGGGAATGGACGAGTGCCAGGGATACCCGGGGATAGATGTAATCCGATCCGACGAGAAAGAAGCGGCGCGCGCCGTTGTCCAGGAACCACTGGACGGCCGGGGTGATGTACTGGTTGGGCGTCGCGCCCGTATAGACCACCCGGTGCGAGGTCTCGCCGCCCTCGTAGACGGCGGGATAAAAGAGGAGGCCGTTATTCCGCTCGATGACGGGAATCATGCTGCGGCGTGCGGCCGAGGCGTAGCCACCGAAGATGATCTGCACCTCCTCCCTGCTCAGCAGGCGCTCGGCGGCTCTGGCGAAGCCCTTGCCCGTGGACTGCCCGTCGGCCAGCACCGGCACCAGCTCCCGGCCCAGCAGGCCGCCTTGCGTGTTGATCTCCTCGATGGCCATCAGGGCCGCGTCGTTCAGCGGCTTCTCGGTCCCTGCCAGCCGGCCGGTGTGGGAATGCAGAACCCCCACCTTGAGGGGCGGCAGCGCATGCGGATCGGCCGGGGCCACGGCCGAGACGAACAGCACATAGCCGAGCACGGCGAGCGTCATCAGGGTGACCAGCCCGCGCTCCCGTGGCGTCGGCTTCACGACGTGGCTGACTCGGTGAATCCGACCGGCGCTATGCCCTGCAGAACGGCGCAGTCGGCAGTCATCATGCCCCTCCCTGTGAATCCGCGCTGCGGACATCTGCGAGCTTCCATCAGAAGACTGCCCAGCGTCCATGGATTTCCCCCTTCAGGCTCGAAGGAGTGAAATACGCGGCAGGTCCCCGAATTCACCGCAATGGAGCCTTCCGGCGGCAGCGGAAGGCGCCATTGCGCCCGGTGTGCAGCCGGGCTGCTCGACGAACCCGGTGACCGCTCTGCTCCGCACGGGTGGCGCGTGGCTCCCGTGCGCCGTGTCTGCGCCCCGCGCGCGGCCGGCTCCCGTTCAGTGGGGGCTGCGAAGCGACCGACCCTGTGATGAGCCGTCCCCGTCAGACCAGCCGCCGACCGGGCCTGAGCACTGGGAGGCCGGCCCGGAGGTATGAGCATGCGAGCCGTCCCCGCCAGACCAGCCTCCCCCAAGCTCTCGGCTCCGCTCGAGCAGGGGGGACCCCCACCCGGCCC
>NZ_JAAKZZ010000659.1 GCF_011045075.1 Streptomyces boncukensis
GCCCACGCCCCCGATGCCGCCCCGGGAGCCCTCCGTCCGGGAGCCCGGCTCGGCCGCCGACGCGGCCTCAGGGCCGGGGGAGCAGCCCCCGGTCGGCGCCCCCGTGGATGGCGGCGCTTGGAAGGGCGCGCCCCCGCGCGACGAGCGCCGGGACACGGGCGCTGGAGGAGCGGCGCCGGTGGACCCGGTGGACCTCGGGGGCCCGGGACGCGATGGGAGTATGTCGGCGTGGGAGGGTGCGGCTTCGCACGGCGGGGCCCGGGACTCGGGCGCCGGGCAGCAGCCGGGCGTCGGCGGCCGAGAGCAGGGGCCGGGCCGGGAGGTCGTATCCGGGCCCGGGCCCGGCGTGCCGCCGCGGCCCGGGCAGGCCCCCCGGCAGGGGCCGCCGCTCGCCGAGTGGCTGCGGCTGCCCCGGCCGGAGGCCATGCCCGGCATCTGGCGGTGCGACTACCGCCCGCGCGCCGCGCCGGATCCGGATCGGACCCCGGCACGGCAGCTGGTGAGCGGAGCGGTTGTGGCGTTCCTCATCGCCTGGTTGATCATGTCGCTGCTCTGGAACGGTTACCTGGGTGGTTACTGGTTGTGGCCAGTCAACGCCATGACTCCCGACGCTGCTGGTACTGGCATCCGCCGGGTGCTCGGGAACGCGTATGTCTTCCTCGTCTTCGCCGGTATCGTGCTCTTCTTCGGAAGACTCGGCCGCTGGCATGAGCTGCTGCGCCGTGCGCATAGGCGAATCGCTGGTCCTGCGACGCGTCGCAGCGTCATGGCGGGGCGGCAGCGTCGCCCCGCTCCGCCGCCCCCGCCGCACGCCGACCCCGTCGAGTGGCCCGAGCTGCGTGGGGCGGGGCTGGGGGAGGCCGCCGACCGGCTCGCGGAGGAGCTGCGCTCCGGGCGGATGACGGACGTCGACCACGCGCGCATCCAGCGGGCCTGGCAGTCCGTACGGGTGCGTCCGGACCGGCTCGCGGCGTTCGCGGACGGTGTCCGGGAGAGCGGCGCCGCCTGCTGCCCGCACCCCACCGGCGAGCGGGACCTGCCGACGCGTGCGGCGCGGCACGACCTCTCGCTGCGCCAGGTGCGGATCGGCACGGCGGCCGACGAGGAGCGCAATCCGTACGAGTACCGCGGTGTGGGCCTGGCGCTCGACCCGGCGCTGCTGGGCACCTCGGCGCTCGCCGTCGGCCCGCCCGGCGCGGGGAAGACCAGCAGGTTCGCCCGGCCCGTCGTCGAGGCGCTGTGCCTGCAGGCGCTCGCCGGTCAGGCGGCCGTCCTCGCGGTCAGCCCGGCGGGCCCCCGGCTCGCGCCGGACGGCTGCTTCGACGTCGTCATCCGCCTCGGCCACCCCGAGTCCCGGTACGACCTCGACCTGTACGGCGGCACCACCGACCCGGACGAGGCGGCCGGAATGCTCGCCGAGGCGCTGGTCGGCGATCTGACGGACGTCCTCCCGGGCGGCGACAGCCGTCGCGCCGCGACGCTGGTGGCCCAGCTCATCGGCCCGTTCGCGGCGGTGCACGGCCGCTTTCCGACGGTCCCCGAGCTGCGCGAGCTGCTGGACGGCGCGCCCGCGTTCGAGGCGCTGCGCACCGCGCTGCGGGAGCGGGAACACGCCGACCAGCTGCGCGAGCTGGACGCGTACGAACGCCAGTCCGGGCGTACGCGCGAGCTGCCCGCGCTGCTCGCGGACCGGATCGCGCTGCTGGACCGGCCCGCGTTCGCCGGGTTCTTCCAGCCGGAGGGGCGCGTGGCCCCCGACGGCACCCGGCACCGCCCGTTCTCGCCGCGCGCTCTGGAGCACCCGCTGCGGGTCCGTGTCGACCTGCCGGAGCGCGGGCACGCTGAGGCGTCCCGGATTCTCGCGCGGCTGGTGCTCGCGCAGTTCACGGAGTGCGCCCTCGCCCGCGGCGACCAGTCGCGCTTCGCCTGCCTGGTGCTGGACGACGCGGCGCAGACCGTCACCCCGCAGGCGCTGCGCGGGCTGCAGCGGCTGCGCTCCGGGCACGCGGGCGTGCTGCTCACGCTGCGCGCGCTGGACGACGTGCCGCAGGCGCAGCGCGGCCCGCTGCTGGGCGCCGTGGGCTGCCGGGTGGCGTGCGCGGGCATCACCCCGTGGGACGCCGAGCGCTTCGCCGAGGTGTGGGGCACCGAGTGGGTGGAGACCCGTACGGTCACCAACCGCCAGCTCGTCTCCGACGAGCCGCTCACCCGCGTGCTGCACGCCGTACGGCGGCTGGCCACCGGAAGATACGTCACGGCCGAGTCCGTGACCGTCCGCAGCGAGCAGCGGGAGCGCTGGTCCGCCTCGGACCTGGCGAACGAGCTGCAGCCCGGCCACGCCGTGCTGTCCCTGACCACCGTCCGGGGGGAGCGGACACCGCCGATCCTGACGCGGCTGGGGGAGTGACCTGGCGCGCGGCTCCATGACCGCATGTCCGCTCATGGGCGGACGCCTGTACGGTGAGGTGCGTTATGCCACCGACCATTGCCACGCTCGTCCAGCACTCCTCGCTGCGGCTGTCCGTCCTGGCCGGGCACGACCGGCTGGACGCCCCCGTGCGCTGGGCGCACGCCAGCGAGCTGGCCGATCCGACGCCGTACATGGACGGTGGCGAGCTGATCCTGTTCACCGCGCTCAAGCTCGACGCCGAGGACCCGGAGGCGATGCGCGGCTATGTGCGCCGGCTCGCCGAGAAGGGCGTCGTCGGGCTCGGCTTCGCGGCCGGGGTGAACTACGAGAAGGTGCCCGACGCGCTGGTCGACGCCTGCCGCCGGGCCGGTATGCCGCTGCTGGAGGTGCCCCGGCGCACCCCGTTCATCGCGATCAGCAAGGCCGTGTCGGCCGCCATCGCGCACGAGCAGTACCGCGCGGTGACGGCGGGCTTCGAGGCCCAGCGGGAGATGACCCGCGCCGCGCTCTCCCGGGAGGGCCCGGCCGCGCTGCTGGCGCCGCTGGCCTCCCAGGTGGACGGCTGGGCCGCGCTCTACGACGCCGCGGGCACCGTCGTCGCCACCGCGCCCGCCTGGGCGGTGCGGCGCGCGGCCCGCTTCGTCACCGACGTCGAACGGCTGCGCGACCGGCCGCCGCCGGCCAGCGCGGTGGTCAGCGAGTCGGACGGCGACGACCGCGTCGAGCTGCAGTCGGTGGGCAGCGGGCGGCGGGCCCGCGCCGTGCTCGCCGTCGGCACGGCGGCGCCGCTGGGCCCCGCCGAGCGGTACGCGGTGCACTCCGCCATCGCGCTGCTGACGCTGACGATGGAGCGCTCCCGCGCCCTCCAGGAGGCGGAGCAGCGACTGGGCGCCGCGGTGCTGCGGATGCTGCTCGCGGGCGAGGCGGACCACGCCCGCGCCGTCGCCGGGCAGCTCTACGGCGGGCTGCTGGACGCCCCGATGCGGGTGATCGTGGCCGAGCCCGCCTCGGCCGCGTCGCGGCGGGCCCCGGCGGGGGAGGCCCCGCGCGGGGGCCGGGC
>NZ_JAAKZZ010000065.1 GCF_011045075.1 Streptomyces boncukensis
GCGCGTCGAGGAGGGTGCGGAGGGCCTCTGCGGGCGGGACGGGCGCGCTGTCGGGGCCGAATCCGCGCAGGTCGAGGTGGAGCTGACCGTCCGGGTAGCGGTGCGCGAGCCGATGGCCCAGGTGCACGGCCAGGGAGGTCTTGCCGACGCCCGCCATACCGCCGATCACCGTGACGGGCGGGGGCGCGGCGGCCTCGGGGGCGAGGTCCAGGACCTGCCGGAGTTCGTCCGCACGGCCGACGAAGGAGGGGAGGTCGGCGGGGAGCTGGGCAGGACGGGCCACGGGCCCGGCGGCCCCGGGCTCCCGAGGGGAGCGCTCCCGCTCCGGCGCCGGGGGATCCAGCGAGGAGTCGGCCGCCAGGATCCGGCCGTGCAGCTCCCGCAGCGCCGCGCCCGGTTCGACACCGAGTTCGGCCACCAGGGTCCGGCGCGTGCCGCGGTACGCCGCCAGGGCCTCGGCCTGACGTCCGGAGCGGTACAGCGCGAGCATGAGCAGCCGGCACAGCTTCTCCCGCAGCGGGTGCTCGCCGGTCAGCGCGAGCAGCGCGGGGATCACCTCGCTGTGGCGTCCGAGCTCCAGGTCGACCTCCAGCGCGGACTCCTGGACGCTCAGCCGTTCCTCGGCCAGCCGGGAGCGCTCCCCTTCGGCCAGCGGGCCGGGGAGCCCGGCGAGCGGCGTCCCCTCCCACGCGTCGAGCGCGGCGTGCAGCAGCCGCGCAGCGGCCGGCACCTCGCCCGCGGTCCGCAGCCTCCGCGCCTCGTCGACGCGCCGCTCGAACACGTATCGGTCCACGGCGCCCTCCGGGACCCGGGCCAGGTATCCGTCCGCGACCGAGACCACCACCTGGGACGTCGCAGCGGCCCTGGCACCGGGGCTCAGCACCTTGCGCAGCCGCGACACATAGGTGCGCAGCACGGACACCGCGGCGGCCGGCGGCCCGTCGCCCCACACGGCATCGACGAGTTCGGCCACCGTGACCGGCCGTCCGCGGCGCAGGAGCAGCGCCGCCAGCACGGCTCGCTGCTGCGGCGAGCCCAGATCCAGTTCGGTGCCACCGCGCCAGGCCCTGACCCGCCCCAGCAACGCGAAGTGCGGGGACTCCCCGCGGGCAGCGTTCATGGCCCCAGCGTGTTCCGTGTCGCGGTCCGCCCACCACCGAGGGCTGACTTTCCGGGACGCTGGAACGCGGATTCGGCGCTGACCAGCGCATACGCCAACGACCTGGAACGGCCGACTGGAACAGGGCGCGCCCGGGGCTCCGGCGGTGGTACGGGTGACACGGATGGGAGCCGCGAACGGTTCAATCGGCTGCGCCCCGCGGACCGCGGCTGTCGCCGTGGCTGGTCGCGCAGTTCCCCGCGCCCCTTCGGGCGCACGGACGCGTCCCGAAGGGGCGCGGGGGGCTGGCGGTCAGGTCGTCTCGGGGAAGTTCCAGACCTCCCGCAGCGCTCCGTCCGTGAGGACCTCGCGCGGGGCGCCCTCCCCCACGAGCTGCCCGTCGCGCAGCAGCAGGCAGTGGTCGGACTCGCGGGCCGCGGTCAGGTCGTGGGTGGCCTGCACCACGGTCACCCCCGCCCCGGCGGTGGCGGCGAGCACCGCGGTGATGCTCTCCCGCGCCGCGGGGTCCAGGCCGGTCGTCGGCTCGTCCAGCAGGAAGAGGCCGGACTCCTGCGCGAGCCCCTGGGCGACGAGGGCGCGTTGGCGCTGCCCGCCCGACAGCTCGCCGAGCTGGCGTTCGGCGAGGTCGAGGATGCCGAGCCGGTCCATGCTGTCGCGCACGACGGAGCGGTCCCGGGCGGTGAGCCGCCGCCAGGCGCCGCGATGGGCCCACCGCCCCATGGTCACCGTCTCCCGGACAGTGAGCGGGAGGGTGTCGGACACCGCGCTGCGCTGCACGACATAGCAGGGGCGGGCGGTGCGGCTCCCCCCGGTCCCGCTGTCGAGCGTGCCGGATGTGAGGGGGCGCACACCGGCCAGCACGCTCAGGAGCGTGGACTTGCCCGAGCCGTTCGGTCCGACGACGGCCGTGGTCGCCGACTGCGGTATGGACGCGGTGAGTTGACGCAGCACCGTACGCCGGGGGTACCCGGCGGTGACGTTGCGCAGTGCGACCTCGTACGGCCCGGTGGCCGGCATGGGACCTCCCGCAAGCTGGATTGAAAATGGTTTTCATTATAAAGTCTTGGCCATGGAGTGGTTGACCGGCCCGTTCGAAGTGGCCTTTGTCCAGCGGGCTCTGTGGAGCGGGATCCTGGTTTCCCTGATCTGCGCCGCCACGGGCACCTGGGTCGTGCTGCGCGGCATGACCTTCCTCGGTGACGCGATGTCGCACGGCATGCTGCCGGGGGTGGCGCTCGCCTCGCTGCACGGGGTCAGTCCGCTGGTCGGCGCCGCGGTGAGCGCCGGAGTGATGGCCTGCGGGGTGACGGTCCTGGGGCGCTCGCCCCGGATCTCCCAGGACACCGGGATCGGGCTGCTGTTCGTGGGGATGCTCTCGCTCGGTGTGATCATCGTCTCGCGGTCGCAGTCCTTCGCCGTGGACCTCACCGGCTTCCTCTTCGGCGACGTGCTCGCGGTACGGGAGCGGGACCTGCTCCACCTCGCGGTGGCGCTGGG
Source organism: Streptomyces boncukensis (assembly GCF_011045075.1). GTDB lineage: Bacteria > Actinomycetota > Actinomycetes > Streptomycetales > Streptomycetaceae > Streptomyces > Streptomyces boncukensis. Next base: position 2,618 of record NZ_JAAKZZ010000065.1, read on the forward strand.
GGTGACCGCCGTGGTGTCCGTGCTGGGCTACCGCTCGTTCCTGGCCCTCGTCTTCGACGAGCGGAAGGCCCACACCCTCGGGCTGGGTCCCCGCCTGGCGCACGCGGCGCTGCTCGGCCTGGTGACGCTCGCCGTCGTCACGTCGTTCCACGTGGTCGGCACGCTGCTGGTCTTCGGGCTGCTGATCGCGCCGCCGGCCGCCGCGCTGCCGTGGGCCCGCCGGGTCCCGATGGTGATGTGCGGCGCGGCGCTGTTCGGCGTGGCCGCGACGTTCACCGGTCTCCTCCTCTCCTGGCACCTCGGGACGGCGGCCGGGGCGACGGTCGCCGCGGTCGCCGTCCTGGAGTTCTTCCTCTCCGTGCTCGCCTCCGCGCTCCGCAACCGCCGAGTGAAGGACCCGCATCCCGCCCCCGCAGCCGACACGCGAAGGGAATACGCGCACTCATCATGATCTGGAACCGGAAGAAGGCGGCGCCGGTGCCGGCCGCCGCCGCGGCCCTGTCCCTCGGGCTGCTGCTCGCGGCCTGCTCCGACGGCGGGGACGACACGGGCGGAAAGCCGTCCCCGTCCGCGTCCGCGTCCGCGTCGAAACCGCACGGCTATGTCGAGGGGGCGGAGGAGGCGGCGGAGCAGCAGTCCCGGCTGGTGCTCGGTGACAGCGCGAGGGGCACCCTGAAGATGCTCGACCTCGTCGACGGGAAGACCGAGCCGCTGGGCCGTACGGCCAGGGGCGCGGGGCTGGTCACCGACGGCCGGTTCGCCTACGCCAACGCGCGCGGCGGCTCGGAGGTCTTCGACAGCGGTACCTGGATGGTCGACCACGGCGACCATGTGCACTACTACCGCGCCGAGCCGCGCGGCGTCGGCCGGGTGGCGGGAAAGCGGCCCGAGCACGTCTACAGCAGCCCGTCGCTGACGGCCGTGACCTTCGCCGACGGCACGGCCCGGCTGCTGGACCGCTCCCGGCTGGAGAAGGGCCGCGTCAGCCCGACCGCGACCCTGAAGGACGCCGCACGCGGGCCCGTCGTCCCGCTGGGCGAGCACGCCCTCGTCCCGGTCGCCGGGCCCGGCGGTGAGGTCGTCGTGGAGGTGCGCGACCGGCGGGGGAAGCGCACGGCGTCGCTCGGCGAGAAGTGCCCCGGGCTGCGCGGTGCGGCCGTCATGCGTCCGGGCGTCGTCTTCGGCTGCGCCGACGGAGCGCTGTTCGTGAGCGAGAAGAAGGGGAAGCCGCACGCGGAGCGGATCCCCTTCGGCCGGAAGGTGCCCGACAAGGAGCGCCCGCGGTCCTTTCAGCACCGCTCGCTCGGCACCACGCTGACGGCGAAAGCGGGCGAGAAGAGCGTATGGGTCCTGAAGGTCCCCCAGCGCGCCTGGAAGCGGGTCGAGACCGGGCCGGTGGCGGCGGTGAACAGCGCGGGCCTGGACACACCGCTGCTGGTCCTGGAGAAATCCGGCGCTCTGGCGGCGTATGAGATATCCGACGGCAAGGAGATCGCCAGAAAGAAGCTCCTCTCCGGGCGGGCGGGTGCCGAGGGGAACTCCCGGCCGGTGATCGAGGTCGACGCCAACCGCGCGTACGTCAACGACCCCGCGGCGCGCAAGGTCTACGAGATCGACTACAACGACGGCCTGCGCACGGCCCGTTCCTTCTCCCTGGACTTCACGCCCGCCCAGATGGTGGAGACGGGCCGGTGACCGCCGTCCGGCCGGGCGCGCGGGCCGCTGCCCGCGCCGTCGGCGCCGCCGCGCTCGTCTGCGCGCTGCTCGCCGCCGTGGCGGGGTGCTCGTCGGATTCCGGGGGCGGGCGGCCCACCGTGGTCGTCACCACGAACATCCTGGGCGACATCACCCGGCAGATCGTCGGCGGCGAGGCCGAGGTGAAGGTGCTGATGAAGCCGAACGCCGACCCGCACTCCTTCGGCGTCTCGGCCGCCGAGGCCGCCCGGATCGAGGGCGCCGACCTGGTCGTCTACAACGGCCTGGGCCTGGAGGAGAACGTGCTGCGCCATGTCGGGGCAGCCAAGGAGTCCGGCGTCGCCACGCTCGGCGTCGGCGCGGCCGCCGACCCGCTCACCTACCGCAAGGACAAGTCGGCGGGGAAGCCCGACCCGCACTTCTGGACCGATCCGTACCGCGTACGCAAGGCCGTCCGCGTCATCGGCGAGAAGGTCGCCGAGGAGGTGGACGGGATCGACAAGAAAGCCGTCGCCGCACACACCGCCTCCTACGGCAGAGAGGTCGGGCGGCTCGCGGCCGACATGAAAGAGCGCTTTGCCGACATCCCCGCGGAGCAGCGCAAGCTGGTGACCAACCACCACGTGTTCGGCTATCTGGCCCGGCGTTTCGACTTCCGGGTCGTCGGCGCCGTGATTCCCAGCGGTACCACCCTGGCCTCGCCCAGCGCCGCCGATATGAAGTCGCTCGCGACGACCATCGACAGGGCCGGAGTCGAGGCGATCTTCGTCGACTCCTCGCAGCCCGACCGGCTGGCCCGCGTGCTCAAGCGCGAGAGCCAGGTCGATGTGGCCGTGATCCCGCTGTTCTCCGAATCCCTGACGGAGAAGGGGGAGGGCGCCGCCAGCTATCTGCAGATGATGCGCTCCAACACCAAAGCGATCGCAGACGGACTCACACCGTCCTGACAGCCGCACTGCCCAGAGAATCGGAAAGAGGAATTCATGAGCAAGAGTTCGCGTCTGAAGAGAGCGGCGGCGCTGTCCGCGCTCCTGTGCACCTCGGCCGTCCTGGCGGCATGCGGTGCGGACGACAAGAACGGGGACGGGGACGGGGACAACGGCCAGGCCAAAGCCAGGGCCAAGGCCGCGGCGCCGGTCAAGGACCCCCTGGTCGCCACCTACGGCGGCGGCCTCTACATCCTCGACGGCGAAACCCTCAAGGTGACCAAGGACCTGCCGCTCAAGGGCTACAACCGGGTGAACCCCGCCGGGGACGACCAGCACGTCATGGTGTCCACCTCCGAGGGCTTCCAGGTGCTCGACGCGGCCGGACAGCGGCTGACGGACACCCGGTTCCCCGGCGCCGAGCCCGGCCACGTCGTCCTGCACGCCGGGAAGACGGTGCTGTTCACCGACGGCACGGGCGAGGTCAGAATCCTCGACTCGGACGGCTTCGACGACAGCAGGCCGAAGGCCAGGACCCACACCTCGCCCCACCCGCACCACGGGGTCGCCGTCGAGCTGGCGAACGGCGAACTCGTCAGCACCCTCGGCACCGACAAGAAGCGCACGGGCATCGTCGTCCACGACAAGAAGCGCAAGGAGATCGCCCGGAACGAGAAGTGCCCCGAGGTGCACGGCGAAGCGACCGCGCAGGACGAGGCGGTGGTCATCGGCTGCGAGGACGGGGTGCTGCTCTACAAGGACGGCAAGATCACCAAGATCGACAGCCCCACCGCGTACGGACGGATCGGCAACCAGCGGGGTTCCGAGGACTCCCCCATCGTCCTCGGCGACTACAAGCAGGACGCCGAGGCCGAACTGGAGCGCCCCGAGCGGATATCCCTGATCAACACCGCGACGGGCAGGATGAAGCTCGTCGACATCGGCACCAGCTACAGCTTCCGCTCCCTGGCACGCGGCCCGGAGGGCGAGGCCCTGATCCTGGGAACGGACGGGAGGATCCACGTCATCGACCCGGAGAGCTCCAAGGTGACCAGGAAGATCGCGGCCGTGGACGCGTGGCGCGAGCCGCTGGAGTGGCAGCAGGCCCGGCCGTCGATCCATGTGCGGGGCGGAACCGCGTTCGTCACCGAGCCGGAGAAGAAGAAGCTCTACGCCATCGACCTGAAGTCCGGCAAGAAGAAGGCGACGGGCACCTTCGAGAAGAAGCCCGACGAGATCACCGGCGTCGTGGCCGACTGACGCGCAGGGCGCGCGTCACCAACGCGCGCCCTGCGCCGGCCGGGACGCCCTGTCGCCCTCCCTCCGGTCGGTCACCCCGCCCATACCGCGGGGGTCCGGCCCGACCACGGGCTCGCCTGTTCGAGTTGCCCGGCGAGGCGGAAGAGGCGGCCCTCCAGCCCGTACCCGGCGGCGAACTGCATGCCGATCGGGAGCCCCGAGTCGGGGTCGGCCGTCAGCGGCACGGACATGGCGGGGGTGCCCGCCACGTTGAACACGGCGGAGAACGGCGAGATGTCGAACAGGCGGCGCAGCCAGCCGAGGCCGTCCAGCGCCTCCACGTCCTCGGCGTGGGTGCCCAGGGGGACGGGCAGGTCGGGCAGGGTCGGGGTGAGCAGCAGGTCGTGGGCCTCGAAGTGCCGCGCCAGGCCGCGGGAGACGCGGTTGCGGAGGGCGAGGGCCTCGACGAACTCGGTGCCGCTGACCCGCTTCCCGTAGCGGTAGCTCGCCAGGGTGGGGGGTTCGAGGGTCGAGAGGTCGACGGGCCGGCCGAAGGCGGCGGCCAGCGCGTCGATGTCGGAAGCGAGGTTCGCCGTCCACTGGCGGGCGCTCGCCAGGAGCAGTTCCTCCCAGTCGACTCCGAGGTCGACCTCGGCCTCCTCCACCCGGTGGCCCAGGGACTCCAGCAGCCGCACGGTCCGGGCGAGCGCTTCGGCCACGCGCGTGGCGGTGCGGTTGCCGCCCCAGGGCTGGGCGAGGACGCCGATCCGCAGCGGGCCCGGGGCGCGGGTGACCTCCTCCGCGTACGGCCGGGACGGCTCCGGCGCGGCGTACGGGTCGCCCGGCTCCGGGCCGCGGATCTGGTCGAGCAGCACCGCGCTGTCGCGTACGGTGCGGCTGAGGCTGCCGTGTACGGCCAGGCCGTTGAAGATCTCGTCGAACTGGGGGCCCACGGGGACCCGGCCGCGGCTGGGCTTCAGCCCGAACAGGCCGTTGAAGGCGGCGGGGATGCGCAGCGACCCCGCGGCGTCGGTGCCGTGCGCGACCGGGACCACTCCGGCGGCGACGGCCGCGCCCGCTCCCCCGCTGGACCCGCCCGCGCTGCGCCGCGGGTCCCACGGGTTGCGGGTCGGGCCGAAGAGCGCGGACTCCGTCGTGTTGCTGTAGGCCAGCTCCGGGGTCGCGGTACGCCCGAACGTCACCAGCCCCGCACGGCGGAAGCGCCGCATCAGGCAGGAGTCGTCCCCGGCGACGTTGCCGGCCGCGAGGCGGCTGCCCAGCTCCATGCGCCGCCCGGCCATGGCGACGCCGATGTCCTTGATCAGGAAGGGCACCCCGGCCAGCGGCGCGCTGCCGGGCCGGGGCGCGTCGTCGGACGGCCAGGTCTCCACGATGGCGTTGAGCCGCGGGTTGACCGCCCGCGCCGCCTCGCGTGCGGCCGCCTCCAGTTCGGCGGGGGCCACCTCGCCCGCGGCCGCCAGTGCGGCGAGCCCGACCGCGTCGAAGCCCGTGTACTCGGTCACTCTCATCTGTGCCTCCCGGCGGAACGAACGATACCGTTGAGTTCCCTAAGATACCTAACGGTATCGCGTGGAACGAACTGGTACCGTAGCAGTCATGGAATCGAGCGCCAGAAGGCCGGACAGGGTGGCGAAGCTGCCGCCCCGCGAGCGGATCCTCGACGCGGCGGAGGAGCTCTTCCAGCGCGAGGGGATCCGGCGGGTGGGCGTCCAGGCGATCGCCGACCGGGCCGAGACGACCAAGATGGCCATCTACCGGCACTTCGAGACCAAGGACGCGCTGGTCGCGGAGTGGCTGCGGATCGTCGCCGCCGACTACCAGGCGGCCTTCGACCGGGCCGAGGCCGAACACCCCGGCCGGCCCGAGGAGCAGATCCTGGGAGTGGCCCGCTTCATCGCCCAGGGGCTGCCGTCGATCTCCCACCGGGGCTGCCCGTTCATCAACTCCCTCGCCGAGCTGCCCGACCGCTCCCATCCCGCGCGGCAGGTGATCGAGCAGCACAAGGCGCTCCAGGCCCGCAGGATGGCCGGCATGTGCACGGAGGCCAGGCTGTCCGACCCCGAGCAGGCCACGGCCGAGATCACCTTCGTGCTCGAAGGCGCGCAGGTCAGCACCCAGAACGGAAGCATCGACCAGGTGGGGGACCGGGTGCTGAGAATCGTCGAAGGGATCCTGGAACGGCACCGCTCCCCGCGCGGCTGACCGCGCGGCTGACCGCGCGGCTGAGGGCCTACGAGAGGGACCGCAGCCGCCCCTCGGGCGGGTGGTGGTGCCGCTCGACGGCCCGCGCCGTCGCCTCGTCGGCGGGGAGGAGGACGACGAGCTGCTGGGCGTCCGCGGGCAGTTCGAGCGTCTCGCGGAGCAGCCGCAGCTCGTATCCGGCCGGGTGGGTGAGCCGGAGCGTGCCGTGCCGCGGCACCGGGTGGCGGTGGAGGCGGCTGGTGAACTCGGGCCCGGCGACGGGGGCGAGTTCGGCGGTGAGCCAGTCGGCGTTCTCGACGGAGGGCGCATGCCACAGGTCGAAGACCTGCTCGTCCGCGATGGCGTCCCAGTCGGTGAAGAACGTCCGGGCGCGCGGGTCGGTGAAGACGTAGTGGGTGAGGTTCGGCGGGTCGGCGTCGAGCAGCCCGGTCCCGTCGGCGAGCGACGCATAGCCGCTGGTGTGGGCGAGGATGTCGCCCAGCCGGTTGGTCACGGCGGCGATGCCCGGTTCGAGGAGGCGGAGCGTCCGCAGGACGGACGGCCGCACCTGGCGGCTCGGCCTGGCGGGCCGGGCGCGCACCGAGCACCCCTCGGCGGTGATCCGGGCCAGATAGCGCAGATGGTCGCGCTCCGCCGGGCCGAGGCCGAGCCCGTCGGCCAGCGCGTCGACCACCGCTGCCGACGGGTTGCGGTCGCGGCCCTGCTCGATACGGGTCAGATACTCGACGCTGATACCGGCCCGCGCGGCGAGATCCTGGCGGCGCAGCCCCGGCGACCGCCGGCGGCCGCGGTCCGGCAGGCCGAGGGACTCCGGCTGGAGGCTGTCGCGCTTGGCCCGGATGAATTCACCTAGCGGCTTCCCCATGGCGCCAGCCTAGGGGGTGTTTCGAAAGCCCCGTGCGGCGCATGGGGCGTCCGGTGCGTGCTCTCGGCGTGCCGGGTGAAAGCCCTCGTACTGGGCGTACTCGGGCTTTCGCCCGGTGCGGCGAGAGCACGTGCCGGGCGTTCCAGGTGGCGTGCGGGGCTTTCGAAACACCCCCTAGTGCCGTGTCCGGCGCATCTTGCTGGGCAGGGGCTGCCCCTGCCGGTGCGTCGCAGTCCGCGGCTGGGATGGGGGTCCCCCCTGCTCGAGCGAAGCCGAGAGCTTAGGGGAGGTTGCTCGCGCAGTTCCCCGCGCCCCTGGGCGCGCCCTGGCGCCCCGCAGGGGCGCTTCAGGGGCGCGGGGAACTGCGCGACCGGCCACAACCCAGCCGCAGACCGCAGGACATGGGCAGGGGCAGCCCCGACCCGGCTGCCCCGACAGAGGGCAACCCCCCTGCAGGGCGCCGACGAGGGTGGCCCTCTCGGGGCCAGCCTGGGCACGGCCTGGTCGGCGGCGCGGCGCGGCCGGATCGTGGCGGCATGTACGCATCGAAGTCCGCGCTCTCGACGCGGCGTTCCGGGCAGGCGCTCCTGGTGTGGGGGCTGCTGGTGGTGGCGGCGAACCTGCGGTCTCCGCTGACCGGCGTCGGACCGCTGCTGGAGCGAGTGCAAACGGATCTGGGCCTGGCACCGGCCGTGGCGGGCCTGCTGAACACCCTGCCGCTGCTGGCGTTCGCGGGGGTGGCCCCGCTGGTGCCGCGGCTGGCCGCGCGGTGGGGGCCCGAGCGGCTGCTCGGGTTCGCGCTGGCGGTGCTGACGCTCGGGATCGCCGTCCGGTGGATTCCGGCGGCCACCGGCCTGTTCGCGGGCACGGTGCTGATCGGGGCCGGCATCGGCGTGGGCAACGTCCTGCTGCCGAGCCTGATCAAGCGAGACTTCCCCACCAGGGTGGGGCTGCTGACGTGCGCGTACGCCACCGTGATGGGCGGCGTCGCCGCGGTGGCCTCCGGGGTGGCGGTGCCGGTCGGCCGCAGCGCCCCCGGCGGCTGGCACACCGCGCTGGGCTGCTGGATCGCGCTCGCGCTGGTGGCCTGCGTGCTGTGGCTCCCCCGGATGCGGGCCCCGCGGGCGGCGCCGCCTCCGGGGCCGGGTGCGAGCCCGGAGGGGGCGCGCGGGCACCGGCTGCCGTGGAGGTCGCCGCTGGCGTGGGCGGTCACGGCGTTCATGGGGCTGCAGTCGCTGGGCTTCTACGTCGTCGTCACCTGGCTGCCCCAGGTGTTCCAGGACAGCGGGTCGAGTGCGGTCGCCGCGGGCTGGCTGCTGTTCCTGTTCCAGGTGGTGGCGGTGGGGACCAGCCTGGTGGTGCCCGCGGCGCTGCGGTGGGCGCGGGACCAGCGCGCGGTGGCCGTAGCCGGCTCGGCGGTCCTGCTCGCCGGCTATCTGGGGCTGCTCGCGGCCCCGGAGTGGGCGCTGCTGTGGAGCGTCGTCCTCGGGCTGGGCGGCGGAGCGTCCCTCGTGCTCGCGCTGGCCTTCCTCAGCCTGCGGGCCCAGGACGCGGCCGCGGCGGGCGCGCTGTCGGCGATGGCGCAGTCGGTCGGCTATCTGCTGGCCGCGGCGGGGCCGGTGGTCTTCGGGCTGCTGCACACGGTCGGTTCCGGCTGGCGGGCGCCCGTCCTGCTGCTGGTCGCCGCCGCGGTGGGCCAGGTGTGCGTCGCGCCGGCGGCGGGCCGGGGCACGGTGCACGGCCCGGACCTCCCTCACGTAAAGGACTCCTTGACATCTGCCCACCGTAAAGACACCCTTTACATGTGACCGAATCCGCGCCGCCCCTCTTCTCGCTCAGTGCCCGACTCGCCGAGCAGGCCGCGGCCCTGGCCGCCACGCTGGGCACGGACGGCCCGGACGCCCCGCCGGACCACGGCCTCGACGCGGTCCGGCGCGCCCGCGACATCGACGCGCTGGCCAAGCAGGTGCTCACGCTGTGCGTCCAGCGGTCCCGCGCGGCCGGCCACACCTGGCAGGAGGTCGGAGACCTGCTCGGCGTCACGCGCCAAGCCGCCTTCCAGCGGTTCGGCAGACCCATCGATCCACGAACGGGAGACCCGATGGACAGGACAGCGCACATGGCCGACGCCGCCGAGCGCGCCCGGCAGATCGTCACGGACGTCCTCGAAGGCCGGATGGACGCCGCGCGCCGGTCGTTCAACGCCGAGGTCCGCGCCGCGTTCACCGACGAGGCGCGCGGTGAGGCCCTGGCCACGGTCGCCGGCCTCGTCGGCGCGTTCGAGGGCTTCGGGGCGGCCGATCCGTTCGTCCGCCGGATCGGCGATCACACGGCCGTCGACGTCCCGCTGTGCTACGAGGCCGGTGAGATGAAGGCCCGGCTGACGTTCGACGCGGGCGGGAAGGTCGCCGGGATCTTCTTCCTGGCCCCCGACGCCCCGTGAACGGCGGGCACCGCCTCACAGCTCTGCGGGCAGGCCGGTGAGACGGGCGCTCTCGTGCCAGAGCCGGTCGCAGCGCGCGGGGTCGGTGGTGTGCGGCGCGGTGGCGACCTGCGTACGCCGGACGAAGAAGCGGCCGGTGACGCCGTCGACGCCGGGTGAGGTCGCGAGCCAGGCGGGGGTGTCGGCTCCGGTGTCCGGGCCGGGGAAGAAGGGGTTCAGCAGCGGGCTCAGGGACCGCAGCGCGCCGAGGGAGCCCTGGCCGATGCCGGTGCCCTTGATGACGCCGGGGTGGGCGCCGTTGACCGTGATGCGGCTGCCCTTCAGCCGGCTCGCGAGGCCGTGCACGAACATCGCGTTCATGTTCTTGCTGCGCGCGTAGCAGGAGAAGGCCCGCAGGCTCGGGGGGCTCGGGACAGGGCCGGGGCCGGGGCCGGACCCGCGGCGGCCGGCCGCGCGGAGCAGGCCGTCCGGATCGACGGGGAACCGCGCGAGCGCTCTCGGCGAGGCGCCCACGACGACGAACCGCGCCGGCCGGTCGCCGATCGGTGCCAGGAGCGACCGCAGCAGCAGGTAGGGGGCGAGGTGGTTGGTGGCGAGGGTGCGCTGGACGCCCTCCGGGGTGAGGTCGTCCGCGGGCGCGATGACCGCCGCGTTGCTGATCACGACGGCGGGCGGCGGCTGCGCGGCCAGCCTCCCGGCCAGCTCGCGCACCTCGCTCATCAAGGACAGGTCCGCGCGCTCCAGCCGCAGCTCGGCGCGCGGGACGGCGGCGCGTATCCGCTCCCGGGCCCGGACGAGCCGCTCGTCGCTCCGGCCCACCAGCACGACGGTCGCACCCCCGGCCGCCAGGCGGCGGGCGATCGCCTCGCCGATGCCGCCCGTCGCACCGGTGACCACCGCCCGCCACGCCGGGCCGTCCCCTCGCTCCATGTCGCCAACTCCCTTGGCCGGCCCCGGTCGTCTCCGGTGACGCCCGGGTACCCCGAGGATGCCCAGGAGGAGCGCGGGGCGACACCTCCGGATGCTGCTGCCGGGGCGCCCGTCAGCGCAGTTCGAGGGTGTACCGGAACGGGGACCTGCCGGTGATCAGCACGCGGGACCCTTCAGGGGTGAGGCCGCCGTTCATCCACTGGTAGCGCTCCCCCGGGTCCACCGTGGCAGGCTGGCGGGGCCCGCTGCCGTTGCCGGGGCCGAAGGAGATCCGGTCCCCGCCCACCTGGTAGCTGCCCCGTCCGCTGACGAGCTGGTACGCGTCCGGTTCCGGCAGCTCGCGCACCCCCCGCAGCTCGCCGCCCGCGCGGAAGGCCAGCTCCAGCGCGAGCGGGACGTCCGCGCCGGTGACCGAGAAGGCGATGTCGAAGCCGCCGCCCGCCTCCCGTACGACGACCTCCGTACGCAGGGTGCGCCACTCCTTGGGCCGGTGCGGGAAGTCCATCGCCGACCAGAAGCGCCCGTCGTCGGTGAGCGGGTACGCGCCGTCGGGCCGCCGGTGCTGCGGGGGCAGCGGCAGGTGGAACGCGGCCCGCACCCGGGCGGTCAGCCGCCAGCCGCCGGCCACCCGCTCCACGCGCTCGGCGCGGAAGTGCCCCAGCGAGAAGAACCGCGGTGCCAGCCGCAGCGAGTCCAGGATCGCCTCGCCCTTGCGCATCTTGAAGAAGGTGGGGTTGGTGGACAGCCCGGAGGAGATGGCGTGCACGTCGGGGAAGTCGGTGCCGCCGAAGACCGACGCCGTACGGCTGCCCCGGACGATCCGGACCAGGCCGACCTCCCGGTCGTGGTGGACGGAGCCGCGCTCCGGCGGCGCGGCCTCGGGCAGCGGGCGGGCGAGCGAGGGGTTCTCCAGCACCTCGGCCAGCCGGTCGCCGAGCGTCACCTCGCCCATCGTCTGGCCGGCGCCCCGCTGCTGGAGCAGGGCCGCCACGGCGGCGAAGCGGCCGTCGCCGTCGCGCAGCGCCATCTCGCGGTACTGCAGCCAGTACTCGGGGAGATAGCGCAGTGCGGTCTGGTCCTGGCGGCGGGACTGGACGGTCTCCACCTCGCCGTTGGGCTCGATGGTGCGCAGCGTGCCCTTGAGGTTGGCGCGGACGTGCGCGTACAGCTCCGGGCGGCCGGCGAGCGCGGCGAGGGTGAGCAGCGAGGGGTTGGTGACGACGGCCGCGTAGGTGGGGCTGCGCTCGCTGTACTGGCCGCCCGGGTACTGGTCGACGCCCTCGGCGAGCCAGGCGTCGATGCGGCGGGGGTAGCGGGGGTCGGGCCAGTGCCGGTGGACGCGGGCGAGCGCGGCGCAGATCTTCCAGCGGTGGTTGGGGGTGTGCACGCCGCCCTCCGCGAGGGCCGGTCCGGCCTTGCGTGCCACGCGCTCCACGGTGCCGCGGATACCGCGGGTGGCGGCGTGGCCGTCCCGGTCGAGCAGCGCCCACAGCAGCGCCAGATCGACGACGGAGAAGGCCGTGTCGGGCGGCGAGTGCACCTGCCCCTCGTCGAAGAGGCCGTCGTCGAACTGCGCTTCGGCCAGCGCGTCGGCCAGCCGCCTCATCGGGGCCAGGAGCGAGCGGTCGTGGTGGTGCTCGGAGTCCTCCCAGACGTACACGGAGCTGAGCAGCCGCAGCGAACGGGTGGCGGCTCGGGCCCTGCCCCGCTCGCGCGCGTCGGCGATGTGGTCGCGGTACTCCTTGAGCACGCGGGGGACGCGGGCGTCGGCCGCGGTGGTGAGCAGCGCGAGGAACTCCTCGTCCACCGGCTCGTCCCCGGGCTTCCCGCTCCGGTCGGACGCCGCGGATGTGCCGGACGCGGCCGACGCCGTGCCGGCGGAGCCGCCGAGCAGCCCGATGCCCGCGGTCCCCGCGGCGGTTTGGGTCAGCAGTCCTCTGCGGGACAGCGTCATCGTCCACTTCCCTCCACTCGGAGTTCCACAGCGGTCAGGGCCAGGGCGAGCGGGCCGGGCACCAGGAAGAGCAGCGGCGGCAGCATCCACGCGCACGCGCCGGCCGTGGCGAGGGCGAGCACCACCAGGCCGCTGCCCGGCAGGTCCCCGGCGGCGCGGCGGGCCGCGGCCCGTACGGCGGCGCCCCAGCCGTACGGGCCCGGACCGGGGGTGCCGTACAGCGCGCAAGCCCGCAGCCCGACCACCGTCGCCGCGGCGGCGACGGCCGCCAGGGCCACGGCGAACAGCCCGGCCCCCGGCAGTCCGGCTCCGGCGAGTGCCGCGTACGCCGCCACCAGCAGCACGGCGGCCACCAGCAGCACGCCGGCGGTCAGGTCCCGGCGGGCGCCGCCCGGGGCGCGCAGCCGGGCGCGCAGTGCCGCCGCGTAGCGTCCCGCCGTGGCGGGCTCCGCGTACAGCTGCCGCCTGCGCAGCAGGTCGCAGGCCGAGGCGAGGGCCGCCGGTGCGGTGACCACCGGGGCCGCAGCCAGCGCCGTGGCCAGGCCGACGATGAGCATGTCGGCGAAGAGCTCGAAGCGCGGGCCGAACAGCTCGCCGCGCTCCCGTGTGCGGGTGGCGGTCATCGGTGCGTCACCCCTTGATGCCGGAGTTGGCCATGCCCTCGACGAGGAAGCGCTGGAAGGCGAGGAAGAACAGGACGATCGGCAGCAGCGCGAACACCGACATCGCGAACATCGGCCCGAACGCGGAGGTGCTGGAGGCGTCGACGAACGTGCGCAGGGCCAGCGTCAGCGTGTACTTCTCCGGCTCGAAGAGGTAGATGAGCTGGGTGAAGAAGTCGTTCCAGGTCCAGATGAAGGTGAAGATGGCCGTGGTGATCAGGGCGGGCCGCACCAGCGGCAGGATGATGCGCGCGAAGGTGCGGAACGGGCCGCAGCCGTCGATCCGGGCCGCCTCCTCCAGCTCCTTGGGCAGGCCGCGCATGAACTGCACGATCAGGAAGACGAAGAACGCCTCGGTGGCGAGGAACTTCGGCAGGATCAGCGGCCAGTAGGTGTTCACCATGCCGAGCTGGTTGAAGACGATGTACTGCGGGATCAGCACCGCGTGGTGCGGCAGCATGATCGTGGCGATCATGAAGGCGAACAGCGGGCGGCGCATCCGGAACCGCAGCCGGGCGAAGGCGTAGGCGGCCAGCGAGCAGCTGAGCACGTTGCCGAGCACGGCTCCGCCCGACACCAGCAGCGAGTTGCCCAGCAGCCGGGTCAGGCTGACGTCGCCCACGCCGTCCATCGCGGTGGAGTAGTTGCTCCACTCCAGCCTGCTGGGCAGCAGCCGCAGGCTCGCGATCACCTCGTCGGCCGGCTTGAAGGAGGTCGCCACCAGCCACGCCAGCGGGTAGAGCATCACCAGCAGCGCCGCGACGCACGCGGCGTGCAGCGCGACGCGGCCCCAGGGGACCGGCTTGCGGCGCCCGGCCGGGGCGGCGGGGGCCGCGGGCGCTTCGCCCTGCCGGGTCTCGGCGGTCATCAGCGCTCCTCCTCGTTGGCGTAGAAGACCCAGCCGCGCGAGCTGCGGAACAGCAGGGCCGTGACGATGCCGATGGCGACGAGCAGCACCCACGCCATCGCCGACGCGTAGCCCATGTGGGAGGCGGTGAAGCCCCGGTCGTAGAGGTAGAGGGTGTAGAAGAGCGTCGAGTCGGCGGGCCCGCCCTTGCCGCCGCTGACCGCGAACGCGGGGGTGAAGACCTGGAACGCCTGGATGGTCTGGAGCACCAGGTTGAAGAAGATCACGGGGGACAGCATGGGGACGGTGATGGACACGAACTGCCGCCACCGGCCCGCGCCGTCCACCGCTGCGGCCTCGTACAGCTCCGAGGGGATCTGCTGGAGTCCCGCCAGGAAGATCACCATGGGCGCTCCGAACTGCCACACGGTCAGCAGCGCGACGGCCAGCAGCGCCCAGCCGGGCCGGTTGACCCAGCCGCCGATGTCAAGGCCGGCCCGGGAGAGCAGATCGTCCACCGTGCCGCCGTCGTTGAAGATCGCGCGCCAGACCAGCGCGATGCTCATGGAGGCGCCCAGCAGGGACGGCGCGTAGAACGCCGAGCGGTAGAAGCCCCGGCCCCGCCGGATGGACTTGAGGGCGAGCGCCACCGCCAGGGCCAGCCCGAGCTGGAGGGGCACGGCGATCACGACGTACGTCAGGGTCGAGACCACCGAGCGCCAGTAGCGCGCGTCCTCGGTGAACATCTGGGTGTAGTTGCGCAGCCCGATCCACTGCGGCGCGTCGAACATGTTGTAGTCGGTGAACGACAGGTAGAGCGAGACGGCCATCGGCAGCAGGGTGAGGACGACGGCGCCGAGCACCCAGGGGGACAGGAACACCCAGGCGGCGCCCTGGGGTTCGCGGCGGGAGCGCCGCCCGGCGGATCCGGTGCGCGCCGTCCGCTCCGCCGTCCGCTTCGGCGGGGTCCGCGTCGTGGTGGTCATCGCAGCTCCGCCTTCGCCGCCGTGACGAACTGGCCGGCCGCCTTGCGGGGCGACATCTTCCCGAACGACACCTGGTCGTAGTCGCGCTGGAGGGTCCGCTGGAGCGCGGCGTCGCCCTGGAGCGGGGCCTGGGGCGGGTCCTTCAGCTTCCCTTCGAGGCCGGACTGGTAGTCGGCGACGACCTTGTCGAAGCCGTCCAGTTCGGGTATCAGCCGCTTGCGGAGGCGGTCGTTGGCGGGGATTCCGCGGTTGGCACCGAGGATCTCCGCCGCCTCCCGGTCGTTCATCAGGAAGTCGATGAGCGCGACGGCCGCCTTGGGGTGCGAGGTCTTGGCGGCGGCCCCGACGAACATCGACGGCTTGAAGTACTGGCCAGGGGTGCCGTCCTCGGCGACCGGCATCGGCGCCAGCTTGGGGTTCTTGCCCAGCAGCGCCTCGTAGCCGCTGGAGGGCGCGTCCCAGTTGATGTCGGAGACGGCCTTGCCCCTGCCGAGCGGCTGGTTCTCCACCGTGCCGTCGAGCTGCGTGGTCTGCTCGGCGCTGCTCACGGCGCCCCGCTTGCGCAGCTCGCTGGTCCACTCCCAGTACCGGGTCAGATCGCCGGTGGTGAAGCCGAGCCCGCCGTCCTCGGTGTAGAGGGACTTGCCCTGGCCGCGCAGCCAGATCTCGAACCAGTCCTCGTTGTGCCCCGGGTCCACGCTGCCCGCCTTTCCGGTGGCCTCGGCGAGCCGGCCCATGGCCCAGGCCCACTTCTTCCAGGTCCAGCCGGCCCGCGGCTCGGGGACACCCGCCTTGCGCCACTGCGCGGCGTCGTAGACCACTGCCTGGGTGCCGCGGCCCATCGGGATGGCGTACTGGGTGTCGTCGACGACGCCGGTGCCCAGCAGCCCCTTGTCGAAGTCGCCGGTGCGCAGGTCCTTTTGCTTGCCGAGGTCCAGCAGCACGCCGCCCTGCGCGTACTGGTTGATCTGCCGGTAGTCGAGCTGCATCACATCGGGCGCGTCGCCGCCCGCCGCCTGGGTCGCCAGCTTCTGGATATAGGTGTCGTAGCCCGAGAAGGAGGTCTGCACCTCGATCCCCGGGTGCTGCTTCTCAAACAGTGCAATCGCTTTCTCGGTGCGCGCCGCCCGGTCGGGGTTGCCCCACCAGGAATAGCGCAGGACGGTCTTGCCGCCCGAGCCGCCCGAGCCGCCGCCGCAGGCGGCGAGTGCGGCGCAGAGCGCGAGAACCGTGACGACCACGCAGGACACCCTGGGTCCGTGTGCGCGCATACCGGAGCCGCCTCCTTCCCTCACCGTGGTTCCGGGCCCGTCTGGTCCGGGCCGTGCCTGTTTCACCGGTGGCTATTCGCCGTAGTACGGCAGGGTGGCGCCCGGGATCTCGTACTCCTCGCGCCGCCCGCACATCCCGTAGCCGCCGTGCCGGGTCGCCCCGCCGGCCGCCTCGACGCGGGCGCTGCCGAGGTGGGAACCGTCGCCGGCCGCGAGCGCCGAGAGCTGGTCGCCGGTGCGCTCGGCGGCGGCCAGCGCCCCGGCCCGCCACAGCTCCCGCCACCCGGCCGCCTTGGGCGCGACCAGCCGGGCCGCCGCCCGGTGGAAGGCGTGCAGCGGCTCCGGGTCGCCCTGCTCCAGCGCCGCGCGCAGCGGGAGGTACCCCTCGACGGCCAGGTCCCGGCGGCGCCTGGCCGCCTCCTGCGCCGCCGGGCCCTCCTTGGCGGGCAGCGCTGCCGCCGCCGCGTACCGCTCGGGGTCCGCCAGGACCTCGGGAGGGAAGGTGAAGACGGCGTCCCCGGCCTCCGGGAGGCCGCTGTTCTGCATCAGGACCGTGATCCGCAGCCCGCCGCGCTGGATCATGCGGTGCACGGTGCCGGGGCTGAACCAGGCGACGGCGCCCGCCGCCAGCTCCGTCTCCCGGTACCCGTCGGGCGTCAGGGTCTGCACGGCGCCCTGCCCCGCGGTGACGACGTACGCCTCGGTGCAGACGGTGTGGAGGTGCGGGCTGCCGCCGCAGACGCCGTCCGCGGCCTCCCAGTCGTAGCAGCTGATGTGGGACAGTCCGACGGCGCCGGGCAGCGGCGCCGGCAGGCTCGGTCCGGGTGTCGCGGCCACCGCGCTCACCACCCGTGGGCCTTCAGGCAGGACGCGACGCGGTCGCCGTCCCACGCCCCGTCGGCGACCACCACCCGGTAGCGGTAGGAGAAGCTCTCGCCCGGCGGCAGCGCGAACTCCTCGTGGAAGGCCCAGGAGAACGCGACCGTCGGGACGGGCTCGGAGCGTACGAACCAGTGCGAGTCGTGGATCGCCCCGGCGTTCTCCGGCGCGTGCGCGAACACGAGGGTGCTGTGCCCGTCCCGGCCGTCGTGCTCGCCGGTGAACGCCAGCCACGGCGCCCGGGTGCCCATCATGTCCGCCGCGCCCGCCTCCGCGGCGCCGCCCCGCCCGTCCGGGCCCAGCACGTCGCCGCCTGCGAAGTCCCGCGGCCCGCGCCAGTGCAGCCCGGTGTAGCCCGCCATCTCGCGACCGGCGGTCGTGGGAGAGCCGAAGTGCAGGTCCTGGGAGCGGGTGTTGGTCAGATGCAGGGTCCAGTCCAGCGCCCAGGAGCCCCCCTCCCCTCCTTCCTCCGCTTCCACGGAGTGCACCTCGACCGTGCGCCGCTCCCGGGCCCACTCCTCCCCTCCGTTCGCTATCCAGGTCAGCAGCTCCGTGAAGCGCAGCCGGTCCTCGGCGACGTCGAAGGCGTCGAAGGCGTCGTGCCGCATCCGGCCGATCCGCTCGTGGATCGGCTCGTAGCCCCGCTCGGGGCCCATATACGAGTGGCCGCCCCAGAAGTTCTGGCCGGACAGATGGCTGGCGGTCATCTGCAGCCCCTTGTGCCAGCGGTGGTCGCTGGGGCGGTAGCCGGTGACGGGGCTGCCGCCCAGGGTGCGCATCGGGTGGACGTAGGGCTTGCGGGACTCGTAGGCCACCGGGTCCGGTGCGTAGACGTACGTCATCAGCTCGGTGCCGCCGGAGGCGACGGCAACGCGTTCGCCGTGGGTGTGGGTGACGGTGATCGGCTCGCTCATCGGGGTGCTCACTGCTCCTTCGGTGCGTTCGGCGCCCAGTCGGGGTGATCGCCGTGCGGGGTGCGGTAGTACGGGTCGCCGGGCACGATCTCGCCCGCCGCCACGGGGCGGCCGGTGAAGGCCGACTTGTAGAGGGCGGCGAGGAATTCGAGGGTGCGGCGGGCGTCCGGGCCGCTCCCGGGCGGGCGCTCGCCCTTCTCCAGCGCGTCCAGGAACCCGCCGAGCTGGGCGGCGTGCGAGCTGGGGAGGTCGGCGGCGGGGGCGCGCCAGCGGGTGGCGCGCCCCGCCTCGTCGCGGACGTGCGGGGCCGGGGTGTAGCGCCAGTCGTCGTTGCCGTGCCCGTACAGATGGGTCAGCTCGACCGTGGCGTCGGCGCAGTCGACGCGGATGCGGCTGACCTCGTCCGGGGAGAGCACGCTGTTGACGACAGTGGCCATCGCGCCGTTCGCGAAGCGCACCAGCGCCGTGGAGACGTCCTCGCTCTCGATGTCGTGCACCAGCCGCCCGGCCATGGCCCGCACCTCGCTCCAGTCGCCGAGCAGGTGCAGGAGGAGGTCCATCTGGTGGATGCCGTGCCCCACGGTGGGCCCGCCGCCCTCGGTGCTCCAGCGGCCGCGCCAGGGCACGGCGTAGTAGTCGGCGTCCCGGTACCAGGTGGTCTGGCAGTGCGCGACCAGCGGCCGCCCCAGCTCCCCGCCGCGCAGCAGTTCGCGGGCGTGCGCCGCGCCGGAGCCGTAGCGGTGCTGGAAGACGACCGAGGCGTACGGGCCCTCGGTGCTCCGCTCGGCCTCGGCGATCCGGTCGTACTCGGTGAGCGAGAGGCACAGCGGCTTCTCGCACAGCACCCAGGCCCCCGCGTGCAGCGCGGCCCGCGTCTGCGCGGTGTGCAGGGCCGGCGGGGTGCCGATCAGCACCAGGTCGGGGCGCTCGTCGGCGAGCATCCGGTCCAGGTCCTGGTACCCGGCCACCGCGCCGCCCGCCCGGTCGCGGAAGGCGGCGAGCCGCCCCGGGTCCACGTCGACGGCGGCCACGAGCCGTACCCGGTCGGCGTGTTCGCGCAGTGCGGGCAGATGGCAGCCGGTGACAATGCCGCCCGTGCCGACGACGGCCGCGCGGAAGGGAGTTCGGGGTGCGGGCTGTGCTGCGGTCATGCGGAGTGTGGCTCCTCGTCGACAGGCGGGTGGATCGACAATAGAAAGCGCTTGCCTCGGAGGGACACTAAGCCTGCCCCATATGACAGGACAAGCCTCGGGAGCACCCTCATCCAAATCGCCCGCGCCCCGAAGGGGCGCGGGCGAGGTCGAGTTCCGTCAGCCAGGGCCGGTCGGTGCCACGGCCTAGTAACCGACGCTCAGGCCGTACTCCTGGAGCACCGGGGCGACCGGCAGATAGAAGGTGACGCCGCCGGTCGCGCAGTTGCCGCTGCCGCCCACGAGGAAGCCGACGAGCGCGTCTCCCATGAAGGCCGGGCCTCCCGTGTCACCCGGCTCGGCGCACACGTTGGCCCGGATGAGGCCGAACACGACGCCCTCGGGGTAGGAGACGGAGACGTTGACCGCCTGGATGACGCCGCAGTGCCACCCCGTCACCGGGCCCGTGCGGCACATCGCGGCGCCGACGACCGCCTCGGCCACCCGCTCGATCCGGCGCGGCCCGGTGGGCCCGTTGACCTCGCTGGGGTACGACAGGTCCGGGTTGGTGTACCGCACCAGGGTGTGGTGGCTCTTCGGGAAGCGGACGTCCACGGTCTCCCCGACCGGCACCTGGAGCTGCGGATCGGCGTACCAGCGGGTGCCGACGGCGCCGCAGCCGCCGGGGAGGACGGCGTAGTACGTACCGCTCCGGGCGGCGTTGACGCCGACGGTGCAGCGGACGCCGTCGGAGCTGTAGAGCGGGTCGCCGCCCCGGATGGCGTCCTTCGCGGCGGAAGCGGCGGGAGCAGCGGAGGCGGCGGAAGCGGCGGAGGACGCGGAGGCGGCGGGGGCGAACGCCAGCGCGGCGAGGAGGACGCCGAACAGCGGGGCCCATAACGCACGGAGGATGCGAGGGATGCTCATGCGGGGCAGTGTGCCGCCGTCCCGGCCCCGGCGTAAGCCCTCGCGCAGCCGGTGCCCGGACGCCGCGGCACCGGGTCGGTGAGATCCGGGTCACATTGCGGCCGGATGTGTCACAGGCCGGGGACGGGCCCCCGTCGTAGGGGTGGAGACTCCTACGAAAGGCGCGGCATGTCCGAGACCACGGCGGAGACGGGGGCCCAGGGGG
>NZ_JAAKZZ010000660.1 GCF_011045075.1 Streptomyces boncukensis
GCCACGGACACCTCCCGCCCCGCCCCCGCCTGACGCCATTCGCCACGTACGGTCACCCGCGCGGCTCTACCATCGGAAGCGACGCCACCACGCCCGATACCCGCTGAGGTGTACACGTGAGCAACTGGGCTGATCTGACGACTGGTAAGCGCATCAAGGCCCTGCGGGGCTCCGAACTGACACAGCACGGCCTGGCCGAAGCGGCGGGCGTCTCCTACGCGTTGGTGCAGAAGGCCGAGCAGGACCGGGGCGAACTGTCCGTCGGCTCCCTGCTCAAGCTCGCCGCCGCGCTCCGTGCGGACGTGGGCGTGATCCTGGGCCAGCAGGCGCCGCGCCGCGGTATGGACCGGAGCAGCCGTACCGCCCTCCGGCAGCTCTCCGACGCCGTCCACGAGAGCGCCCTTGGCGAGTGGGACGGTATCGGGGACCCGAGCACCGTCGACGAGCTCGGCAGCGCGCGCGACCTCGCGTGGTCGGCGTACTGGGACAGCGACACGGCGCGCGTCGCGGTGCTCGCCTCCCAGGTGCTCATGGAAGGGCAGGTGAGGTACGACTCGGCGACCGGTGAGGAGCGCGATCGCCTCGCGGCGATCCTCGCCAGCACGTACCGCGTCGCCGCCTCGACCGCGAACGGGTTCGGGCGCCGCGACCTCGCCCTCTCCGCGCTCACCTCCGCGAAGCTGCTCGCCAAGCAGGCAGGTGATCCGGTGATGGGCGCGCTGCTCGAATCCACGCTGTCGTGGATCTACTTGCGCGGTGCGAAGCTGCCGCGCGCCGAGGCCGTCGCCGAGCGCGCCGCCGCTGCGATCGAGCCGTCGTTCAGCCGTTCGACGAAACCCGAACTGCTCGCGTACGGGCGCCTGATGATCTCGGCGGCCGTGGCGGCGTCGAGGCGTGAGGACGAGAGGAAGGCCGACGACTACATCTCGCAAGCACACGCCGCAGCGGCCCGGCTGGGCAGGGATGTGAAGCTGTTCGGCACGTCGTTCGGGCCGACGGCGGCGAAGACGGAAGCCGTGGGGATCCACGTCGCGCTGAAGAACCCCGGCCGTGCGCTCAAGCTCGCCGACCAGCCGGACATGCGGCAGCTTCCGTCGACCATGTCGAAGGTGGCCCGCAACCGGTACAGGCTGGATGTCGCCCTCGCGCAGTGCTCGGTCGGCCTGCACGACAAGGCGGGGGACACGCTGGTCGAGGTCGGACTCGACGCCCCGGAGTGGGTGAAGCACCAGGCGCTGCCCGGCGTCATCGGACAGCGCCTCGCGAAGGTGTCGACGGCGCGGGTCCGGAGCATCAGCGAACTGATCGGCGTCCCCTTGGTCGCGTAACACGCACGGGGCGTAGGCGCCGGCGCGTGGCGCGTTCCGCCGGGCCTACACTCCGTCTCTTCACTGTGCGTGATCGATCCGACACGATTCCCGTATGGCCAACACCGAGTACCGCAGAAGCGAAGGCGACAGGGAACGGCGGCGGGCCCTTGCCGACCACGCCGCCGGACACGTACCGGGCGAGGGCCCCGTGCCCGCCCGCGTGGCGAAGATCGACCGCTTCCGCGTCGTGATCTACCTGTGCGCGGCGGCGAACTCGGATATCACCGGGGTGCGCAAGGAGTGCACCGAGTACGCCGAGGCGTTCGGGTGGGAGATCACGGACGTGATCGAGGACCGCGTCGGGCTGCTCCCCCCGAAGGGGCGCGAAGGGCTCACGCGCGCCGTCGAGCTGGTCGAGCGCAAGCAGGCGGGCGCGGTGCTCACGCCCTGGCGCTCGATGATCTCGACCATCCCGCAGGAGTACGACGAGGTCGCGCGCGGAGTCGAGAAGGCGGGCGGCTTCCTGCACGTCATGGAATCCGACCGGGCACGGCCGGGCCGGCCGTGCTGACGACGGCAGGTTCCCGCACCAACGAGCGGCCGCGCGGGCCCGGTTCAGTTCGGAGCGGTCTCGTGGAAACATGGCACCGCATGGCCGAGGATGCGGACAGACCACTCCACCGGGCCGTCGAGGCGCGCGCCGCGCGGGACGCCGCTCACCCCGCCGTGGTCACCGGGGACGCCCGGACCACGTACGGGGAGCTCGACCGGCGCGCCGGCCGGCTGGCGGAAGTGCTCCGGGGCGAGGCGGGGGTCTCGGACGGCGAGACCGTCGCGGTGTGCACCGAGGGCGCCGTCGGCGTCCTGGCCGGCGTCCTGGGCACGCTGAAGGCGGGCGGCGCGTACGCGGTCGTCGGGCCGCACGAGCCGGACGAGCGGCTGCACGACATGCTGGAGGAGGCGGGGGCGACCGTCGTCGTCACCGACCAGCGGCACCGGCCCCGGATCGACGACACCTCCTACGGCCTGCATGTCGTCCTGTTGGACGGGGCGCAGCCGTCCGGGCCGCCGTCGTCCGGGCCGCCGCCGTCCGCTGATGGCGGCGCCGAACTCGAACGGTCGGAGGCCGTGCTGTTCAGCGCGGGCACCGCCACGGGGCAGCGGCGGGCCGTACGGGTCCGGCACGGCGTGCTGTGCGCCGCGCGCGCCGCGTGGGCCGGGGCGTACGCCCTCGCCCCGCGCGACCGGCTGCTGACCCTCGCGCCGCCCGACACCGTCGAGTTTACCGGCGCCTGGATACGCGCCCTGAGCGCGGGCGCCACACTCGTCGCGCCCGGGAGCGCGGACCCGCGCGCCGCGGCGGAGCTCGTCGCGGCCGAAGGCGTCACCGTGCTGGAGGGCGACCCGCGGTCCGTGGCGGAGACGCTGGAGGCCCTGGTGCCCTCGGACTCGGACGACCCTCCGGTTCCCGAGGGGCTCCGGATGGTCGTGGCGGGTGGGGAACGCCTCACGCTCCGCGAGCAGTTGCGGTTCCGCCTCCGGCTGGCCGGGGACGCGCGCGTGCTGAACGTCTACGGCTGCGCCGAGACCGCCGGGTGCGGCACCTGCTTCGAGCCGGGCCTGCTGCCCCGGCTCCCCGAATCGGACGGCGAGCGGAAGGCCGTCTCGTATCTGGGGAAACCCTTCCCGGGCTGGGAGGCGGAGCTGCGCGAGGGCCGGATCTGGCTGCGGCCCCCGGGCGGCGAGGACGCGGTGCCGACGGAGGACCTCGGCGCGTGGACGGAGGAGGGGCTGCTGGAGTTCCGCGGCCGGGAGTCCGACCGGGTGACGGCCGCCGGGCGGGACCTCCACCCGTACCGGCTGGAGAGCGAGCTGGCGGCGCAGCCGATGGTGCGCGAGGCCGTGGTCACCGCGTCCGGGGGTGAGCGGTGCCTGGTCTACGTCGTACCGGAGCGGCCCGGGTTCGCGCTGAACGAGCCCTCGCTGAAGTCCGCGGTCGCCCGGCACGTACGGGAGGAGAGCACGCTGGTGGCGCAGGACGCACTGCCGCGCAACCGGGCCGGGCGGATCGACCGGCGTGCGCTGCCGCGGCCGGTGTCCCCGCGCGGGGGCAGCCGCGCGGGCGGCAAGGGAGGCGCGGGGGGTGCGGGG
>NZ_JAAKZZ010000661.1 GCF_011045075.1 Streptomyces boncukensis
CACCCGCCCAGACGGCGACGACGCGGGCACCGCGGGCGTGGAGAAGCGCCACGGTCTCCCTTGCCCACGCCGCGCGCGGCCCCGGTGACGGAGGCAGGCCGTCGTGGTCGTCGCGCGGCTGGGCTGTTCAGTGCGCGGTGAGGCCGCCGTCGACCACCAGCTCCGAGCCGGTGACGAACGAGGAGTCGTCGCAGGCGAGGAAGAGGATCGCGGGTGCGACCTCGTCGGCGTGGCCGGCCCGGCGCATGGGGGTACGTTGGATGTCCGGCTGCTGGTCGCCCTGGTCGTCCAGGAGGTCCTGGATCATCGGTGTGGCGATCACCCCGGGATGCACCGAGTTGATCCGTACTCCTTGCCGGGCGTACTCGACCGCGGCGGTCTTGCTCAGCAGGCGTACGGCCCCCTTGGACGCTTGGTAGGCCGCGGCCGCGCCGCTTCCCACCAGGCCGAGTACGGACGAGGTATTGATCACCGACGCGTTGCCGCTTGCGCGCAGGAGCGGCAACGCCGCCTTCATGCCGAGCCAGGTGCCTTTCTGGTTCACGTTGATGACGCGGTCCCACACCTCTTCCCGCGTGTCCTCGATACCAGGCCAGTCCAGGATGCCGGCGAGGTTCACGAGCACGTCCAGCGTGGCAAAGCGGTCGCGCACGAGGGCGATCACGTCGTCCCACTCCCGCGCGGATGAGACATCGAGGCGGGCGGCGACGACCTCCGCGCCGCGTGCCTCCAGCCGCTCGGCCAGACCTCGCAGCGGGCCCTCGGCGACATCGGTGATCACCAGCCGGGCGCCTTCGCGGGCGAAGAGTTCGGCGGCCGCTGTGCCGAGGCCGCCGGTCGCGCCCGTGATCAGCGCGACCTTGCCGTCAAGTCGTTGTCCTGTCATGGATATGGTCCTTGCTTCTCGGTGATGCCGGCTGGCTGCTGGGTGGGGCTCATGGGTCCGCCGACGGCGGATTCGCCTTCCGGCGGCCAGGCGCCGCGGCCCGGCCTCCGCTACGACGACGTCCGCTCCCGGTGGAGCACGAGGTGCTCGTGATGGAGCACTCCGTCCCGGATGTCGCCGGTGGCGGTGAACCCGGTGTCGTCGACGTAGTCCAGGTGGCTGCCGGTCACCGTGTACCGGCCGGTGTACGCGCAGCGCCGCTCGCCGCGGGCCTCCACGTAGCGGCCGTCCGGCAGCAGCTCCTGACGGATGTGACCATCCGCGGTCACCCACATCCCGACCACGTCGACGTGCACGTCGACGTGGTCGCCCTCAACGGTCCCAGCCATGGCGGGCCCCTCTCCTCAAACGGTGCGGTCTTCCCCGCTCCACCGAGTCTGGGCAGATCAGCGGCCACCAACCAGGACGCTTGCTGCCTGGACGTGCCACACCCAGGCAGCGCACCGGGCCGCCGCCTAGCCTGAACACATGGACGACAACCACCTGGGAGACTTCCTGCGGGCACGCCGCGCCGGCCTGCGGCCGCAGGACGTGGGCATGACGAGCTACGGAGCCCGCAAAGTCGCCGGACTGCGCCGCGAAGAGGTCGCCGTCCTGGCCGGAGTGAACGCCGACTACTACACCCGCCTCGAACAAGGCCGCGAACACAACCCCTCAGCCCAGGTGGTCGACGCGCTCAGCCGCGCGCTGCACCTCGACGAGGACGCCCGCGCGCACCTGTACCGGCTGGCCGGGGCCACGCCAAGCGAACGGCCCTCCGCCCACCTCGCAGAGCGAGTCAGCCCGTCCCTGCGACAGCTGATGGACGGCTACCCGAACACTCCAGCTTTCGTCATGAACCGAACCCTGGACCTCCTCGCCGTGAACGCATTGGCCGACGCCCTCTACTCGCCGTTCGCGCCAGCGGACAATCTGGCCCGCATGACCTTGCTCGACCCCGCAGGCCCCACCTTCTACACGGACTGGGACCGAGCGGCACAAGCCACCGTCGCCAACCTCCGCGAGGCAACCGGCTTCGACCCGGACAACCCACGACTGCGCGAAATCGTCAGCACTCTCACCGAGCACAGCGTGGACTTCACCCGCCTCTGGCAGTCGCACACGGTGCGAGGCAAGACACGGGATGCCAAACGCTTCCTCCACCCGGACGTCGGCCCGCTCACTCTCACCCATCAAGCATTCGACGTACGCGAGACGCCCGGCCAGCAGCTCGTCATCTACCACGCCGAACCAGGCAGCCCCAGCGCCCAGTCCCTCAATCTGCTCGGTTCCATCCACGCTATGGCGCCAGCCCCACCGCTGACCAGCCGAGGGAACGTGGAGATCGGCGGCGACAGGTCGGCTTCGCCTCCGCGTGTTTCCTAGGTGGTCGCCTAGGAAACACGCGGAGGCGTCGGGAACCGGCATCCGTGTGGGGCCGAGCGTCTCCTCATGCTGCGCCAGGAGCTTGATTCCCTCGTTCGCGGCTCGTCCGGCGGTTTACGTCGTGTGGTCTGCGGCTTCGGGGCTCGGACGGCCGAACGGCGGCGCCGAGGACGCCAGGCAGCGCAGGGCGTTCGAAGTCGCGTCGTCCGCCGGGTGGAAGGCCCAGATCCTGTGACCGTCGCTTCCCGGCAGTTCCAGGACGTGCTGGTCGAGTGCGAGCGATCCGACCCTTGGGTGTCGGAACAATTTGTGGTCGATCGCCTTCTCGTAGAGGTGGTGCTCGCTCCAGACAGTTCTGAAGACATCGCTGTGCGCGGTCAGTTCCTTCAACAGCTGTGTCAGGCGGGCCGACCCCGCTGCGGAGCCGGCCTGTGCGCGTAGGGCCGCCACCATGCAGCGGGCGAGTTCGGGCCACTCGGTGAAGAATGCCGGTGCTCCGGGGGCGAGGAACACCAGACGGGCGTAGTTGTCCCTGGGCTCCATCCCTTCGTGGAGGAAATCGCCGAGCATGTTGCTGCCCACGATGTCGAGCCATCGGTTCACCAGCAGGGCGGGCACCGTCATGGAACCGAGCAGCTCGTCCACGGCCTCCAGGCGATCCGCGCCCATACGGGGCGTCTCCCCGTCCACAACGGTTTCTGTAACCGTGAGTTCCCGCAGATAACGCGCCGCGACGGCGTCCAGCAGCAGTGCCTGACACAGGCCCTCCACCACCGCGCGGGACGGCCGGCGTTCCCTCCCCTGTTCAAGGCGCACGTAGTAGTCGGTGCTGATCCCGGCCAGGAATGCCACTTCGTCTCGCCGCAGCCCCGGCACCTGGCGCTGTGCCCCCACGGCCAGCCGGTGTTGTTCAGGCCGCGCCCCATTCCGCCTGGCACGCAGGAAGGCCGCCAGTGGTCCGCCTCCGCCGTGCCCCCTTGAAACCTCCATACCACCAGGGTAAAGACGCGGGCGTGCACCGTGGTGCGGAGACGGCCGTGAGCTGCGCCGCCACGGCCGCCCGGCTTCGGCTTCGCCGCGCAGTCCGAGACCACCATGCGCGAGGCCCGCCGGTGCCGGCCGGCGCGGCCGGGGTTCCTGGGCGT
>NZ_JAAKZZ010000662.1 GCF_011045075.1 Streptomyces boncukensis
GTGGAGTAGTGAGGGGGTAGGTGAGTGACAAACTGCGTGACAACCGTGGCGGGCAACGACGGACGACCGCGAACAACGGCGAACCATCACCGCAGGTCAACGCAATGGTCGCCCCTGTTCAAACACCTACCTCAATTGCTTCGGGACGAAGAGGTCGTGGGTTCAAATCCCGCCACCCCGACAGAGGAAACACCAGCTCAGGGGCCTGATCCGCATTGCGGGTCGGGCCCCTGAGTGTTTTCCTGAGTGTCCTTGGGAGCCGTTTGGGAGCCGACTTCGAGATTCGGCTCCCAGGGAGCCGCCTACCGATGCCCTCACCAGCTAGACGGAAGCTCCGCGCTGAACCGAGGGCTCGCTGTCGGTGGCCCCGCCTAGCCTTGAGCCAACCACTGCCCCATAGGAGACCGGATGGCCGGGTTCAAGATCAACAAGCGTGCGATCGAGAAGATGCAGAAAGAGATCGCCAAGGAGTTTGAGCGGGCGAACCGCAAGCATCCCGTACGCATCCCCATCGAGGTCGAGCCGCCGACCATGGGCATGCTCACCCTTGCCAGCGCCAGCGGTCTTGAGAACGATCCACTGCTGTCTCGCTTGCTGCTCTGGTTGAACGAGTCCGTCCAGCAGGATCCGGGCCACTTCGTAGACGTGATCGGCTTCGCAGAGGATGAGGGACTACCAATAGCCGAGAGCGACAACATGGCGCTGGAGCTTGAGAAGCTCGGGCTCGTCAGGATCGCGCGGACGCTCGCTGGTGGCCTCTCCGACGTGTACCCCACCGACGACGGCCTACTGGAAGCACGTCGATTGCTCACCTTGCGCGCCGATGCCGTCGAACGATTCGGGCACGCCTGTGACGTGTTGCTGCGGTGGGTCCTACGAGTGGGCGGAAGGCAAGCCGCCGTTCCGGTACTGACGTTCCTGGAGGATCCACTGTGCAGCTTTGCCGGAGACCCACTCACCAATGAAGAGGTCCTCGGCGCGCTCGACTACCTGAACGAACACGATCTCGTGGAGCGAGAGATCACAAACGCAGGGGTCGCGGCCCTGATCACTGCACAAGGTACCCGCTGTGTACTCGCCGGAGGAACCGTGAATGACTATCTGAGCCGTCAACCAAGCGGCGGCGACACGTACAACATCAACGACTCCCATGGCTTTGTTGTCGGCTCCCAGCACGTGGTGCAGAACAACAGCTTTGGCCTGGACGTATCCAAGCTCGCGGAGTTCGCTCAGCAGGTCCGGCAGTTCGCACCGAGCCTGGGAGTCTCCGCAGAGGAGCAAGGTCAACTAATCCTGGACGCAGAAGTTCTGGAAGAAGCTGCCACCGCCAACGCACCTGAGCCGGGTCGGGTGCGGGCCGCATTCGACCGGCTGAACTCGACTCTCACGGCAATCGGTACGGCTACACCTGGTCTGACGATGCTCGTCGATGCAGGTCAGAGCGCGTACCAAGCGGTCTTTGGTACCTGAAGCGGGGGGGGGAGCCAGTCGACGAGGCTCCCCCAACTCCTAGCAACGAGCGGCCAAGCGGGTGCGGAGGAGGCCGTCGAGCACACGCACCGGTGACATCGGGCACATCGCCAGCCGCGCGTCGAGCGCCGCCTCCCACTGTTCGGTCAGCCCGATCATGAGGCGCTGGCGCATGCCGGGGGTGACGTGGGTGTAGCGCGCGGAGACCGAGCCGTCGATGTGTCCCATGCGTTCGTCCCTGAGCACCTTCTCGGTGCCGAGTTCGTCCATCATCGTCTGGTGGCTGTGCCGGAGGCCGTGGGGTGTGAGGCCCTTGGCGATCGGCAGCCAGCAGGCGTCGGCGCGCTGGCTCGCGCCACGTCCGCGTGCCGGGATGCCAGGCCACGGCTCGCCGAGGATCGGCACCGGGCGGGCCTCCTGGGGTGCCTTCTTCGGGTACCAGCCGGAGGCCGCCGGGGTGAACAGCCATGTGGCGAAACCGTTCCTACGCCAGTGGGCTGCGTGCTCCGACGTGGTGCCGCCCCGTACGAACCCGAGGTCGACGATGGCGCGCTCGACGCGGACTCGGGTGTCCTCCCGTACACGGTCGGGGTGGTTGAGGACGTTGGACACCGTCCCCGTGGACACCCCCGCGAGGCGTGCGACGTCGACGAGCTTCGCACCGTGGTAGCCGCCGGTACGCGCCGTGCCCTGGCCTCGGAAGACATACGTCCTGCCGTGGCAGGGGCAGGGTGTCGGCTTCGTGCGGGCGATGTGGTCGAGGACGAGGGCGGTCAGCCAGTCCATCGCGTCGATGGTGCGGTAGCTGTCGTCCTTGGGCGGGCATCGGATCAGCTCGCCGGTGTCCAGCTCGTAGAGCTGCCACTCGACACGGAACGCGCCGACCCGGACGAACTCCGTCTCCAGGCCGACGATTTCGCCCCAGCGCATGCCGGTGTAGCCCTTGAGGACGCAGGCGACGAACTCGTCGTCGCGGCCGGAGAGCAGGGCGGCCCGCTCGGCGGTCAGCAGGATGCCGAGAGCATCCGTGATGACCTTCTCCGGGCCACGGTCCCGGGAGCGGCCCGCGCGCTTGCCGCGCCCCCGTCGCCGGGCGGCCGGGTTGGAGGTGATGAGGCCCTCGTCGATGGCGTCTTCGAAGAGCAGGTGGAGCGTGGAGCGCCAGGTCTTGACGCTGGAGGCCGCGTAGAGGGCCTTCTCCTTCTTCTCCCAGGCGTCGACGTCCGTGCGCAGGATGCCGGCGAGTGCCTTGTCCTCGAACTCGGGGAGCAGGTGCTCCTCGATGTGGCGCTTGTAGTTCTGCATGGTCGAGGCGGCCAGGTCCTGGGCGGCGTACCAACGGCTCGCGTACTCGCCGAACGTCTCCTGGCCGAGAGCCGGGTCGCGCCAGTCGCCGCGCCGGTATTTGTTCTCGGCCTCGCTCGCGGCGCGCTGGGCCTCGCCCTTGCTGGCGAACTTGATCGCCTTGCCGTGCTCGTCGACGACCGTGAGGTGCTGGCCCGGCGCGATCTTGTACCGGCCGCGCCAGTAGCTTCCGCGCTTCTCCGCGAAACCCACGAATTACTCCCCTTCCTGCGTCGTCGGCTATGCGGCGGTCCCGAACTGGCCTTGGCGAGCCCGTCGTGGAGGCCGGGCACGTAGGCGTCCCACGGGTGCCGGAGTCGGTGCAGGGGAGCGGGGAGACAGTGTGGGCGGAGGATCGGCCTGCTGCCGAGGGGCGGCTGGTCGGTCCTCGTGCATACGGATGATCTCCGCGAGGTGGTCGCCGGTGAAGCGATAGGA
Source organism: Streptomyces boncukensis (assembly GCF_011045075.1). Lineage (GTDB taxonomy): Bacteria > Actinomycetota > Actinomycetes > Streptomycetales > Streptomycetaceae > Streptomyces > Streptomyces boncukensis. The sequence goes on from NZ_JAAKZZ010000662.1 coordinate 3,253, forward strand.
GCGGCCGACGCGCGTGAAGGGGATGAGCCGTCGGCGGGCGCGGTCCTTGACCCACCAGGCGGAGCAGCCGAGGATCTCGGCGATCTCCTCGGGGCGGTAGAGACGGGGCAGAGCAGGGGGTATTGCGGGTTCGCGCAAGAGGGGTCCTCTTCTGGCGGGCATGGGTGCGGCAACACCGGTCCGCCGGTCGATCGCTAGGGA
>NZ_JAAKZZ010000663.1 GCF_011045075.1 Streptomyces boncukensis
CGCCCCACCCCGAAGGCGGTCCCCGGCATCGAGGGCGTCACCAGCAGGTCGTACCCACCGTGGCCGTGCTGGCCGCTTCCTTCGCTGCCGCTCAGGCTGTGCTTGTCGCTTCCCTCGCTGCCGCTCAGGAAGGCACCCATCCGCCTGCCCAGCGCCATCCGCTCATCGACCGCGGCGAGGTAGTCCAGCGCACTGCGTGCCGCGCCGTCCTCGCAGATCTCCCGCAGCCCCGGGTCCAGCCGCTCGCGCTGCTGCGGGGTGAAGTGCTGGGTCACCCGCGCGGCCCCGGTGAACCAGAGGGTGTGGAAGGCGTCGACGGGGTCCGCGAAGCCCGGATCCGTCTCCTCCACCCGCGCGCCCAGCTCCGCGAGCAGCGCCACGGCGCGCCGGACGGCGGCCGCCACATCCGGGTCCACCGGCACCCGCCCGCCGAAGTCGGGGGAGAAGGCCACGCGCAGTCCGCGCACCGCCTCGGTGCCGCGCGCCAGCGCGCCGCGGAAGCTGTGCTCCGGCGGGCCGAGCTGCGACCAGTCGCGCGCGTCCGGCCCCGTGATCACATCCATGAGCAGCGCCGCGTCGGCCGCGTCCCGGGTCATGGGCCCGACGTGGGCCAGGGTGCCGAAGGCGCTCGCCGGGTAGATCGGCACCCGCCCGTAGGTGGGCTTCAGCGCGAAGATGCCGCAGAACGCCGCCGGGATCCGCACCGACCCGCCGCCGTCCGTGCCCAGCGACAGCGGGCCCGCGCCGGCCGCGACGGCCGCCGCGCTGCCGCCGCTGGAGCCGCCCGCCGTACGCGCCGGGTCGTACGGGTTGCCGGTCGCGCCGTGCCGCGGGCTGTCCGTCACGCCCTTCCAGCCGAACTCCGGCGTGGTGGTCTTGCCCAGGAAGACGGCGCCGCTCTCCCGCAGCCGGGCCACCGCCGGGGCGTCCTCCTCCCAGGGGCCCTCATCGCCCACGGCCCACGAGCCCCGGTAGGTGGGCGCGCCGCGCTGGAGCAGGATGTCCTTCACCGTGACCGGTACCCCGTCCAGCGGGCCCGCGGGCTCGCCGCGCTGCCAGCGCGCGGCCGACTCCGCCGCCCGCTCCAGTGCGCCGTCGGCGTCGATCCGGACGAAAGCGTTCAGCCGCGGGTCCACCTCGGCGGCCCGCTCCAGCGCGGCGCGGGTCACCTCGACGGGGCTGAAGTCCCCGTTCTCGTATCCGCTGACGAGCCGGGCCGCGCTGAGCGCTGTGAGATCGGACAACTGAGACCTCCCGATGAGCAGGGTGAGAAGCGAACGGGGTTGCGCCCCGAAGGGGCGCGGGGAACTGCGCGACCAGCCTCCCCCAAGCTCTCGGCTTCGCTCGAGCAGGGGGTACCCCCATCGGTGCCGAAGACGAAGTCCGAGGCGGACGGGATCAACGTGCTGGACCAGCAGGCTTGGACGGTACGTAGCCAAGGTGCTTGTCGACGACATTCCGCAGCGGCTCGCCCGCCTCCCAGCGGTCGAAGTTGTCGAGGAACTGCTCGGCGAGATCGTCCCGCCAGCCGACCGTGTCCCCGCTCATATGGGGGGAGACGAACAGCCCGGGGACGTCCCACAGCCGGCTGTCGGCGGGCAGCGGCTCCCGGTCGAAGACGTCCAGCGCCGCGCCCCGGATCCGGTGCGCCACCAGCGCCTCCACCAGGTCGTCCTCGACGACGTGCTGCCCCCGGCCGACGTTGATGAAGTGGGCCCCGGGCTTCATACGCGCGAACGTCCGGGCGTCGAAGAGCCCCCGGGACTCCTCGGTGAGCGGGGCCACGCACACCACCCAGTCGGCGGAACCCAGCAGCCCGTCCAGTTCGCCGGCCGCATACACCTGTCCGAATTCCGGATCGCTCTCGCGCCGGGTGCGGCCGATGAGCTCGACAGTGACACCCAGTGCCAGCAGGGTGCGGCCAATTGCCCGCCCGATCGGCCCCGATCCCACCACCACCGCGCGGGTGCCGCCCACCCGAATTGTCTCCCGGTGCCGCCACTGCCGCTGGCGCTGCCATTCCCAGCTGCCGTGGAAATCCTTGGCCATGGCGAGTACCAGTCCGCTCACATATTCGGCAATGGGCTGGTCAAAGACGCCCCGCGCATTCGTCAGGACGGTGTCCCGGCCGTCCTCGGCCAGCTCGGGGAGCAGCTTGTCCACCCCGGCGCTCGGGGTGTGCACCCAGCGCGGCCTGGGCCCGTCGCCGGGCCATGCCTCGCGCACCGCGGTGGACAGGAAGTCCCAGACCAACAGCACGTCCGCCGCCGGGAGTTGCCCGGCGAGCGACTGCTCGTCGGCGTGCACGACGCGGGCACGCCCCCGGAGCCGGTCGAGCGGCGGCAGCGGCTCTGCATCGAGGACAAGGACGCATGTTCCGGACATTGGCAGGAAACCATTTCGAAACGTGGGGACGGTTGACTGTGCGGCGCTGGAGACGTGCGGGACGGGCAGGGCGGGACACGTGCGACGGCGGCGGATCGGCCCCACGGATACGGTGATCGGCCGAGGATTGACCACGGTAGGGAGCAGAAACTACCTTCGTCAACAAAGACATCTGTCCCGGCGTCCCGGCTTCTGACCGGCTTAGCAATTTCCTCTGACCTCCGTCTGACTCAGGGGCCATCTGGCCATGCCATGAGCCACCCCTCCGTTCTTTTGGGGCCCGAAAATGGACGTCTCCTTCCTCGGTGGACCGCAGCCACAGCGTGGCGTCGGAATCGTCGCTCCGTTCGACTTCGCTCTCGACCGAGAGCTCTGGCGTTGGGTGCCGGACGACGTGTCCCTGCACATGACGCGAACCCCTTTTGTGCCCGTTGAGGTCAGCCTCGACCTCGCCCGCCTGGTCAGCGAGCACGAGACGCTGCGCGAGGCGGTACGGGCGCTGTGCGCCGTGGCCCCGGAGGTCGTGGCCTACGCCTGCACCTCCGGCAGCTTCGTCGGCGGCTCGGCCGGCGAGCGGGCGATGGCCGCGGCCATGACCCAGGCCGGAGAGGTGCCCGCGCTCACCACGTCGGGCGCCCTGACCGAGGCGCTGCGGGAGATCGACGCCCGGCGCATCGCCCTCGTCACGCCCTACACCAAGTCCGTCACCGACTCGCTGGAGGAGTTCCTCGGCGAGGCGGGCATCGAGATCACCGGCCGCAGCTACCTCGGTCTGACCCGGGAGATCTGGCGCGTGCCCTACCGCGACGTGGTCGACATGGCCAGGGAAGCGGTCGCCGGCGGCCCGGACGCGCTCTTCATCAGCTGCACCAACCTGCCCACCTACGACGTCATCCCACAGCTGGAGGCGGAGCTGCGGATGCCCGTGCTCTCCGCGAACCAGGTCACCATGTGGGCCGCGCTGCGGAGCATCGGCAAGGAAGCGGTGGGCCCCTACCAGGCCCTTCTCGACCCCGTGGCCCGCCGGGGCCCCGCCGCGATGCCCCCGGCGGGCCACGGGGTCGAGA
>NZ_JAAKZZ010000664.1 GCF_011045075.1 Streptomyces boncukensis
GCACCACCCCGGACACGTCAGGCCCGGATACGCCGGACAGCTGCGCAACCTCCCCGACCGGCACGCTCACCACCGTCGCACCCGCCGCGGACAGCGCCCCCAACACCTCACCACCCCCGGACCCGATGACCACCCAGGTACCGGACAACGCCGCCGGAGGCAGGTCAGTCAGCGGCTTCCAGGTGACCTGGTAGCGCCACGAATCCAGGGTGGAGCGTTCCTGGTGACGCCTGCGCCAGGCGGACAGCGCGGGCAGCGCCGATTCCAGACCGGCCAGCTCCTCCAGATCCTCACGCTCGACCGCATCCCAGAACACCGAGTCCAGGCCATCACCCACGGCGGCCGACCTGACCGACGGCTCCGGCCAGAACCGCTCGCGCTGGAAGGCGTAGGTCGGCAGGTCGACCGTGCGGCCGCCCCAGTCGGCGAACACCTTCGTCCAGTCGACGCCAGCGCCCACTGCCCACAGGTGGCTGATCGCGGTCAGGACGGTGTCGGTCTCGTCGCGGTCCTTGCGGAGCACCGGCGCGAACACCGCATCGGAGGCGGTGTCCTGGGCCATGCCGGACAGCACACCGTCCGGGCCCAGCTCCAGACAGGCCGTTACGCCCAGGGTTTGCAGGGCGGTGACGCCCTCGGCGAAGCGGACGGGCTGACGCACCTGCTTCAGCCAGTACTCCGGCTCCTGCATCAACCCCGGCTCGGCCACCGCGCCGGTCAAGTTCGACACGATCGGGATCCGCGCCGGGCTGAACGTCAGCCCGGACAGGACGCTCGCAAACTCCTCCAGCATCGGCTCCATCAGCACCGAGTGGAACGCATGCGACACCGTCAGGACGTTGACCCGCCAGCCGCGCGCCGCGCACTCCGCCGCATAGTTGTTGACGGTGTCGAGGTCGCCGGAGAGCACCACCGAGCGCGGGCCGTTGACGGCGGCTACATCCAGCCCGGAGTCGGCGACGTCCGCCTCAGCCGCCTCCACCGCCAGCATCCCACCACCGGTCGGCAGTGCCTGCATCAGACGCCCACGCTCCGCGACCAGGGTGCAGGCATCGTCCAGGTCGAGGACCCCGGAGACGTGGGCTGCGGTGATCTCGCCCAGGGAGTGGCCCAGCAGTACGTCCGGGACCACGCCCCAGGACTCGGCGAGGCGGTAGAGGGCGACTTCGAGGGCGAACAGGCCCGCCTGCGCCCACAGCGTGTCCTCCAGACCGGTGCCGTCGGCCAGCACTGCGCGCAACGGACGCTCCAGCCGGACGTCCAGGCGGGAACACACCGCGTCGAAGGCTTCAGCGAAGACCGGGAACTGCTCATACAGGCCCAGGCCCATCCCGGCACGCTGCGCACCCTGCCCCGTGAACAGGAACGCCAGCCGACCCTCGCCAGTGACGCCGGAAGCGAGCGTCGCATCTCCGGCCAGCACCGCGCGATGCTCCAGTGCCGCCCGCGTGGTGGCCAGCGACCAGCCGACGTCCACCGCATCCAGCTCGGGTCGCTGAGCGACGAAGGACCGCAACCGCTCGATCTGTACCCGCAGGGCAGGCTCGGACTTCGCCGAGACCACCCACGGCACCACTTCCGGTGCCTGTCGTGTCGCAACGTCCGACGGCGGTTCGGGATCGGGTGCCTGCTCCAGGATGATGTGGGCGTTGGTGCCGCTGATCCCGAACGAGGACACCGCTGCCCGCCGGGAGCGGCTCACCTCGGGCCACTCCCGCGTCTCGGTCAGCAGTTCCACAGCGCCGGCGGACCAGTCCACCTGCGGGGAGGGCTCATCCACGTGCAGGGTCGCCGGAAGCATCCCGTGTCGCAGCGCCATCACCATCTTGATCACACCCGCGACACCCGCCGCGGACTGGGAGTGACCGATGTTCGACTTGATCGAGCCCAGCCACAGCGGCTCACCGCCCTCGCCGCGCTCCTGGCCGTAGGTGGCCATCAGCGCCTGCGCCTCGATCGGGTCACCGAGGCGGGTGCCCGTGCCGTGCGCCTCAACCGCGTCCACGTCCGCGCCGGTCAGGCGGGCGTTCGCCAGTGCCTGGCGGATTACCCGCTCCTGGGCGGGCCCATTCGGCGCGCTCAGTCCGTTGCTCGCACCGTCCTGGTTGATCGCGCTGCCCCGCACCACGGCCAGGATCCGGTGACCGTTGCGCTGCGCGTCCGAGAGCCGCTCCACCAGCAGCAGACCGACACCCTCCGACCACCCTGTCCCGTCCGCGGCCGCCGCGAAGGACTTGCACCGGCCGTCGGCGGCCAGCCCGTCCTGCCGGTCGAACTCGGCGAACATCCCCGGGGTGGCCATCACGGTCACACCACCGGCCAACGCCAGATCGCACTCACCCGACGACAGCGCCTGGGAGGCCAGATGCAGCGCCACCAGCGATGACGAACATGACGTGTCCACCGTCACCGCAGGGCCCTCCAGCCCGAAGGCATAGGCGACCCGCCCCGAGATCACACTCGGCGCGTTACCGGTCAACAGATGGCCATCCGCACCCGGCAGTCCAGCACCCGCATACCCGGAAGCGGCAGACCCCGCGAACACACCGACGCTGCTGCCCCGCACCGAGCGCGGGTCCATCCCGGCCGACTCGAACGTCTCCCACGCCGCTTCCAGCAGCAGCCGCTGCTGGGGATCCATCGCCAACGCCTCACGCGGCGAGATCGCGAACAACCCGGCATCGAACCCGTCCACGTCGTGGACGAACCCGCCCACACCGGCGATCCGACCGGCGGTCTCGGGCCAGCCGCGGTCGGTCGGGAACGGCGTCATGCCGTCCACTCCATCGGCAACCAGGTCCCACATCTGATCCGGCGAGGCCACCCCGCCCGGATACCGGCAGGCCATGCCCACGATCGCGAGCGGCTCGTCCACCGCAGCGACCCGCGCCGGAACCACCGATGCCGGCTGGTCCCCGCCCAGCAACTGCTGGGCCAGGTGCTCCGCCAGGATGGTCGGGTTGGGGTAGTCGAAGACGAGCGTGGCCGACAGACGCAGGCCGGTGGCGGTGGTCAGCTGGTTGCGCAGCTCGACCGCGATCAAGGAGTCGAACCCGAGGTCCTTGAACGGCCGGTCCGGGCCGATCGCCTCGGGGGTGGTGTGCCCCAGTACCGTGGCCGCGCTCTCGCGCACCAGCTCCAGCAGCATCTGCCGCCGGCGTTCAGCCGATACCGACCCCAGCCGCTGCGCCAGCGCCGGCCCGGACTGCGACGCCTGCGCCACCACACGCCGCACCCCACCGGAGACCAGATCACGCAGCAACGCCGGAACCTCACCCCGTGCCCGCAACGCGCCAGGATCAAGAGCGATCGGCACCAGATGCGATGCCGGGTGCACCAGCGCCGCATCGAACAAACCCAGCCCCCGCCCACTCGACAGCGCCGCACCGGTACTGGTCGCCCGAGCCCGATCGGCCCCGCTGAGCCCCCCGG
>NZ_JAAKZZ010000665.1 GCF_011045075.1 Streptomyces boncukensis
GGGGGAGGCTGGCCGCGCAGTTCCCCCTCGCGGGGCACGATCGTGCTCCGCGCTGGGGCGTTCAGCTGAGTCCGGCACGCGCGACCGCGGCCGCGTCCGCCGCGATGCGCCCGGCCGTCGCCCGCAGCGCGGGCAGCACCGTGGCACGGGTCTCGTCCGCGGACGTACGCCCCGCGTGCAGCGAGACGTTGACGGCGGCGACCACCGCGCCGTCGTGGCCGCGGACGGGGACGGCCACCGAGCGCAGGCCCTCCTCCAGCTCCTGGTCCACCAGGGCGTATCCGTCCCGCGCCACGTCGTCGAGGACGCGGCCGAGCGCTTCCGGATCGGTGAGGGTGCGCCCGGTCAGCGGCCGCAGCTCGGCGGCGGCCAGCCACCGCGCCCGCTGTGCCGGCGGCAGCCCGGCGAGGAGCACTCGGCCCATCGAGGTCGCATGCGCGGGGAAGCGGGTGCCGGTGGTGATGGAGACGCTCATGATCCGCCGGGCGGCGACCCGGCTCACATAGCGGATGTCCGGCCCGTCCAGCACCGCCAGCGAGGCGGAGTCGTGCACCTGCCGGACGAGACCGGCCAGGTGGGGCTGGGCGATCTCGCCGAGGCGGAGACCGGACAGCAGCGGGTAGCCGAGGTCGAAGACCTGGGGAAGCGGGGTGAACAGCCCGTCGTCGACGGCCGCGTAGCCGAGCTGGACCAGGGTGTGCAGACAGCGGCGGGCCGTGGCCCGGGGCAGGCCCGTGGCCTGGGCGAGGGCGGAGAGCGTCAGGCCGCCGGACGCGCCGCCCAGCGCGGCCAGCACCGCGAGGCCGCGGGCCAGCGACTGCAGATACTCAGGGCCGAGGTCCCGCTTGGCGTCCGGGGTGGCGTCCGGCACGGGTACGGGCGCGGCGGAGGGGGAGGAGCCGGCGGCGAGCGCCTCGGCCATGTGCGCCGCGGTGCGGCGCGCCTGGCCGAGGGCGTGTGCGCGCAGGCCGTCGGCCGAGTAGCGGCTGGTGTGGCTGACCACGCTGACCGCGCAGACCGTGCGGCCCCCGGCGTCGTGGACGGGGACGGCGAGGGCCACCAGGCCGGGCTCGATCAGCTGGTCGTCCAGCGACCAGCCGCGTGCGGCGGACTCGGCGGCGAGGCCGCGCAGTGCGGCGTCGCTCAGGCCGGGGCCGTGCGGCGGGGGGAGCGCGGGAAAGTCCTCGGGGCCGCGGGAGTGCCGGGCCGCGTAGTGCGCGGGGGGCCAGTCGGCGGCGAAGAGCGGGCCGGGCGCGCAGCGGTCGGCGGGCAGCACGTCCCCGACCCGGAAGGAGACGGAGAGCGCGCGCCGCCGGGTGTGCTGGACGACGAACCGCACGGCCTCGCGGTCCGGGACGGCGACGGAGACGGACTCGTCCAGCTCGCCGGCGAGCCGGGCCGCGAGCCGGTCGAGCTCCTCGGGGACGGCGCCGCAGCGCAGATAGGCGGCGCCCAGCTCCAGCAGCGGTGGCGCGAGGGCCAGTTCGCGATCCTCCGCGCGGACATAGCCGAGTCGGACGAGGGTGGTGGCGATCCGGTCGACGGGTGAGCGGGCCAGGCCCGTCGCCTTGACCAGCTCGCTCGCCGCCATCCGGCCGCCGGGAGCGCGGGCCAGGGCACGCAGGACGGCGAGCCCCCGCTCCAGCGGCCCGACGGGCGGGCCCGGGACGCTCCGCTGCGGCATCCGCCCTCCTCGCTCATGTGCTCGCACCTGTTGACAAGCGGGCGCGGACGGCCGGACACTCACCGGCAGCACAAGAATGAACTTTAGTTCAGCAGGCGAACACAGGCAAGTTCGGGCACGTGCAAGTTCGGGCACGGACGATCGGACGGACGTGATGGACAAGGTGGTTCACTCGGCCGAGGAGGCCGTCGCCGGCATCGGGGACGGCGCTTCGCTGGCCGTGGGCGGTTTCGGGCTCAGCGGAGTCCCGAACGTACTGATCGACGCGGTGCACCGGCTGGGCGCCGGGCGCCTGCGCGTCGTCTCCAACAACTGCGGGGTGGACGGCGGCGGTCTGGGCGTCCTGCTCGCCTCGGGGCGCATCGCCCGGGTCACCGGCTCGTACATCGGCGCGAACAAGGAGTTCGCGCGGCAGTACCTCGCCGGCGAGCTGGAGCTCGAACTCACCCCGCAGGGCACGCTCGCCGAACGGCTGCGCGCCGGCGGCGCGGGCATCCCCGCCTTCTTCACCCCGGCAGGCGTGGGCACACCGGTGGCCGAGGGCGGCCTGCCCTGGCGGTACGCGACCGACGATGCCGTCTCCGTGGCGTCGCCGGCCAAGGAGGTGCGCGAGTTCGCCGGCCGCGCCCACGTCCTGGAACACGGCATCACGACGGACTTCGCGCTGGTGCGCGCCGCCCGGGGCGACCGGCACGGCAACCTGGTCTTCGCCAAGGCGTCCCGCAACTTCAACCCGCTCGCGGCGATGGCCGGCCGCGTCACCGTCGCCGAGGTCGAGCAGCTCGTCGAGCCGGGCGGAATCGACCCGGACGAGGTGCACCTGCCCGGCGTCTTCGTACGGCGCGTGCTGGAACTCACCCCCGAGCAGGCCGCCGACAAGCGCACGGAGCGCAGGACGGTGCGCGGCTGATGCCCTGGACCCGCGAGCAGATGGCCGCCCGCGCGGCCCGCGAACTCCACGACGGCGCCTGCGTCAACCTCGGCATCGGGCTGCCCACGCTGATCCCCGACCACCTGCCCGACGGCGTCGACGTCGTGCTGCACTCCGAGAACGGCATCCTGGGCGTCGGCCCGTACCCGACCGCCGAGCAGGTCGACCCCGACCTGATCAACGCGGGCAAGGAGACCGTCACCACCGCGCCCGGCGCGGCGTTCTTCGACTCCGCGCTCTCCTTCGGCATGATCCGCGGCGGCCGCGTCGACGTCGCCGTGCTGGGCGCGATGCAGGTCTCCGCCCGGGGCGACCTGGCCAACTGGGCCGTCCCCGGCAAGGTGGTCAAGGGGATGGGCGGGGCGATGGATCTCGTGCACGGCGCCGGCCGCGTCATCGTCCTGATGGAGCACACCGCCAAGGACGGCTCGCCCAAGCTCGTCGAGGAGTGCACCCTGCCGCTGACCGGCACGCGGTGCGTGCACCGGATCATCACCGACCTCGCCGTCCTCGACGTCACCGAGGACGGGCTGCGCCTGGTCGAGCGGGCTCCCGGCACCGGCCCGGAGGAGCTCCGCCGCCGCACCGGCACCGGGATCTCCGGCGCCCGGGTCCTGGAGGAGAGCCCATGACCGAGACATCCCGCGCCCCGCAGACCGCAGCCCCGGACCTCGCGGCCGGGGTCCCGGCCCCCGCGGTCCCGTCCCCCGGGGCCGCGCCGCTGGACCAGCGGGCCATCGACGCGGAGATCGCCGCCATCCGGCCCGACGGCTCCCCCCATCCCCCGCGCGCCTACCCGCCGTACCGCAGCAG
>NZ_JAAKZZ010000666.1 GCF_011045075.1 Streptomyces boncukensis
GTGGGGGAGAGGCGGCCGGTCCCGCGCGCCTTCCCGGGCCCGCCCCTTCGCCGCCTCCGCACCCGCCACCTCTCGCCACCTCTGGACCAAGGACAGGAGCCGCAGACATGGCCGTCGACGTCGCCTCACTCGTCGCCCAGGCCCGGGAGGGCAGGCCGCGCGCCGTCGCCCGGCTCATCTCCCTCGTGGAGGGTGCCTCGCCGCAGCTCCGCGAGGTCATGGCGGCCCTCGCACCGCGCTGCGGCAGGGCGTATGTCGTCGGCCTTACGGGATCGCCCGGCGTCGGCAAGTCCACCTCGACCTCCGCGCTGGTCACGGCGTACCGGCAGCGCGGCAAGCGGGTGGGGATCCTGGCCGTGGACCCGTCCTCGCCGTTCTCCGGGGGCGCGCTGCTCGGGGACCGGGTGCGGATGAACGACCACGCGTCCGACCCCGGGGTCTACATCCGCTCGATGGCCACCCGCGGCCATCTGGGCGGGCTGGCCTGGGCGGCGCCGCAGGCCATCCGGGTGCTGGACGCGGCGGGCTGCGACGTGATCCTCGTCGAGACCGTCGGCGTCGGCCAGTCCGAGGTCGAGATCGCCGCCCAGGCCGACACCAGCGTGGTCCTGCTGGCCCCCGGCATGGGCGACGGCATCCAGGCGGCCAAGGCGGGGATCCTGGAGATCGGCGATGTGTACGTCGTCAACAAGGCCGACCGGGACGGCGCCGACGCGACCGTCCGCGAGCTGAACCATATGCTCGGCCTCGGCGAGGCCCGCAAGCCGGGCGACTGGCGGCCCCCGGTGGTGAAGACGGTCGCGGCGCGCGGCGAGGGCGTGGACGAGGTCGTCGCCGCGCTGGAGAAGCACCACGGCTGGATGGAGGAGCACGGCGTCCTCGCGGAGCGCCGCGCCGCGCGGGCCGCGGGGGAGATCGAGTCCATCGCGGTCACGGCGCTCCGGGAGCGGATGGGCGAGCTGAGCGGGGACAAGCGGCTGCCCGCGCTTGCCGAGCGGGTGCTCAGCGGCGCCCTCGACCCCTATACGGCGGCCGACGAGCTGATCCAGTCCCTGACGGAGGGCTAGGGGGTGTTTCGAAAGCCCCGCACGCCACCTGGAACGCCCGGCACGTGCTCTCGCCGCACCGGCCGAAAGCCCGAGTACGCCCAGTACGAGGGCTTTCACCCGGCACGCCGAGAGCACGCACCGGACGCCCCATGCGCCGCACGGGGCTTTCGAAACACCCCCTAGGGTCCTAACCTGCCCCGGGCTCCGCCGGGCACGCTTCAGCGGGGTGTTGCGAGGAAACCCGGCCGTTCGCGGCCGGGAGGGATCGCATCCGGCAATGGGGCGGTGCGGAGCGCTGCGGCATCTGGCACCATGGCTGCTCCGCGTGCGAGTCGCGAAGGCACAAGTCCGGCGAAGGCCGGTGGACCCGGTTTCCTGCGACGCTTGAGCACCCGAGACCTGCCGGGTGCAATCCCCGGTATGCGGGGCGTGAGTCATGCGTCCCGACCGCCCTGCCAGGGCGGTCACGATGCAGGAGGCACCATCGCAGCCGGCGATGCCCTACGTGCGAGCTCGGTCCTTCAGGGCCGAGAAGCTGACTCGTCAGTCGCCGTCCCCGTCGTCGCCGTCCCCGTCCCGGTCGCCGTCGTCGCCGCCGGCGGCGTGCTGGACGATCTTGCCGGAGTCGGCGTCGATGAGCAGCTCGTGCTCGGTGCCCCGGCTGTCGGTCGTCTCGACCTCCCAGTGGGTGCCCTCCAGGTCGACCGAGGTGACGACGCCCTTCCCGGCCCCGGCCGCCTTCGCGGCGGCGCCGGCGGCGTCCACCTTGACCTTGCGCACCGGCTCGCGGTCGTCGTCGTGCGCCAGGCCCCGGGCGCTGACCTTGCCGTCCTCGGGGTCGATGTCGATGTCGTACCACTTGCTGTCCCGGCCGAAGACATCGGCTTCCCAGACCAGCTTGCCGTCGTCGGTGTCCAGCTCCAGCTCGGCCACGGTGCCGGGCGCGGCCTTCGCCGCGGCGGTCGCGGCCCGCTGCGCGGAGACCGCGTGCCGGCCGGTGTCCTCCGCCGCGTCGCCGTCCCCGGAGCGGACGTCCGAGGAGGCGGCCAGCGCCGGGGACGCGGGCTCGGCCCGCGAGGCGTCGCTGCCGCCCCCGGCGGCGAGCGCCGTCACGGTGCCCGTGGTGAGCAGGGCGGCGGCCGCCGCACCGGCGATGATGACCTTGCGCTTCATGACTGCGTCTCCCTCGATCCGTCGTGGTCGCTGCTCTCCGGCTTGCGATGGCTCCACGGTGGCCGGCCGTTGCTGAACGTGGGCTGAAGCCACCTGAAGCCCTCTTCAGCCATGGTTTGGCAAGGTGGCTCCATGCGCCTGCTGATCGTGGAGGACGAGCGACGACTGGCCCGGTCGCTCGCCAGGGGCCTGACGGCCGAGGGCTTCGCCGTGGACGTCGTCCACGACGGCAGGGACGGGCTGCACCAGGCGTGTGAGGGCAGCTACGACCTGATCGTGCTCGACATCATGCTGCCGGGCATGAACGGCTACCGCGTGTGCGCGGCCCTGCGCGCGGCGGGGCACGAGACGCCGGTGCTGATGCTGACGGCCAAGGACGGCGAGTACGACGAGGCCGAGGGCCTGGACACGGGGGCGGACGACTACCTCACGAAGCCGTTCTCCTACGTCGTGCTCCTGGCGCGGATCCGCGCGCTGCTGCGCCGGCGCACCCGCGGCGCGCGGGCGGTGCTGCGGGTCGGCGCGCTCACCGTGGACCCCGCAACCCGGCGGGTCGCGGTCGGGGAGCGGGAGGCGCCGCTGACGGCGAAGGAGTTCGCCGTCCTGGAGCAGCTGGCGGTCCGCGCCGGGGAGGTCGTGTCGAAGTCCGAGATCCTCGAACATGTGTGGGATTTCGCCTACGAGGGCGACGTCAACATCGTCGAGGTCTACATCAGCGCGCTGCGCCGCAAGCTGGGCGCGGGCTGGATCGTGACGGTGCGCGGCGCCGGGTACCGGCTGGTCGACGCGGCGGACGACGGCGGGCGGCATGCGTAGCGGCTCCGTCCGGGCGCGGGCCGCGCTCGGCGCCACGCTGGTGGTGGCCGTCGCGCTGGTCGCCGCGGGTTTCCTGGTGGTGGCGGTGCTGCGCAGCGGGCTCGGCGACAACGCGCGGCTGAGCGCCGAGTCGACGGCCCGGGAGGCCGCCGGGCAGGTCACGGATGTGACCGCGGACCGGGCCGGGGATGTGGCGGCGCTGGACGACGACGACCCCGTGCAGATCGTGGCCGCGGGGGACCGGGTCCTCGGCGCCAGCGAGCCGCTCGAAGGCCGCGGCCCTTTCGCCGACTTCCACCACCCCGGGAAGGCGCCGGCGACCGACGACGACGCGGACGGGGACGCGGACGACGACGGTGACGACGAGGGCGGGGAC
>NZ_JAAKZZ010000667.1 GCF_011045075.1 Streptomyces boncukensis
GGGAGTCGCGTGGCTCGGGTGGGGCGCGGAACGGGCCGTAGCCCCGGCGGCACACCCGGCGCGGCGCGCGGCGTCAGCCGAAGATCTGCCGCCCTCTGCGTCGACGGCGTGCGGTCAGCACCGCGTCCACCGACCAGTACGGCGCTCCGGCCAGCACCAGCGGCACCCAGCAGAACATGTACGGCAGGTCGTTGCCGTAGTAGTACGGCTCGCTCGCCCAGCTCATCGTCATCCACAGGCAGAACGAGATCACCGCGCCGCCGCACGCGGCGAGTCGTGCCCACAGCCCGGCCAGCGTGCCCAGGCCGACGGCCAGCTCGCCGATCGCCAGGGCCGTGCCGAAGCCCTGCGGGCTGTGCTGGGCGAGGTCGACCATCCAGGTGAGACCGGCCGAGTCGTGCACCGCGTCGAGGGTGCCGGAGATCGAGTCGGGGCCCTCTCCGGTGAGGAAGTGGGAGTCGGTGAGCTTGTCCAGGCCCGCGTAGGTGAAGGTGATGCCGAGGAAGAGCCGCAGGGGGAGCAGCGCGTAGCGTGCGGCGGTGGCGCGGAGCCCCGTCGGGGCGCCCGCGACGGGGCCCTGGAAGTTGCTGAGGGCTTTGTGGCCGTCGTCGCCGTCGTCGATCCGTCCTCTCACAGGCATGCTTCCCGCCTTCCGCAAGTGCGTTCGGTGTTGCGGGGCATTATGTCCCGGGCGCAGTCCGCGTGCCCCGGGGAGTACGGACGGGGCGGGGCCGGTGTTCACCCGCCGATTCGCCGGACCGCCCCGTGTCCGGTTGCTGCTCCGTCTGCCGTCCCACCGACTGCTCCGCTCTTCGGCCTGCTCTGACAGCGAGAATCGATCGCGGCGTCGCCCGGAGGTCTGACCTTGACTGTGCCCATGGATCTGCACTGTTGTCAGTGGCCCCCGGTAAGGTGCAGCTTATGCATCTGAGGTACGCCTTCCGGATGTACCCGAATGGTCCTCAGCGCTCCGCGCTTGCCAGGGCGTTCGGGTGTGCGCGGGTGGTCTACAACGACGCGCTCCGCGCTCGTGAGACGGCCCGAGCTGCAGGCGAGCCGTTCCCGAAGACCGGGGACCTGTCCAAGCTGTTGATCACCGAGGCGAAGAAGACCGATGAGCGGGCCTGGCTCGGCGAAGTCTCCGCTGTGGTCCTGCAACAGTCCTTGCGGGATCTGGATACCGCCTATCGGAACTTCTTCGACCGCCTGAAAGGCAACCGCCCACGTATGGGCGCACCCCGGTTGAAGTCTCGCAAGGACAACCGGCAGGCAGTACGGTTCACCGCGAATGCCCGCTGGAAGATCACACCCGGTGGGGACCTGTCGTTGCCGAAGATCGGCGATGTGCGGGTGAAGTGGTCCCGCCGCCTTCCTTCGGTCCCGTCCACGGTGACCGTGGTCAAGGATGCGGCCGGAAGGTACTTCTGCTCGTTCGTCGTCGATACTGAACCCGGCGAGGTGTTGCCCGAGGTCACGCCCGAGGTCGGCATAGACCTGGGCCTGGGGCACTTCGCGGTTCTCTCGGACGGCCGGAAGATTGACGCTCCGCGCTTCCTGCGCAGGGCTGAGAAGAAACTCAAGCGCGCACAGCAAGCTCTGAGCCGCAAGGCCAGGGGCTCCAGCAACCGGGGAAAGGCCCGGCTCAAGGTCGCCCGCGCTCACGCGAAGGTGGCCGATGCACGGCGCGAGTTCCACCACCATCTCTCCACCGAACTGATCCGCGAGAACCAAGCCATCGCGGTGGAGGACCTGGCGGTCAAAGGTCTCGCCCGTACGCGCCTGGCCAAGTCCGTCTACGACGTCGGGTGGTCACAGTTCGTGTCCTTCCTGGAGTACAAGGCCGCACGGTACGGGCGCACCGTCACCAGGATCGGCCGGTTCGAGCCCACCTCTCAGGTGTGCTCGCACTGCGGCGTCAGGGAAGGACCCAAGCCCCTCCACATTCGCGTATGGGGATGCGGGGCGTGCGGGTCCGTCCTTGACCGGGACATCAACGCGGCAGTCAACGTCGCCAAGGCCGCCGGACTGGCGGTGTCAGCCTGTCGAGCGCAGGTAGGACCGGGACTTGTCCCGGCACAGCGCGGTGAAGCAGGAACCCACCGAGACGGTCAGCCGACCGTGGTAGGAATCCCCGCCCCCCTGGGCGGCGGAGCGGCGGAAGTCAATCCACGACGTCGATCGGGTAGCGGTTCGTCTCGACGCCGGCCGCCGTGACGACCTGGACGTCCACCCGCCCCGGCTCGACCTCCACCGGCACCGGCACCGTCAGGCTCGCGTCCGCCGGGCTGGTGAAGCCCCCGGTCACCGGGATCAGGGGCACATGCACATGGACGGCGCCGATCCGCACCACCATCCGCGCCATCCGGTCCGGCGCGCCCGCCCCGGCGGGTACGAGACCGGCGCCCCGGATCTCGATGTCGTCTCCGGTGCGGATGGGCGCGTGCAGGTCTCCGATCTCGCGGGTGCGGACGACCGACAGGATGACGGGGCGCCCGCCCTCCGCGTACTTCCCCGCCAGATAGGTGCCCGCCGAGACCACCGCCAGCAGGGCCAGGCCCCAGGGCAGGTCGGGCAGCTGTTCGGGCTCGCGGCCGAGGCGTACGGCGGCGAAGGCCACGGCCACCGCGTTCACCAGCGCGTACTGCACATCGGCGAAGGAGCCGCGGCCCGCGTCGTCGGTGAGCAGGTCGGCGGCGCGCGGCCGGTCCGCGCGCACCTTCTGCAGCCGGCGGCCCTGCACCCGTACGGTCACCGCGCGCCGTACCACGACGGCCACCGCGCAGGTCAGCGCCAGGACGGTCAGGATGCCCGCGCCGTGCGCCAGGTCGAGCCCCTCCAGCAGGCGGCGGCGCCGCTGGGCCCCGCCCGCGCCCGCGAGCTCCACGGCGATCATGAGCACGTCGTACACCACGAGCAGCACCCACGCGGCCGCCACGGCGCGCGATGTCGAGAGCCGGTTGTCCTCGCCGATGACGGGCGCGAGCGCCCCGCCGCGCGCCCGGTGCAGCCAGGCCGTCAGGGACAGCAGCAGGGCCGAGGCCCCCGCCGCGCACAGCGCGGCCGTGCGCGCCAGGGACCATCCGGCGTCCAGCGCGGTCAGCAACTGCCCGAGCAGCAGCGCCCCGACGACCGCCCACACGGCGATCACGGTGTGCCGCCAGAGCCGTGCCCGCCACATCTCACCTGCCGACCGGGCGCGCTCGGCGACCGCTCGGGCGGACTCGGTCAGCTCGTCCGACACCCACTGGCGGGAGGCGCCCGGCGAGTGCGCGAGGTTGGCGGGGACGCCCTGCCCGGCCGCGAGCGCGTCGCGCTGTGCGTGGAACGCGGCCAGCGCGCGGCGGTGTTCCACACGGGCGCTGCCGGGGCAGTCCGCGCAGCCGCAGCCGGAGGGGCCGTGCGGGGCGTGCGGCG
>NZ_JAAKZZ010000668.1 GCF_011045075.1 Streptomyces boncukensis
GGGAGGGCCGGGCTACCCGGTCCAGTCGAGGATGACCTTGCCGCCGGTGCCGCCGGCGGCGTCCGCGAAGGCCGCCTCGAAGTCGCGGTGGCCGTAGCGGCCGGTGATCACGGGGGCGAGATCGAGGCCGCCTTCGAGCAGCACCGACATGGCGTACCAGGTCTCGAACATCTCCCGGCCGTAGATGCCCTTGATCGTGATCATGGAGGTGACGACCCGGGCCCAGTCGACCGGGAAGTCCTCGGCGGGCAGTCCGAGCATCGCGATCCGGCCGCCGTGCGTCATGTTGTCGAGCATGTCGCGCATGGCCTCGGGGCGCCCGGACATCTCCAGGCCGACATCGAAGCCCTCGCGCAGCCCGAGCGCACGCTGCCCGTCGGCGATCGTGGCGCCGCCGACGTCGAGCGCCAGGCTGACGCCGACCTTCCGCGCGAGCTCCAGGCGCTCCTCGCTGACATCGGTGACCATGACGTTGCGGGCGCCCGCGTGCCGGGCCACGGCGGCCGCCATCAGGCCGATCGGCCCGGCGCCGGTGATCAGGACGTCCTCGCCGACCAGCGGGAAGGACAGCGCGGTGTGCACGGCGTTGCCGAACGGATCGAAGATCGCGGCGACGTCCAGGTCCACGGGCACCCGGTGCACCCACACATTGGAGGCGGGCAGCGCCACGTACTCCGCGAACGCGCCGTCGCGTCCGACGCCGAGCCCGACCGTCGCCCGGCACAGATGGCGCCGCCCCGCCAGGCAGTTGCGGCACCGTCCGCACACCAGGTGCCCCTCGCCGCTGACCCGGTCGCCCACGGCCACCTGCTCGACGCCGCGCCCGACCTCGACGACCTCGCCGACGAACTCGTGCCCGACGACCAGCGGGGTGCGGATCGCCTGCTGCGCCCAGCCGTCCCAGGCCCGGATGTGCAGATCGGTGCCGCAGATCCCGGTCCGCTCCACCCTGATCAGCACATCCCCGGGACCGATGGCCGGCTCCGGCACGTCCGCGAGCCACAGTCCCGGCTCTGCCTTCTCCTTGACCAGCGCCTTCAACGCAACGACTCCTGGGGTGAGACCCCGGATCCGGGCACGCCGCAGGTGCCCGCGCCGGGGTGGGGGAGTGGAATCTCGGGGGAAATCCTCCGCGTGCCGGGCGCCCGGGTCCATCGAGGATTTCTTAACCGCCGCCGCAGATCTCCTTCACGCGGCCCGCCGGACGCGCCCTCGCGGCGCGCTCAGGCCCTCCGGTACGCCACGCCCCCGTAGAAGCCGATCTCGCCGGAGCCCTGCGGCGGCGAGCTGTCCGGCCGCCAGAACGGAACCTGGACCAGGCCGGGCTCGACCAGCTCGAAGCCGTCGAAGTACCGCTCGATCGCGGAGCGGGGGCGCAGGTTCAGGGTCGCCGTGGCGTTGCCGTAGACGGCCTGGGCCGCGCTGCGGTCGGCGAAGTCGTCCGTGGCGTGCGAGAGCACCAGCACGCTCCCGGGCGGCAGCGCGTCGCGCAGCGTGGCGACGATCCGTCCGGGCTGCTCCTCCTCGGTGAGGAAGTGCAGGACGGCGACCAGGAGCAGGGCGACCGGCTCGTCGAAGTCGACGACCTCGCGCACGTCCGGGTGGTGCACGACGGCCTGCGGGTCGCGCAGGTCGCCGAGCACCACCCGGGTCCCGCCCGAGCGGTTGAGCAGGGCGTTGGCGTGCACGTTGACGATCGGGTCGTTGTCGACGTACGCGACGCGCACGTCCGGCGCGGTTTCCCGGGCGGTCTCGTGGACGTTGGGCGAGGTGGGCAGCCCGGTGCCGATGTCCAGGATCTGGCGGATGCCGCCGCCGACCGCGTACCGGACGGCGCGCCGCAGGAAGGCGCGGTTGGCCCGCACCCCCGGCCGTACCTCCGGGGCCACGTCCGCGAGCGCGTCACCGGCGTCGCGGTCCACCGCGTAGTTGTCCTTGCCGCCCAGGAGGTAGTCGTAGATCCGCGCGGGGTGCGGCCGCTCGGTGTCGATCTCCTGTGCGGGGAAGCCGGGTTCGCTCACGCGTGCTCCTCTCGGTGACGGTCGCGCCTGATCGACCGTACGGCTTGCGGGGCAACTCCTCCGCCGCACCCACGGTTCCCGCACCCCGCACCCCGCACCCCGCGTCCCGCACCGGCTCGCGGCGCGGCGGTCAGCCGGTCTGACGCGTGGGCATGATCGTCACCTGCTGCAGGTTCACCCGCGGCGGCAGCGCGGCGAGGAAGCCGACCGTCTCGGCGACGTCCTGCGGCGCGAGCCACTCCACCGTCTCCCTGGTGCCCTCCAGCCACTGCCGGGCACCCTCGTCGGTGACATGGCTCTGCAGCTCCGTGCCGACGATGCCCGGCTCGACCGCCGACACCCGTACGTCCTTGGGGCCCAGCTCGACCCGCAGATGGCGCGAGAGGTGGGTGACATACGCCTTGGTGCCGGAGTAGACGGCGAAGTTCGGGAAGACGTTCTGCGCCGCGACCGACGAGGTGTTGACCAGGTCGGCCACCCCGCGCTCGGCCGCGGCCCGGACCAACTGCGGGGTGAACGCGCCGATGACATGCATCAGCCCGGAGACATTGAGGTCGATCTGGTGCTGCCACTGCTCGGCCGCCCGCTCCTCGACCGGCGCGGGCAGCATCACCCCCGCGTTGTTGAGCAGCAGGTCCGCGGTGCCGAGCTCGTCCGCGACCCGCCCGGCGGCCGACCGCACCGCCGCGGGGTCCGTCACATCGGCGGCCAGCGCCAGGGCGGTGCCGCCGCTCTTCTCGATCCGGGCGACCAGCTCGGCCAGCCGGTCCGCGCGCCGGGCCAGGACGGCGACCCGCGCACCGAGCCCCGCCAGGTGCTCGGCCGCAGCCCCGCCGATGCCGCTGGAGGCGCCGGTGACCACCGCCACCCGTCCGGCGAGGGGCTGGGTCAGGCTCTTCTCGGACATATGTCAGTACCTTCCGAAGCAGAGGGATGCAGAGGGGTTCCGCGGCCAACGTCCTCGGCCGCACCTCCAGCACACCAGCCCGCACCTGCCGCCTTGGGCTCCAAGGAGGCCCTGAGAGGGCCACCCGCGGCCCGGTGCGCCGCGCGGGGCTGACGGATACTGGGGGCATGGACCGACACAGCGAGATCGCGGACTTCCTGCGCTCCCGCCGTGCCCGGATCACCCCCGACCGCGCGGGGCTGGTCCAGGACGGCCGCGTACGGCGGGTACCCGGGCTGCGCCGCGACGAGGTCGCGCGCCTCGCCGGAGTGAGCACCGAGTACTACACCCGCCTCGAACAGGGGCGGGCCGGCAGCCCCTCGCCGGAGGTCGTCGAGGCCCTCGCCCGCGCGCTCCAGCTCGACCTCGCCGAGCGCGAGCACGTCACCGACCTGCTGGCGCGCCCCGGCCC
>NZ_JAAKZZ010000669.1 GCF_011045075.1 Streptomyces boncukensis
CCCCGCCCCTGTCTTCGAGGCGAAAGAGAAGTTGGTGGTGAACGACCCTGTGGGCCCGGGTGTGATTTCCCCCTCGGTTCCGAGCGGGGAACGGCTGGGTGCGGGATGCTGGGATAACGTGCGCTCACTCCGCCGGTGCGGCGGTCCGGTGGCCGTTCGAATTTTGTGCAGTGTCTGGCGAGTTGGAGGCAGTGATGGGTGTGTCGGGTCCGATCCGCGTGGTGGTCGCCAAACCGGGCCTGGACGGTCACGATCGCGGTGCCAAGGTCATCGCCCGTGCGCTGCGCGACGCGGGCATGGAGGTCATCTACACCGGTCTGCACCAGACGCCGGAGCAGATCGTCGACACGGCGATCCAGGAGGACGCCGACGCGATCGGCCTGTCGATCCTCTCCGGGGCGCACAACACCCTCTTCGCACGGGTGCTGGAGCTGCTGACGGAGCGGGACGCGCAGGACATCCAGGTCTTCGGCGGCGGCATCATCCCCGAGGGGGACATCGCCCCCCTGAAGGAGCAGGGCGTCGCGGAAATCTTCACGCCGGGTGCGACGACGAACGAGGTCGTCGAGTGGATCCGCACCCATGTCCGCCCCATAGCCGCGTAGCTCCCGGAGACGTCCAGGGGCGCTCGCCGGCCGGCGAGCGCCCCTCACGCCGGGGGCGAGGCGTCCCCCGGCGAGCCCGGCGCCCCCGCCAACTCCCTCCGCATCGCCTCCCGCAGCCGCATCGTGGCCACCAGGCGCTGGAACGCCTCCGCCCAGTACGCTCCCGCGCCCGGTGACCCGTCCTCCGTCTCGGCAGGCACGGCCGTCAGCGGGGCCAGCCGCTCGGCGTCCGCCGGATCCAGACACCGCTCGGCCAGCCCCATCACCCCGCTGAAGCTCCACGGATAGCTGCCCGCGTCCCGGGCGATCTCCAGCGCGTCCACCACCGCCCGCCCCAGCGGCAGCGACCACGGGACCGCGCACACACCGAGAATCCGGAACGCCTCCGACAGCCCGTGCGCCGCGACGAAGCGCGCCGCCCACGCGCCGCGCTCCGCTGCGGGCAGCGCGGTGAGCAGCTTGGCCGGATCCCCCGGGCCCTCGCCGAACGGCGCCGTCGGCGGGCCCAGCAGCGCACGGGCCCACTCCGCGTCCCGCTGCCGCACCGCGGCCCGGCACCACGCCCCGTGCAGGTCGGCTCGCCAGCCGTCCGTCACCGGCAGCGCGACGATCTCCCCCGGCGTGCCCCCGCAGAACCGCTCCCGCCAGCCGTCCAGCGGCGCCGCCTCCACCAACTGGCCCAGCCACCAGGCCCGCTCGCCCCGCCCCGAGGGGGGCTTGGGTATCACCCCGTCGCGCTGCATCTCCGCGTCACACGCCTGCGGCGCCTCGACGGCGATCCGCGGACCGTCGCCCGTCGACTCCAGGGCGACGCAGCCGTGCGCCCGCGCCGCCATCCGGGCGGAGAGCGCCGAGCCGGGGAGCGCGGCCAGCAGCTCGGCCGCCGTCGACCGCACGGTGCGGCTGCGGTCGGCCAGCGCCCGGTCGAGGAACGGCTCGTCGTCCGGGCCGAGCCCCTGCCGGAGCGCGTCCAGGAACATCAGCCGGTCCTCCGCGCGCTCGGTCCGCCACGTGGACGCCAGCAGCGCGCGCCCGGTGGCCGGGTCCCGCCGCCGCAGCGCGCCGAGCAGCGCGACGCGCTCCGCGAACAGCCCTTCCTCCCACAGCCGCTGTGCCGCCTCCGGCTCCACCTCGGGCGCCCTGCGGTGGACGCCGTCGCGCAGCGCGAACTTCCAGTCCGGGTTCAGCCGGGCCAGCCACAGGGCCCGCGGTCCGGCGAAGGCGAGGGTCTCGGGGCGCAGATCGGTGCGGGCCCGCGCGGCGTCCAGCAGCGCGGGCAGCAGCGCCGCCGGGGCGCGGTACCCGTGCTCGTTGGCCGCCGCGAGCCACTGCGGCAGCAGCTCCCCGAGGTCCGGAGCGGAGCCGCGGCGGCCTCCGCCCCCCGAGGCGCCGCCCGCGGGGCGACCGGCCAGCAGAGCGGCCAGCCGCCGCTCGGCGGCGGTGGGGAGGCCGGGGCGCCCGTCCTCCGGGGCGGGCGCCGGGCGCGGGCCCGGGGCGACGGGCAGCGCCCCGGCGCGGCGCCGTACGGTCTCCAGCGCGGCGGCGTCCAGCAGGGCCGTGACGCTGCCGCCGGGAGGTGTGCGGCGCTCCGCTCCCAGCAGGGCGGCGCTGACCATGTCGTCCCACGTGTGCTCGTCCCGTGCCTGGGCAGAGCTCATACTCCCCGACCCCCTTCAGTGTTCCCGGTGTTCCCGGTGCCCCCGGTGTTACCGGTGTCCCTGACCTCTGATCTCCCCGAGTCTCTTCCTCGCCCCGCGCAGGCGGGCTCACAGCGTGACCGGTGTGGCACCGTCCCACGCGGTGCACGGGGCGAACCCCGCGTGGCCGTAGGTGCCGAACACGGTGAGCGGGCCGCCGCCCGATATCGCCGCCAGCTTCCACAGCGCCCCGTCCGCCGTGCCCGGCGCGAGGGGGAGTGCCGCCTCCTCCTGCGCCGCGGCAAGCTGCCACGGCGCCGTGCCCTGACCGGGCACCGGGACCACGTCCCGCAGCACACACGGCCAGCTGTCCAGCCAGGGGTCGGCGGCCAGCGCCGAGGCGTATGCCTCCAGGGCGTGCTCCAGCGGTCCGCCGGGCGGAACGAAGCCGGGCGCCGGGGCGCGGTGGCGCTCGCCCAGCGCCGCGCGGAGCCGGGCCGCGCCCGGGTAGTACGCCAGGTCCGCGTCCAGCACGGCGCCGGCCGGGAGGAACAGCTCGGGGGCCCGCCCCGCCGCCCCGTACGCCAGCAGCAGCGCGTGGCGGCCCGACGCGCGCCCGTACAGCCAGATCCGGCGGGCCGTCAGCCTGCCCTCCTCGGTGTCCCGCTGGGCCAGCACCAGCCACTCGTCCCGTATCAGCGCCTGCTCGTCGGCCAGCAGTTCGGCCGCGTCCACCGTCAGCCCCGCTCGGGCACGGACCGTCGCCGCCAGCGGTTCGGGCAGTGTGTCCGCACGGAGGAAGCCCTGGTTCAGCAGGTGCAGCAGCGCGCACTCCGCCAGTAGCCGCTCCGGCCAGCCCTCGCCGGAGGCCGGGACGGCCCCCAACTCCCGGACCCGCCCGGCGAGTCCGGGGGCCTGCGCGTCCACCATGCGCGCCGCCGTTCCGTCCCAGGACGCATATCCCGCGCGCCCCGCGCCGGCCAGGCCCGCGCGCAGCAGGTCGGCCAGGCGCTGCTCCAACTCCTCGGCGCCCGCGGCCATCCGCGCCAGCCGTCGTGCGGCCCGCTCCCGGGACGACCTCCCGGCCCGTCCGGGCCGCTCGTCGGGCCCCTCGGGCCCCTCGGGAACCTCGACGTCCC
>NZ_JAAKZZ010000066.1 GCF_011045075.1 Streptomyces boncukensis
GTGCCGGGCTCGGCGGTGTACAGCTCCCGCCCGGTGACGGCGTCCACCACCGAGGCCGTACGCAGCGTGCCGAGCGCTCCGTCGCGGAGCAGCGGCTCCAGGGCGTCGGCGAGCCCGGAGGCGGTGGGCGGCGGCGTCTGCACATCCCGGCCGCCGGAGCCGCCGGTCGCACCGGACTCACCGCCGGAGCCGCCGGGGCGCGCGCTGGGGCGCTTGGCGTCGTCTCCGCGCCCCGGGGCGGGGCCCGCCGCGACCAGCACCTCGGGCGCGGACAGCTCGGAGTCGGACCCTCCCCTCCCGTGCGCGGTGTGCTCCGCGCCACTCCCCCGCGCTTCCCGGGCCGCCCAGGCGCGCTCGGCCGTACGCTGGCCCGAGTCCCAGGGGCCCGACGCTGCCACCGTCGTCAGCGCGACCGCCAGGCCGAGCACGGCGGAGCCCACCGTGAGCAGCGCGGTCTGCCGCTGCTGCTGCGGCGCTGCCTGCCAGCGCTGCTGGATCCGCACCTCGACCAGCCCCTTTCGCGAGCACACATGTGCGTAGGGGACACTTAACCACCAGACTGCAGTTCCTCTGGGGGACGGCCCCCAGGGCACGCGAGTGCTGATCGCACAATGATCTATACGGAGGAGCCTCCCGTGGAGTTCGACGTCACCATCGAGATCCCGAAGGGTTCGCGGAACAAGTACGAGGTGGACCACGAGACGGGCCGTATCCGGCTCGACCGCCACCTGTTCACCTCGACCGTGTACCCGGCGGACTACGGCTTCGTCGAAGGCACCCTGGGCGAGGACGGCGACCCGCTGGACGCGCTCGTGCTGCTGGAGGAGCCCACCTTCCCGGGGTGCGTCATCAAGTGCCGCGCCATCGGGATGTTCCGGATGACCGACGAGGCGGGCGGCGACGACAAGCTGCTGTGCGTGCCCTCGTCCGACCCGCGGATGGAGCACCTGCGCGACATCCACCACGTCAGCGAGTTCGACCGGCTGGAGATCCAGCACTTCTTCGAGGTCTACAAGGACCTGGAGCCCGGCAAGTCGGTCGAGGGCGCGAACTGGGTGGGGCGCGCGGACGCCGAGGCCGAGGTCGAGGCGTCCATCAAGCGCCTCGCCGCCGAGGGCGGCCACGGAGCCTGAGCGGTTCCGTACCCGGCGGGTCCCGCCGGGTCGGGGCTGCCCCTGGTGCCGTGACCGACCCCCCGGTCACGGCGCTAGAAGCCCCTCGTCCGCTTCGCGGCGCGACGGCCCGGCAGCGGGGTCTCGACACCCGGCTGCTTGATGAACAGCCGGGCCAGCTCCCCGCCCAGGTTGACGCCGATGGCGATGGCGAAGGCCAGCGCCGCGGCCGTCGCGAGCTTGTCGAAGCCGCGGTCGACATTGCCCTGGGCGATGTTCAGCAGCCCGAAGTACGTCGCGCTGCCGGGCAGCAGCGGGCCGATCGCGGCCGTGACGTACGGCAGCGCGGACGCGAACTGGTAGCGCGACATCAGCTGCCCGAAGAGGCCGACCAGCCCGGCCGCCACCACGGTGGCCGGCACCGGCTTGACGTCGGCGGTGCTCAGGGCGCCGTAGATGAGCCAGGCCACGCCGCCGTTGAGGGTGGCCAGGACCACCGTGCTGCGCGGCTGCTGGAGCAGCACGCAGAAGGCGAGCGCCAGCAGCATCGCGGCCAGCAGCTGGGTCACCGGCCGCTCCACGTGGTGGACGCGGTCCGGGTTGAGGTCGGCGTTCAGCTGGGCGCCGATATAGAGCACCAGCAGCACGCCGCACACG
This sequence comes from Streptomyces boncukensis, assembly GCF_011045075.1. Lineage (GTDB taxonomy): Bacteria > Actinomycetota > Actinomycetes > Streptomycetales > Streptomycetaceae > Streptomyces > Streptomyces boncukensis. The sequence continues at coordinate 1,770 of NZ_JAAKZZ010000066.1, forward strand.
ATGCCGACGATCAGGTAGACGACCTCCAGCAGCCGCGCCGCCGCCGTGATGTAGAAGCCGGTGAGCCCGTCGTGCACGGCGGCCACCAGGGCCCGCCCCGGGATCAGCGCGAACAGCCCGCCGGTGATCACCGCGGAGGCCATCAGCGAGGACTCGACCAGCGCGACCCCGACGCCTATCGCGGCCGGCGGCATCGCGGCGGCCGCGAACTGGTAGAACTCCGGCAGCCCGCGCCCCGCGCACAGCCACGCGAGCCGGTCGCCCAGCATCGCGCCGAGCGCGGCCAGCACGAAGACCAGCGCGTCGCCGCCGACCAGCAGCGCCGCCGCGCCGGACAGCGCGCCGCTGGCGAGGGTGAGCGCGCCCTTGGAGAACGGGTGCCGGTTCCGGCGCATCTCCGCGAGCCTGCGGTACGCCTCCTCCAGCGACACCTCGCCCTGCGTGATGTCGGCGACCAGCCGGAAGACCGCAGCGAGCCGGGTGTAGTCGGTGCCCCGGCGGCGCACGGTGCGGCTGAGCGTCACCGGGTCGTCGACCAGCGAGGGCTGGTGGGTGATGGAGATCAGGGTGAAGGTGACGGTCGGCTCGGTGCGGTCCAGACCGTACGCGTGGGCCACGCCGAACATCGCCGCCTCCACGTCCTCGGCGCCCTCGCCGCCCGCGAGCAGCAGCTCCCCGATGCGGAGGGTGAGGTCGAGGACGCGGGGCACGGCGGGGGTGTTCTCCGGCTCCACCTCCTCCGAGCGCGGCGCGACCCGCTCGGGCACCGGCCGCTCGGCGAGCGGCATCCGCACCATCGTGCGCATCCGGTCCTGCCACGGCGCGCCCGGCTTGACCAGCGGGCCGATGACCGGGATGCCCTCCGGCGGGGTGAAGGCGCTGCCGGGCTCCGGGGACTGCTGGGTCACCAGCCCCTGGGGCACCGCGAACTCGGAGGTCGGCTCGTCCTCCTCCGGGGCCGGCGGCAGCGGCACCCCTAGCGGCGGCGTGAACGCGCTGTGCGCCTCGTCCGAGACGGGCTTGCCGTCCCCGGCGGCGTCCGTCGGCTCCGCGGCGTCGCCGCTGTGCGTGGGCTCCCCGGCCACTTTTGTCCGCTCCTTTCGCAGTTACGTGCTGTAGTTCATATGCCTCTCCTTAGTGGAACATGACCCGTGCTGTGACCGGCCCCGCCGACCTGGGGCCACGGGTGTGATGCTCACCCCATATTCGCCCCGGACACGACAAGGCCCCGCACCGGGCGGGTGCGGGGGCTTGTCATGTCCGGGGCTCCCCGGGGAACGTCAGGCGTGCCGCGCGGCGTTCGCCAGGATGGCGTCCCGCAGATAGGCCGCGAGGCCGGGCCGGATCCTCTCGTAGGTGGCTGTGAAGCGCGGGTCGGCGACGTACATCTCGCCGAGCGCGGTGTGCATGTCGTACCCGCAGGTGTAGGCCGTGCGGGAGATGAAGCCCCGGTGTTCCTCGGCCAGTTCCGCGGCCCGGTCGGAGTCCGGCGCCGCGCCGTCCGTCATCGCGTCGGCGAGCCGCTCGTGGATCCCCTCCAGCTCCGCCTGGAACCGCTTCCAGTCCTCCTTGGTGTACGCGGCCGTACGGCGCCGCGACTGCTCGTACGCCTCGCTGCCGCCCCACCGGTGCTCCGCCTCCGGCGCGTACGCGTCGGGGTCGAAGTCGCCGAACACCTCGAACTTCTCCTCGGGGGTGAGATCGATTCCCATCTTCCGTGCCTCCATGGCGCGTTCCACGGCGGCGGCCATCTCCCGCAGCCTGCCGATCCGCGCCTCCAGCAGGGCGTGCTGGCGGCGCAGATGCTCGAACCTGTCCGCTTCGGGGTCGTCGAGCAGCACGGCGATCTCTTCGAGCGGGAAGCCGAGCTCCCGGTAGAAGCGGATCTGCTGCAGCCGGTCCAGGTCGGAGTCCGTGTAGCGGCGGTGGCCGACGGAGGTGCGGTCGCCCGGGGTGAGCAGACCGATCTCGTCGTAGTGGTGCAGGGTGCGCACGGTGACGCCCGCCGCCTGGGCGACCTGGCCGATGGAGTAGGGCACGTCCGCCTCCTTGACTCGGTACGCCCCGCACGGTGCCGCCTCACGCCGCGTGAGGTGCAAGCGCCGCGGGCTCACACCCCGCCGGGCCGGCGCGGCGGGGCGTGGTCGCTGAGCACCGACAGGTCGCGCTCGCCCTCCCCCGCCATCACATACGCGCCGCTCTCCAGCCGGGCGATCAGCTCCCGGGCCCAGGTCGCACCGCTGTCCGCCTGGACCACCCACAGCCGCATGATCTCGCCGATGTGGTGCGGCCCGGGGCTGTCCGGAGTCCAGTGCTCCATGACCTCGGCGCGCCAGCTCTCCAGCGCCGCCACCCGCTCCTTGAGCAGCGCCACGGCCTCGGCGCGCTCCAGGTCGACGAGGAAGCCGACGCCGCTGGTGAGCACGTCCGGCTTCTCGTCCACGGCGGTGAGCGCGTGCCGCAGCATCCCGTGGAACTCCGCCTCGCCCGCCTGCGTCACCTCGTACTCGACGCGCGGCGGGCCGCCCGCGGTGCTGGGCGCGACGTCGTGGGCGACCAGCAGGCCCTGCTTGGCGAGCTGCTTGAGCGCGTGGTAGATCGATCCGGGCTTGGCGTTGGACCACTGGTGGGCGCCCCAGAACTCCAGGTCGCCCCGGATCTGGTAGCCGTGCGCCCGGCCCCGCAGCCGCACGGCCCCCAGCACCAGCAAACGGATCGCCGACATGCCCCCAGTCTATGAGGGCCCGGTCCGCGGGGATCTACGAGGAGCCACGGGGAGCCACGAGGAGCCACGAGGAGCTACGAGGACGGCAGCTGGGACCAGTCCGGCTCCGGCATCGCGCCCGTCTCGAAGACCAGGTCGAAGGCGCCCTTGCCGTCGAGCGTCTCGCGGATGACGTCCGCGTGGCCCGCGTGCCGGGCCAGCTCCTCCATCAGGTGCAGCAGCCCCCAGCGCCAGGAGCGCTCACCGCCCTCGTCCCAGGGGTACTTGGGGGAGACGAACGTCTCGTCGAGGGAGGGCAGGGCCCGTACGGCGCGCTCGGTCTCGGCGGCGACCCGCTCGCTCCAGGCGATCAGGACGTCGATCGTCTCCTCGGGGGTGGGGGCGAAGCCGCCCTCCCACCCCGCCATCTGCTCCTCCGTCGAGCGGGTCTCCGTGCCCTGGAACTTCCGCAGCCAGTCCTCCTCGCCGAGGGTGACGTGCTTGAGGAGCCCGGAGAGGGACAGCTCGCTGGCCGCGGGGGCGCTGCGGGCCTGCTCCTCGGTCAGGCCGTGCAGGGCGCGGCGGAACGCTCCGCGCTGGGCCTCCAGGTAGGCCAGGAGCGCCCCGCGCTCGTCGCCGTGGGCCTCGGGCTGTACGACAACCGGCATGTCCGTCCCTTTCGTCATGGGGCCCTGTCCCGACCGACCGGGCTCCCCCTCACGACGAACAAGCTACGGCCCCTCGCGGTCAGCCTCTGTCCGCGATCGCCGATCAGAACGGAAACGCGCTGCGGCCCCGCTGGATGGAGATCCACTTGGTGGTGGTGAAGGTGTCCACCATCTGCTCGCCGTTCAGCCGGCCCAGCCCCGAGTGCTTCTCCCCGCCGAACGGAACGATGGGCTCGTCGGCGACGGTGGAGTCGTTGACGTGCACCATGCCCGTGTCGATCCGGCGGGCCACCGCGATGCCCCGCTCGATGTCGCCGCTGTGCACCGCGCCGCCGAGCCCGTAGGGGGTGTCGTTGGCGACGTGCACGGCCTCGTCCTCGCCGTCCACCGGGATGATCAGCGCGACCGGGCCGAAGATCTCCTCGCGCAGCAGGGACGAGGTGGTGGCCAGCCCGGTCAGCACGCTGGGCCCGACGAGGTTGCCGTTCACCTCGCCGTGCAGCAGCGGGGTGGCGCCGGCCGCGATGGCCTGCTCGACGATGGCGGTGACCCGCTCGGCCTGCCGGGAGTTGATCAGCGGGCCGATATGGGTGGTCGGGTCCTCCGGGTCGCCGACCTTCAGCTCGCGCACCCGTGCGACGAACTTCTCGGTGAACTCCGCCTCCACCCGCTGGTCGACGATGATCCGGTTGGCGGCCATACACAGCTGGCCCTGGTTGACGTAGCGGCTGAAGACGGCGGCGTCCACCGCGTAGTCGATATCGGCGTCGTCCAGGACGATCAGCGCGCTGTTGGCGCCGAGCTGGAGTATCACCCGCTTGAAGTTGCGGGCCGCGACGGTGGCGACATGCCGCCCCACGCGGTCGGAGCCGGTGAAGGACAGCGCCTTGGGCACCGGGTGCTCGATCAGCGCGTCGCCGATCTCCGCGCTGTCCGTGATCACGACGTTGAGCAGCCCCGGCGGCAGCCCGGCGCGCTCCAGGACCTTCGCGACCAGCGTGCCGCCGCAGATCGGGGTGGACTGGTGCGGCTTGATCACGACGGCGTTGCCGAGCGCCAGCGCGGGCGCGACGGATTTGACGGCCAGCAGGAATGGGTAGTTGAAGGGAGAAATCACGCCGATGACGCCGATCGGGGAGCGGTAGACGCGGTTCTCCTTGCCATCGACGGCGGACGGCAGAATCTCCCCTTGGGTGTGCAGGGAAAGCTGGACGGCCTCCCGGAAGAACTCCTTGACGAGCGCGGTCTCAAAGGCCGCCTTCTGCCAGGTGCCGCCCAGCTCGGCGACGATGGCCTCGGTGATCTCGGCCTCGGATTCCTCAATCACCCGGACGGCACGCTCGAACACCAGGCGTCGCTCATAGGGATTGGTGGCAGCCCAGTCCCGCTGGGCGCGTTCCGCCGCGCGATACGCCTGGTCCACCTCGTCGACGGTGGCCACGGTAATGGAGGCGAGCTTCTCACCGTTGTAGGGATTGAAGTCGATGATGTCCCAGGAACCCGTCCCGGGGCGCCACTCGCCAGCTATGCACTGAAGCGCCAGATCGGTGAAGTAGGACATGCCATTCCTTCGGGGGGTGGAAGGACGTGCTGATGGAACGTCATCGTACTGCCATTTCAGGACCGTTGGCGGAGCCTGTGCAGGTGGTCGCGGGTGTCAGCGGGTGAAAGGCTGATTTCCACGAGCCGGTCCAGCACCTGGTCGTACTGCGCCACCTCGTCGCGTTTGTCGATATAGAGCGCACTGGTGAGCTGCTCCAGATACACCACGTCGTTCAGGTCCGATTCGGGGAAGCGCAGCAGCGTGAAGGCTCCGCTCTCGGCCGCGTGCCCGCCGGAGGTGAACGGGACGACCTGGACGGTGACATTCGGGTGCTCCGACACCTCCGCGAGGTGGGTGAGCTGCGCGTTCATGATGTCCGGAGTGCCGAACGGGCGGCGCAGCGCGGCCTCGTCCAGGACGCACAGCAGCCGGGGCGCGTTCTCGCCGAGCAGCAGCTTCTGCCGCTCCAGACGGAGCGCGACCCTCCGTTCGATCTCTTCGTCCGCAATCGGCTTGCGGTGCCCGGCGGTGACGACCGCGTGCGCGTAGTCGTCCGTCTGCAGCAGGCCGTGGACGAACTGCACCTCGTAGGTGCTGATGTGGGAGGCGGCGCCCTCCAGCCCCACATATGTCTGGAACCAGCCGGGAAGTACATCGCTGTAGTTGTGCCACCAGCCCGCGATGCTGGACTCGCGGGCCAGCCCCAGCAGTGGCTCCCGCTCCGCCTCGTCGGTCACGCCGTACAGCGTCAGCAGGTCCTCCACGTCTCGCGCTTTGAAACTCACACGTCCCAGCTCCATCCTGCTGATCTTGGATTCGGACGCACGAATCGAATAGCCGGCGGCCTCGCGCGTCACGCCGCGCGCCTCGCGGAGCCGCCGCAGCTGGGAGCCGAGCAGGATCCGCCGGACCATCGACCCGCTTGAGCTACTCGCCCCCTTTACGCCGTCAGTGACGCGACTTGCCGGTTCTGTGGCCATTTCGATCAACCCTCCGCCCCTGCTTGAAGGGAAGTGTGCCATCTCTGCGCTCCGTTGCGTGCCCGTCTGGTTACACACGATCGAAAGTCTCGCGTGCACGTGCATCTGCCCTTGCATCTGCTGTGGGCTTTGGGAACCATGGGGATCGCACAAGTGCACCCGGTGCCATACGAGTTGTGGCGCCATCCCGCACTGTGGCGCCGGAATCGACCGGAGGAGCACGGCCGACAGGATCCACACAGGATCATCACTGCCGCTAACGCCAGGAGTGGCCCGTCATGGGGACCGAAGGATCAACGGTGCTGGAGCCCTTATGGCAAGGTCTCCCCACGCTGGATGCCGCTTCTGTCTCCGCCTCCGCGTCCTGCGCGCTCCCGCCGAGGTACGAGGCGGTCAAGAGCGCCCGGGACTTCACCCGGCAGACGCTCCGGCGCTGGGAGATCAGCGAGCAGGGCGAGGACGTCGCGCTCGTCGTCTCCGAGCTCGTCACCAACGCCATGCGGCACGGCCTGCCCAGCTCCCCGCACCAGGGCGCTGAGCCGCCCGTACGGCTGCATCTGATGCGCTGGTCGGCGCGGCTGGTCTGCGCCGTGCGGGATCCCAGCAGCAAGCCGCCCGAGGTCGCGCAGCGGCTGGGCCTCGCGAACGGCTCCCCGGACGGGATCGAGGGCGTGGACGGCGAGCTGGGCGAGCTCGCCGAGTTCCCCGAGCTGCCCGAGCTCACCGGCACGGCCGGACTGCCGGGCTTCACCGCCGAGTCCGGCCGGGGGCTGTGCCTGGTGGACACCTTCAGCGACAGCTGGGGCTGGCACCCGCTCCCGGGCCCGGTGGCCGGCAAGGTCGTCTGGGCCCTCTTCCATCTGCGGGAGGGGTAGCCCCCCGCCGGGGTCTGCTCACGGCCGGTCCGCGTAGTAGACGGCCGCCACCTGCCGCCGGGACTGCGGTGCGAAGCCGCCGCCCCGCTCCCGGCTCTCCAGCACCCGCACCGTCCACAGCGGTGAGCTCTTGTCCAGCAGCGGGTCGCCCGGGGCCTGGACGAGCAGGCGCGCGGCGGACCCGTCGTCCGCCGCGCAGCTGTACCGGGCGGTCAGGGAGTCGGGCAGGGTCGCCGCGGGCCCGCCCCAGCGCGGCGTGCACAGGCCGCCGTCGGCCAGCTCGACGGCCCAGGGGACGGCCTTGCCGCTGGGCCGCGGCGCCGTCCGCGGAATGGCGGCGTCCGCGCGGTACTCCCGCAGCTCCCGGCCCCGGGGGGAGCCGCAGAGCACCCGGGTGCGGTCCTTGCGGACCCAGCACGCCTGCGCGGAGAGCACATGCGGGATGCACGAGACGATGTCCGGGCCGAGGGCGAACGCCGAGGCGTTGCAGTCCTCCACCCGCGCCCCCGGCTCCCGCCGCACGGTGCGGTCCGGCAGCGGATCGCCCCCGGCTCCCACCGGTACGACCCGGACCGTCCGGGTGCCGTCGGGGCCGGAGCCCGTCGCCGGGTCGGCCGCGGGCCTGGCGATCAGATACGCGCCCGCGGCGCCGGCCAGGTACGCCAGGACCACGCCGGCGGCGACCGCGGCGGGGCGCAGGGACCGGCCCCGGCGCGGCGGCCGGTCGCGGGGCGGCCCCTCCTGGTGCCCGGCCGCCGGCGCGGTGCCGCGGATGATCTCGCTGATGGCCTCGCGGACCGGCCGGAGGAAGAGGACGAGCGCGAGGGCCGGGGCCCAGTCGGCCTTCAGCGCCACGGTCTCCCGGCGGCAGACGTCGCAGGCGCGGCAGTCGCGGGACGCGGTGCACGCGCTGGTGATCCGCTCCGGCTCCCGGATCCGGCACACCCGGCAGCGCTCGCACGTCCCGCACCGGGCGCAGTTGTGGGCGTGCTTGACCACGTGGTCGCGCAGCGGCGCGGAGAAGCCCCGCGGATACCGGCCGATGATGGCGGTGAGCGCGGGGCACAGGGTGCGGTCGTTGTGGACGAGCAGATAGGCGTGGAACCCCTCGGCGATCACGGTCTTGACGGCGGTGACCCGGTTGCTGAGGCTCTTCGCGGCCGGCGCGCGGGTACCGTCCGCGTCGGCGGCGGCCGTCCGGGCGGCGATCTCGGCGGGCCGGAGGCCGTCCAGGAAGTACCACCGGTACAGCGAGCGGTCCTCGGGCCGCAGCGTGGCGGCCACCTCGGCGACGACGCCGCGCGCCTGGGCCAGCCGTACGGGGTCGTCGGCCGGATCGGGCCGGCCGGGATCCTCGCGCGGATGGTCGTCCAGGGTCTCGTCCTCGCCGAGCGGTCTGAGCCGGTCGCGCTGTCTCCCGCGCTGGTCGACGTGGCGGCGGAGCCGGTTCCTGGCGACCTCGGTGAGCCAGCCGCCGAACCGGTCGGGGGCGCGCGGCCGCCCCTTCGGGTCCGCCGATTCCAGTGCGGCGATGGCGTCGGCGAAGGTCTGCTGGGCCAGCTCGGCGGCCAGGTCGGCGTCGCGGACCCGGCGCGCCAGGAAGCCCAGCACGTCTGCGTAGTGCCGGTCGGCGAGCGCCTCCAGCGCCTCGGCCCGGTCCTCGGGCCCGCGCGGCCGGTAGACGCGCTCCAGCAGCTCCCCGTCGCCGGGTTCCGGGTGCGCCGCGTGTGCCGGGTGCGCTGCGTGCGCCGGGTGTGCTGGGTGCGCCGGGTGCGCCGGGTGCGCCGGGTGCGCCCGGCTCCCGTGCGGTAACGCTCCGTCCGCCATGCCCCGCCTCCGCTCCCGGTCCGGGGACAGCGTCCCGGGCCCGCCGGAAAAAACTGAGAAATCTGCCCCCGAACTCCGGGAAACAGCCCGCCTCAGCGCGCCGGGCCTCCGTCAGCGAACCCGGACGGAGGGGAGGCCCGCCGTGGCCCCGAACTCACCGGCCATCCACACCCTGGCCGAACTGCTGCAGCCGAACGGCCCCGCGGCGCTGTGCGTCGCCGCGGGGACCGTCGCGGCGGTACTCGCCGTACTCCTGCCGCGCGTACTGTGGCAGACCGCACAGCGGATGCTCTTCCGCCGGCAGGCCCGTGCCATCCCGCTCCGGTTCCTGCGGGAGGTGCGGCCGGGCGGCAGTCCGGCGGCGGACGCGGCGCTGTGCCGCGCGCTGCTGGAGAACCACCGCAGAACGGTGGAGGACCACGTGCGGGCCGGGACGCTGTCCCGGCCGGGCAGGCGGCTGCTGCCCGTGCGCGCCGCCGCGCTGTGCGCCGCCGTCACCGCCGCGCTCGCCGGGGCCTGGGGCGCGGCGGGGCTGCTGTGCGGCGCGGCCCTCGTGGCGGCGGCGGTCGCGGTCCGTGTGGCCGCCGCCTACGGCGAGGCGGCGGCGGCCCTGCGCGGCAGTCTCCATCAGCTGGACGCCCTTCCCGACGGCGGCGACCCCGCCCGGGGCGCCGCGCTGCGGCGGGCCGTGCTCACCGCGGACGAGGACGCCCGCGCGGCCCTGGCCCCCGCGGATGCCCGCGCCCGCTCCTCCGCCGGGGCTCGCGCCCGCGCACGACGCGGGCGGGGCGCCGGCCGCTGAGGGGCGCCGGCAGAACCGACGCACCGGTACCGGCCGCCTGGCCGGTACCGGTGCGGTCGTCCCCTACAGTACGCGGGCGGCGCGGAGTTGACGGGCTGTTGCCCCGAACCCGCGACCGCCGAACCGCCGGTTCAGTCACGTATCAGATAGTCGAACTCGCCGTCCTTGATGCCGAGCAGCATCGCCTCCATTTCCGCGGGCGTGTAGACGAGCGCGGGCCCGTCGGGGAAGCGCGAATTGCGCACCGCGACGTCGCCGTCCGGCAGCTTCGCGAACTCCACGCAGGTCCCCTGCGAGTTGCTGTACCGGCTCTTTCGCCACACGGCCCCCTGAAGGTCCCGGGCGGCCATGCCGTTGTACGCGTGAGGCACTTGGATCTCCCGTTGGTCAGGTGTGGGGGGTGCGGTTGAGCAGTGTGAAAACTGTCAACTTCCGGGGATCATAACCGCGTTCACGTGCCAATGCATGTGCTAATGCACGTGCACGACGCCCCGTCGCGGCCCCATCACAGCCGGTCAAAGCGGGTTGCGCACCGCTTAGTCACCGTCACGCGGGGTCTTGGACGAAACACACACCGGTCCCGTTCCCCCGTTCCGTATTTCGACAGACGCAGCGGAGGGCGGTTCCGCCTTACCCGGCGACTTGACGGTTGCGTTACCGCAACCTTTGCCGCGCCCATTGACTTTAAGTTTCCTTCAAGTTCTACGTTCCTCCCATGAGTATGGAAATGACCGCGTGGAACGCGCTCTACCACTCGCGCCACGCCGACCAGGACAGCCGGCCGTTCTCCGCCGCCACGATGCGCCGGATCTACCGCTTCGCGCACCGCCACCACCGCACCCTGTACGCGTTCCTCGCCCTCAGCACCGTGCTCGCCGTCCTGACGGTCGCCACCCCGCTGCTGGCAGGCAACGTCGTGGACGTCATCACCGAGGGCGGAGCCACCGGCACCGTGCTCGCGCTCGCCGGGATCATCGCCGCCGTCGCCGTCGCGGAGGCGGCGGTCGGCATCGCCACCCGCTGGCTCTCCGCGCGGATCGGCGAGGGACTCATCCTCGACCTGCGCACCGCGGTCTACGACCACGTCCAGCGGATGCCCGTCGCCTTCTTCACCCGTACCCGCACCGGGGCCCTCGTCAGCCGTCTCAACAACGACGTCATCGGCGCCCAGCGCGCGTTCAGCAGCACCCTGTCCGAGGTGTTCAGCAACCTCGTCACGCTGCTGCTCACACTCGCCGTGATGCTGCGGCTCTCCTGGCAGGTCACGCTGTTCGCCCTGGTGCTGCTGCCGCTGTTCGTGCTGCCCGCGCGCCGGATGGGCGCCCGGCTGGCCCGGCTGGAGCGCGAACGCGCCGACCACAACGCCGTGATGAGCACCCAGATGACCGAGCGGTTCTCCGCGCCGGGCGCCACCCTCGTCAAGCTCTTCGGCCGCCCCGACGAGGAGTCAGCCGAGTTCGCACGCCGCGCCGGCCGGGTGCGCGACCTGGGGATCCGCACCGCGATGGTGCAGGAGGTCTTCTTCACCGCGCTGATGCTGGTCTCCGCGCTCGCGCTGGCGCTGATCTACGGGATGGGCGGCTGGCTCGCGCTGCGCGGCAGCCTGGACGCGGGCACCGTCGTCGCGCTGGCCCTGCTGCTGACCCGGCTGTACGCGCCGCTCACAGCACTGGCCAACGCCCGCGTCGCGGTGATGAGCGCGCTGGTCAGCTTCCAGCGGGTGTTCGAGGTGCTCGACCTCGAACCGCTGATCGCCGAGAAGGAGGACGCCGAGCGGGCGCCGGACGGCCCGGTCTCCGTGGAGTTCGAGGACGTCCGCTTCAGCTACCCCTCGCCGGAGAAGGTGTCGCTCGCCTCCCTGGAGGAGGTCGCCACGCTCGACACCCGGGGCGGCGAGGAGGTGCTGCACGGGATCTCCTTCCGCGCCGAGCCCGGCCAGATGGTCGCCGTCGTCGGCTCCTCCGGAGCGGGCAAGTCCACCCTCGCCTCCCTCGCCCCCCGGCTGTACGACGTGGACAGCGGCGCCGTACGGATCGGCGGCACCGATGTGCGCGACCTGTCCGCCGCCGCGCTCCGCACCACCCTGGGCATGGTCACCCAGGACGGCCACCTCTTCCACGACACCATCCGCGCCAACCTGCTGCTGCCCCGCCCCGAGGCCACCGACGAGGAGCTGTGGGCCGCGCTGCGCAGGGCCCGGCTCGACGGACTGGTGGCCGCCCTCCCGGACGGCCTGGACACCCTCGTCGGCGAGCGCGGCTACCGGCTGTCCGGCGGCGAGCGCCAGCGCCTCACCATCGCCCGGCTGCTGCTGGCCCAGCCCCGGGTCGTCCTGCTGGACGAGGCCACCGCACATCTCGACTCGACCTCGGAGGCGGCGGTGCAGGAGGCGCTCGGCGAGGCGCTGGAGGGCCGCACCTCCCTCGTCATCGCCCACCGGCTGTCGACCGTACGGGCCGCCGACCAGATCCTCGTCATGGAGGAGGGGCGCATCGTGGAGCGCGGCACCCACGCCGAACTGCTCGCCGCGGGCGGCCGCTACGAGCAGCTCCACCGCACCCAGTTCAGCGCGGAGGACGCGACCGGCGACGCGACGGAGGACGCTGCCGAGGACGCGCCGGCGACCGTCGCCTGACGCCCCCTCACCCGACCGGTCCACTCCGGCGCGCGGGCGCCCCGCCCCGCGCTCACGCTGAAGGTGACGCAACACACCGCAGGCCGGGCGCCGGCCGCACCCGCCACAGCGCCCCGTGCCGCCTCCCGGAAGGACCCGTGCCGCCATGAGCCCCAGCTCCAGCCGACTTGAGGACCTGCGCCGCTGCTCCGTCGCCGTCGACCTGGGTGCGGCCCGCACCCGGGTCCACGTCAAGGGCGCGGGACTCCTCGTCGACGCGCCGTCCGTGGTCGCGGTCAACACCGCCTCCGGCGCGCTGATCGCCGTCGGCGCGGCGGCGGAGCGGATGGACGGCCGCACCCCGCAGCACATCCGCGTCATCCGGCCGGTGTCCGGCGGAACCGTGGTGGACATCGCCATGGCGCAGCGGATGCTGCGGGCGCTCGTCGGGGAGCGGCTGCGCGGCCTGGCCCGGCGCCGGGCGCTGCTGCGGGCCGCCGCCACCATCCCGCACGAGGCCGATCCGCTGGCCCGGCGCGCCGTCGTCGAGACGCTGACCGGCGTGGGGGCCCGGCGCGTCGAGCTGGTCGACACGCCGACGGCCGCGGCACTGGGCTGCGGCCTCCCGGTCGAGCGGCCGGAGGCCACCATGATCCTGGTCTGCGGCGCGGCCACCACCCAGGTCGCGGTGATCGCGATGGGCTCGATCGTCGCCGCCGGAACGGTGGCCCTGGGCGGCGACACCGTGCACCGCGCCGTCGTGCAGTACGTGCGCAACGAGCACGAGCTGCTGCTGCCCACCCAGGCCGTACGGCCACTGCACCTCGCCCTGGCGGACGGCGCTCCCGCGCGGGGCGAGACCGCGGCGGAGCGGGAGGCGGAACGGGAGGCGGAGCGGGAGATGGTCGAGGTCGCGCAGGCCACGGAGGTGCTGGGCCGGGATGTGGTGACGGGGCTCGCCCGTACCGTCCGCCTCGACTACGAGGCCGTGCGCACCGCGATCCAGCCCCCGCTCACCGGGCTCGCCGACACCATCCGCTCCGTGCTGCACCGCTGCCCGCCCGACCTGGTGGCCGACCTCGCGGAGCGCGGGATGGTGCTCACCGGGGGCAGCGCGCCGCTGCCGGGGCTCGCGGAGCGGCTGCGGGATGGGACGGGCATGTCCGTCCACGTCGCCGACCGCCCGGCGCTGTGCCCCATCAACGGCCTCGCCGCCCTGCTGACCAGCTAGTGCCTATCAGAGGCGCGGCTAGATGCGGCTGTGCGGGGAGTAGGGGCCGAACAGGTCGATCAGCCGCGTCCGGGCACGGTGCAGGCGGTCGCCGATGACCCCGGCGACCGCCCGGGTCAGCGCCAGCCCCAGCCGCGCGTCCTCGTCGCACAACACCCGCACGGAGCGCGCGTCGAACTCCAGCGCCCGCACCGGGCTGGCGGCCTCCGAGCCGAGCGTCCACTGGTACGGCGGGAACAACCAGTGCCACCCGAGCAGCTCGCCGGGCCGCACATGGTCGATCACGACATTGCGGTGCCCCGGCACATGCATGTCGAGGGTCGCGGAACCGGTGCGCAGGACCCAGAAGCGGTCCGCCGTATCGCCCTCCTCGAAGATCCGCACCCCCGCCTCGAACGCCACGTCGTGGCCCAGCGCCCGCAGCCGCTCCCGCTGCTCCGGCTCCAGCGCGCCGAGAAGGCCCGTCATCGTCTGCATGGTCCCTCCCCTCCATACCGGTGTCACCGCACGTCAGGGTCCTTTCACGGTAACGCGCGTCACCCGGACGGGCGAGCGCGCTGTCAGTGGGCCGCCGTACGGTCGTCGTATGTGCCGAAGCATCAAGACGCTGCGCGAGCCGTACGCCGAGTCCGTGACCGAGGCGGACGTGCGGGCCGCCGCGCTGCAGTACGTCCGGAAGATCTCGGGGTTCCGCGCCCCCGCTGCGCACAACGCCGAGGCGTTCGAGACGGCGGTGGACCGGGTCGCCGCCGCCACCCAGGAGCTGCTGGACACCCTGGTCGTCCGGGGCGGCCGGACGGGTTAGGGGGTGTTTCGAAAGCCCCGCGCCGGCGCGCGCGTAGGCTGTCGGGGTCGGCGGCGATGAGAGGGGGGAAGGGCAGATGCTGCGCCGTTCCCCCGGGCTGACCGTCCTCGTCCGAGCCGTCCTCGTCGCCCTGCTCGCGCTGCTGGGCACCGCCGCGCACGGCGCGGGCCCGGCGACCGCCGCGCACGGCGAGCCGGTCGCGGTGAGCGTCTCCGGCCATGTCCAGGCCAGCGGCGCGCGGCAGCACGGCCACAGCCGCCTGGCCGCCGCGCACACGCCCCGGCAGGAGGCGACGGCAGCGCCGCCGCACCACGGCCTCCCGTATCCGCCGAGCCCTCCGCACCCCCCGCTCGCCGCCGGGCAGCCGCCCGTCTCCTGTGCGGTGCCGCCGCTGACGGGGCGCGTCGCCGCGCTGCCCCGGCAGGAGCGCGCCCCGCCCTCGGCCCCGTACTCCCCGCGGCACAGCCGCGGGCCCCCGCACTCCACGAGCAGTTGACGCGTCACCTCTTCGCTCACCCCTGCTTCGTGGAGCTTCCCCATGCCTTCCCGCACCTCCCGTGCGCCGCTGTGGCGTGCCCTCGTGGCGCTGGCCGTCGTCGGCGTCTCGCTCTTCTTCGCCCTGACCACCCCCGCCCGCCTCGGCCTCGATCTGCGCGGCGGAACCCAGATCGTGCTGGAGACCCGGGACGGGCCCTCCGGGGCCCGCGCGGACTCCGCCGCCACCGACCGCGCCCTGGAGGTGCTGCGGCAGCGGGTCGACGCGCTGGGCGTCGCCGAGCCGTCCCTCGCGCGCTCCGGTGCGAACCGGATCGTCGTCGAGCTGCCCGGCGTCCAGGACCCCCGGGAGGCGGCCGAGACGATCGGCCGCACCGCGCAGCTCACCTTCCACCCCGTGACGGGGACGGCCGCCGCGAAGGAGGACGCCGCAGCGAAGGGGGACGGGGACAAGGGCTCACGCGTGCTGCCCGACCCCGACGCCGAGGGGCGCTCGCTGCGGCTCGGCCCCGCCGCGCTCGACGGGGACGGCGTCAAGGACGCCGAGGCCGTGCTGGACAGCACCGGGGGCAGCGGCTGGTCCATCTCCGTCGACTTCCGCGGCGGCGCCAAGGACGCCTGGGCCGGGCTCACCGGGAAGGCGGCCTGTGCCGCGCCCGGCGATCCGGCGCGCCGCGTGGCCATCGTGCTGGACGACCGGGTGATCTCGGCCCCCGCGATGCAGGAGAGCGTGCGGTGCGGCGCGGGCATCACCGGCGGGGCCACCCAGATCACCGGCCGGTTCGACGACTCCGAGGCGCGGGACCTGGCGGCGCTGATCAAGGGCGGGGCGCTGCCGGTGCCGGTCGAGGTGGTCAGCCAGCAGACCGTCGGGCCGACGCTGGGCGCGGAGGCGATCGAGGCGAGCGCGCGGGCCGCCGTGCTCGGGCTGCTGTGCACGGGGCTGTTCATCATCGCCGTCTACCGGCTGCTGGGGGCGCTCGCCACGGTGGCGCTGGCGCTGTACGGGCTGATCTCGTATGCCGCGCTCGTCGCGCTGGGCGCCACCCTGACGCTGCCGGGCCTCGCCGGGTTCGTGCTGGCCATCGGGATGGCGGTGGACGCCAACGTCCTGGTCTTCGAACGGGCGCGCGAGGAGTATCGGGGCGGTGGGCTGCGCGGCCCGCTCCGGAACGGCTTCCGGCGCGCGTACTCGGCCATCGTCGACTCCAACGTCACCACGCTGCTCGCCGCCGGGCTGCTGTTCTTCTTCGCCACCGGGCCGGTGAAGGGCTTCGGGGTGACGCTGTCGCTGGGCGTGCTCGCTTCGATGGTCTCGGCGCTGGTCGTCACCCGGGTGCTGGCCGACTGGGCGGTGCGCCGCGGCCCCGTACGCCGCCGCCCGGCGCTGACCGGGCTCGCCGGGCGGGGCCGGGTGCGGGCCCGGCTCGCCCGGCTGCGGCCCCGGCTGGCGCGCCGGGCCCGGCTGTGGCTGGGCGCCGCCGCCGCGCTGGTGCTGCTCGCGCTGGCCGGTATCGGGGTGCGCGGGCTGGACTTCGGCGTCGAGTTCACCGGCGGGCGGCTCGTGGAGTACGCCACCAGCGCGCCGCTGGACGCCGACACGGCACGCGAGGCGGTCTCGGACGCCGGGTTCCCGCGCGCCGTCGTCCAGGAGTCCGGGGACGACGGTCTGAGCGTACGCACGGAGCAGCTGAGCAACGACGAGCAGGAGCGGATCCGCTCGGCGCTGTCGGACGCGGGCGGCGGCGAGGTCGCCGTCGAGCGGGACGAGCTGATCGGCCCCAGCCTGGGCAGCGAGCTGCGCGAGAAGGCGCTGCTCGCGCTGGGCCTGGCGGTGGGGGCGCAGCTGCTGTATCTGAGCATCCGCTTCCGCTGGACGTACGCGGCGGCGGCCGTGGTCGCCATGGTGCAGGACGTGCTGCTGGTGGTCGGGCTCTTCGCGTGGCTGGGCAGGCCGGTGGACAGCGTGTTCCTGGCGGCGCTGCTCACCGTGATCGGCTACTCGGTCAACGACACCGTCGTCGTCTTCGACCGGCTGCGCGGCATGCGGCGCGCGGACCGCGCGGCGCCGCTGCCCGAGCTGGCCGACGCCGCGGTGCTGCGGACGCTGCCGCGCACCGTCAACACGGGGATGGGCGCCCTCTTCGTCCTCGTCGCGCTCGCCGTGCTCGGCGGCGACTCGCTGACCGACTTCTCGGTCGCGCTGCTCGCGGGGGCCACCGCCGGGATGGCCTCGACGGTGTGCACGGCGGTGCCGCTGGCGGTGGCGCTGGAGGGCCGCCATCCGGCACCGGCGCCCGAGCCGCGGCCGAAGGGCGATGTGACCGGGCCCTCAGCCGGAGCCGCCGCGCGGCGTGGTTGACTCGATAGGCGTCGGGTCGGCGAACGGAAAGCAGACGAGGTGGGGCCGTGCCGCAGAGCGAGCGAGCTGTACGTACACAAGAGCTACGACTGGAGTGGTGGACTCCCCGGGAGACCGGTTCCGCGCCCGCGGGCGCGGCGGTGGTGACCGGGGTGTTCGATCTGCTGCACGTCGGGCACGTGCGGTTCCTGGAAGCGGTGCGCGAGCGGGCCCGCGAGGCCGGACTCGGCGGTCTCGTCGTCGGCGTGGAGGACGACCAGCGCACCCGCGCCTGGAAGGGCCCCGAGCGGCCGGTGAACACCGCGGAGGAGCGCGCCGAGCTGCTGGCCGCGCTGCGCGCGGTGGACGCGGTCTGCGTCGTGCACGGCGACCCGGCGGTCGTGGACGGCCAGGCGTACGAGCGGGTGCTGCTGCCGCTGCGGCCTGCTGCCCTCGCCTATACGGAGGGCGACCCGCACGCCGAGGCCAAGCGGAGGGCGGCGGCCGAGCTGGGGGCCGCCGCCTGGGAGATCCCCCTGGTGGCCGGCCGCTCGACGACCCGCCTGCTGACGGGGGCGGAGGCGGACCCGGCGGCGTGACCTCTTGCGCGGGGGCGCCCGGTGAACCCCGCTGAGCAGGGGCTGCCCCTGGCCGTGCGTCGCAGTCCGCGGCTGGGATGGGGTTGCTCGCGCAGTTCCCCGCGCCCCTGCGGGGCGCGCCCTGGCGCCCCGCAGGGGCGCTTCAGGGGCGCGGGGAACTGCGCGACCGGCCACGACCCAGCCGCAGTCCGCAGGACACGGGCAGGGGCAGCCCCGGCCCGGCTGCCCCGACAGAGGGCAACCACGACCCGCCGGCCACCGCACTAGCTGGGCGGGTCGGCCAGCAGGGCGTGGCAGAGGGCGACCCAGCGGTCGCGGATGCCGCCGGGCTCGTAGCGGCGGGCCGACTCCGCAGCGCGCTTCCCCATCTCGCGCCGCAGCTCCGGGTGCTCGACCAGCTTCCGGAGCGCCCGCCCCAGCGCCCCCGCGTCGCCCGGCGGCGACACCAGCACCCCGTCCGGGGAGGGGCCGTCCCTGATCAGCTCGCGGGGCCCGTGCGGGCAGTCGAAGCCGACCGGCGGCACCCCGTGGCTCATCGCCTCGGCCAGCGCCATCCCGCACCCCGCCTGCGGCGCGGCCAGCGCGAAGACGGACGCCTTGGCCAGCTCCCGCTCCAGCCGCGGGGTCGTGCCCATCAGATAGACGTGGTTGTAGAGATGGCGCTCGTTGATCAGGGCGCGCAGCCGGTCCCGCTCAGGGCCGGTGCCGTAGATGCGCAGCTGCCACTCGGGGTGGTCGGCCGCGACGTCCGCGAAGGCGCGGATCAGGGTGTCGAAGCCCTTGTCCGCCGTCAGCCGCCCGGCGCTGAGGATCAGCGGCCGGTCCAGCCGGGAGCGGCGCGGGGCGCCGCCGGACAGCGGGTGCGGGATCTGCTCGACGCGCACCCCGGCCCCGGCCAGCCGCGCCGCGTACGTCTCCCGGTCGGCCGCGGTGAGCACGGTGACCGCGTGCAGCCGCCGGTAGCGGGCGTCGATCTCCCGCGCGAGGTCGGCCCCGTAGTGGCCGTAGTACCGGTGCTCCTGCCCGATGCGGACCACCCCGGCGGGCGCGAAGCGGGCGGAGAGCAGGGAGAGCGCGGGCCGGGTGGTGACCAGGACGCCGCCGTCGAGCCCGCGCAGATAGCGCACCAGCCGCCAGTCGGACAGCCGGCTGAAGCGCCCGTACTGCCCCTCCGACTCGGCCACCAGCCCGCTGGGCCGCCCCGCCAGCCACGCCTCCAGGGGGCGCGCCCACCGGGCGGCGGCGGGCTCGGTGCCGTCCACCAGGGGCTGCAGCCGGACGGCGGGGTGCAGCCCGAAGGGCGGGGCCGCGCGGTTCCGGCGGACGCTGACGACCTCCACCGTGTGCCCGACGGCGGCCAGCGCGTTGGCCTGGTTGACGACCGTGCGCACGGTCCCGCCGTACGCGTAGGCGTTGAGCAGCAGATAGCGGATCCTCACCGGGCCGCTCCCCGCCCTGCCGCGCCCCGCCGGCAGCTGATCGAGAGGTTGTCCTTGGCCGTGAAGTACGGCTCGACCGCCGTGCGGGCCGCGTGCTGGACGGGGTAGCGGAAGATGTGCTTCTTGCCCCGGACGTCGTCCAGGTGCTTGCCGAGCCGCAGGGCCTCGCCGCCGCTGCCGTCCGGGACGAGGTAGAGGTCCCACACCCAGGCGTCGACGTCGCCGCCCGCCGCGACGAGCGGTGCCAGCGGGAGGCACGCCTCGAACCGGTGCCCCGAGCCGTCGGCGCGCACCTGCAGTTCGGCGCCGCCGGCGCCGCGCACCCGGAGCACCAGGGTCGCGCCCTCGGCGCCGGTGCCCACCAGGGACAGCCGCAGCAGAATCCTGCCGCCGCGGGGCCAGACCTCCTCGACCTCCGCGCCCGGCATCCCGCCGCCGCGCGACGCTCCGTCCATGCCAGCCCTCCCCAACGCGCAACCTTACAGAGCCCGTTGCCCGGCGAGGAGAGCGGAAAGCGCCAGTTCCCAGCCGGGCACGCATGTGACCGGCGTCACGGCGGCGGCCGGAACCAGGCGTCCGAACCGCCCGACTGTCTGGACCGGCGGATCCCGGGGAGAGGGGAGCGCCCCGGTACGGAAGGACGACCATCGTGACCAGCACCCTCCTGCGGCTGCACTTCTACGCGGGCATCGTCATCGGCCCGTTCCTCCTCGTCGCCGCCGTGACCGGGCTGCTCTATACGGCGACCCCGCAGCTCGAACAGGCGCTCTACCAGCATGAGCTGAAGGTGACCCCGGACGGGCCGCGGGACTCCCTCGCCTCCCAGGTCGCCGCCGCGAAGCGGGCCGTACCGGACGGGACGCCGGTGTCGGTGACCGTCGGCGCACAGGACGACGACAGCACCCGGGTCGTCTTCGAACAGCCGGGCCTGCGCGAGGGCTACACCCGCACCGCGTTCGTCGACCCCTACAGCCACGAGGTGCTCGGCACCCTGGAGACCTACGACCAGTGGCTGCCCGTCCGCGCCTGGTTCGACGACCTGCACCGCAACCTCCACCTCGGCGACCTCGGCCGCAACTACAGCGAGATCGCGGCGAGCTGGCTGTGGGTGGAGGTCGCGGGCGGCCTGGTGCTGTGGACGGGTGCGCGCCGCTCCCGCGCGCGGCTGCGCCGCACCCTGCTGCCCCAGACCCGGGCCCCGGCCGGGCGGCGGCGGGTCAGATCCTGGCACGGCGCGGTCGGCCTGTGGGCGGCGGCCGGGCTGCTGGGGCTCTCGGCGACCGGGCTGACGTGGTCCGCGTACGCGGGCGAGAGCGTCTCGGCGCTCCGCGAGGCGTTCGACAGCACCACGCCCGCGGTCTCCGCCGAACTGCCCCGCGCGGACCCGCCCTCCGGGAAGGACGTCGGCTACGACGGCGCGGTCCGCGCGGCACGCGGCGCCGGGCTCGACGGGGTGCTGGTGGTCACGCCCCCGGCCGGAGCGGGCACCGGCTACACCGTCAAGGAGAACACCCGCTCCTGGCCGGTGCGCCAGGACTCGGTCGCCGTCGACCCGGCGACCGGCGAGGTGACCTCCACCCTCCGGTTCGCCGACTACCCGGTGGCCGCGAAGCTCACCCGCTGGGGCATCGACGCGCACATGGGGCTGCTGTTCGGGCTCGCGAACCAGATCGCGCTGGCGCTGCTGGCGCTCGCGCTGATCGCCCTGGTGCTGTGGGGCTACCGGATGTGGTGGCTGCGCCGTCCCACCCGGGCGCGCGCCGGGCCGGGCGCACGGAGCCGCCCGCGCCCCGGCCGGGCCCCGGCGGCGGGCGGGTGGCGCAGGATACCCGGCGCGGTGCTGGCCCCGGCCGTGCTGGTGACGGCGCTCCTGGCGTACTGGCTCCCGTGGTTCGGCATCCCGCTGGCCCTCTTCCTGACCGCGGACCTGACGCTGGGCGCCGCGCGCCGCCGCCGCAGGACCCGCCCCGCCGGGGAG
>NZ_JAAKZZ010000670.1 GCF_011045075.1 Streptomyces boncukensis
GGGCCGGGGCCGGGGGCCGTCCGCACGATCTCGCTGTGCACCCGGGTGAGGAGGTCGGCCAGCCGGAGGCCGAGGGCCTGCGCCGCCGCCGCGAGGACCTCGGACGACGCCTCCTTCAGGCCCCGCTCCACCTCGGACAGGTACGGCATGGAGATCCGGGCCTCGTCGGCGACATCCTGCAGCGTTCGCTCCTGGGCGAGCCGTTCGCGGCGCAGGACGTCGCCGACGAGGTCCCGCCAGAGCGGTTCCTTCGCCGGGGGCTCGGCGCCCGGCCGTACCGGGCGCAGCGGAATGACGCGGGCGCGGGCTTCGTTCGGCGCGTGCTGGGTCACGCCCTCAGCCTAGGCGCGCGGGGCGCTCCGCGGCGCGCCCCGCGCTTCTGCCCTGGGCGAAGTCCCGGGCCCGCCGCGCGCGTCGGCGC
Organism: Streptomyces boncukensis; assembly: GCF_011045075.1. Taxonomy (GTDB): domain Bacteria; phylum Actinomycetota; class Actinomycetes; order Streptomycetales; family Streptomycetaceae; genus Streptomyces; species Streptomyces boncukensis. Next base: position 422 of record NZ_JAAKZZ010000670.1, read on the forward strand.
GCCGCCGCTCAGCTCCGCGGGTACGTCAGCCCGTAGCCGTACGGGAACAGCGGGCGCTGTCCGTCCCCCGCGTTGATCGGGAGCTGGTCGGCGTCGCGCATCCAGGTGACCGGCAGCTTGCCGGTGGGGCGGCGGTCGCCGAACAGGACGTCGGAGACGCCGTCGCCCTCGGTGCCCGGCAGCCAGGAGGCCAGCAGCGCGTCCCAGCCTGGCAGCCGGCCGGCGATGTCCAGCGGCCGGCCGGAGACGAGGACGACCGCGACCGGGACGCCGGACGCCTTCAGCTTCTTCAGCGTGGCCAGGTCCTCCTCGTCCAGGCCCATGCCGCCGGGCCGGTCGCCCTCGCCCTCGGCGTACGGCGTCTCGCCGACCACCGCGACGGCGGCGTCGTAACTGCCGTCGACACCGTCGCCCTCGCGGTCGTAGGTGACCGTGCCGGCCGGGCCCGTCTGCGCGCGGATGCCGTCGAGGATGGTGGTTCCGGGGGTGATGGCACCGCTCTCGCCCTGCCAGGAGATGGTCCAGCCGCCGGACTGGTTGCCGATGTCGTCGGCGTTCTTGCCCGCCACGAACAGCTTGCCGTCCTTCTTCAGCGGCAGCACGCCGCCGTCGTTCTTCAGCAGCACCTGCGACGCGCCCACCGCCTCGCGGGCGAGGGCGCGGTGCCGGGGCGAGCCGATGTCGCCGGTGTACGAGCGGTCGGTGAAGGGGCGTTCGAAGAGGCCGAGTTCGAACTTCTTGGCGAGGATGCGGCGGTTGGCGTCGTCGATCCGGGACACCGGGATCCGGCCGGCGTCGACCTCCCCGCGCAGCAGGGTGAGGAACTTCCGGTAGTCGTGCGGGACCATCACCATGTCGATCCCGGCGTTGACGGCCCGGCGGACCTCGGCGCCGGTGAACCCCTCCTCGCCGTCGATCTGGTCGATCCCGGCCCAGTCGGAGACGACGAAGCCCCCGAAGCCCAGCTCCTTCTTCAGCACATCGGTGACGAGGTACCGGTGGCCGTGCAGCTTCTTCCCGTTCCAGCTGCTGAAGGACACCATGACGGAGCCCGCGCCGCGCTCGACCGCCTTCTTGAAGGGCGGGAGGTGGACGGCGCGCAGCTCCCGCTCGCTCAGCTCGGTGTCCCCCTGGTCGACGCCGCCGGTGGTGCCGCCGTCGCCGATGTAGTGCTTGGCGGTGGCGAGCACGCCCGAGCGGCCGAGCCGGTGCTGGAGCCCGGAGATCTCGGTGGTCATGGCGGCGGGGAGCGCCGGGTTCTCGCCGTAGGACTCATAGGTCCGGCCCCACCGGTCGTTGCGGGCCACGCACAGGCACGGCGCGAAGTTCCAGTCGATCCCGGTGCCCGCGACCTCGCGCGCCGTGGCCCGCCCGATCCGGCGCACCAGCCCGGGGTCCCGGGTGGCGCCGAGGCCGATGTGGTGCGGGAAGACCGTGGCGCCCCGGACGTTGCCGTGCCCGTGCACGGCGTCCACGCCGTAGATCATGGGGATGCCGAGGCGGGAGGTCAGCGCGGTGCGCTGGAAGCCGTCGTACATATCGGCCCAGCCCTTCGGGGTGTTCTCCTCCGGCGCGGAGCCGCCGCCGGAGAGCACCGAGCCGAGGCCCAGCGCCGCGAGGTCCGAGCGGTCGGGGGTGAGGGCGCTGCGCTCGGCCTGCGTCATCTGGCCCAGCTTCTCGTCCAGGGTCATCCGGGAGAGCAGGTCGTCGACGCGCTGGTCGACGGGGAGGCGGGCGTTCCGGTACGCGGGGCGCCCGGCGTCGGCACCGGAGTCGGCGGCGGAGTCGGCGGCGACGCCGGTGGCGGGCGCCGCGACGGCGGCGAGGGCGAGCGTGCTCACCCCGATGACGATGCGCTGTGTGAGCCCGAGGCGTCTCATATGTCCCTCTCTGTCGCGGGAGCCTCTCACGGTAGAGGGCCCGCAGGATGACATGAACACCTCGCGCGGGTGGTGGTGTTGATTTCCGTTGGATTTCAGCCGTCCGGGTGATTCAGCGGGCTGTGTCCGTCAAAGGGCTGTGTCGGTCAAGGGGAAGTGGCAGGCCACCCGGTGGCCCGGCGCGGACGGCTCGACGGGCGGCGGCTCCTGCTCCGCGCACAGCTCGGTGGCCAGCGGGCAGCGGGTGCGGAACCGGCAGCCGGAGGGCGGGTCGGCGGCTGAGGGGATCTCGCCCTCCGGGGGCTCATCCGCGTTCAGCAGGGCGCGGGTGTACGGGTGCAGCGGGCGCGCGAAGACCTCCGCCGCGCGGCCCGTCTCCACGAGGGTGCCCAGGTACATCACACCGACCCGGTCGGCGAGGTAGCGCACGACCGCAAGGTCGTGCGAGATGAACAGATAGCTGAGCCCCTTCTCCCGCTGCAGATCCCGCATCAGATTGAGGATCTGCGCCTGCACGGAGACGTCCAGCGCGGAGACCGGCTCGTCCGCGACGACGAGCGAGGGGCCCAGCGCCAGGGCCCTGGCCAGGCCCAGCCGCTGGCGCTGGCCGCCGGAGAACTCGTGCGGATAGCGGTGCACGGCGGCCCGCGGCAGCCCCACGTCGTCCAGCAGGCCGCCGATCCGCTCGTCCTGCTCCGCGCGGTCGCCGATGCCCTGGATCGCCAGCGGTTCCCGCAGGATCGCGCCGACCCGCATCCGCGGGTCCATGGAGGCGTAGGAGTCCTGGAACATCAGCTGCACCTCGCGCCGGTGGGCGTGCAGCGCGGCGCGGCCCAGCGCGGTGATGTCCCGCTCCGCGTAGCGGACCGTGCCGCCGGTCGGCGGCTCCATACCGACCGCCATCCGGCCCAGCGTGGACTTTCCGCACCCGGACTCGCCGACGATCCCGAACGTCTCCCCGCGCCGTACGGTCAGCGAGACCCCGGTGACCGCGCTCACCCGGCGCCGGTTGCGCCGCCGGGTGAACGGGCCGCCCCGCAGGTCGTACTCCGTGCTGCTTTC
>NZ_JAAKZZ010000671.1 GCF_011045075.1 Streptomyces boncukensis
AGCCGGGGGGCCCGGGGGCCCGGGGGGTGTGGTGTGTGCGGTGTGTGCGGTGCTTGCGGACCCGGGCGACTCACCCATACTGCTCCTCCACCGCTGCCGAGACGACGGTCGTGACCGCCTTGAAGCAGCGGATCGCTTCGTACGCGGACGGGGAAGTGTAGGCCACCCGGCGCTCGCCGGTGCGGCGCACGCCGGGAACGACCGTGGCGGCACCGGCCAGATGCTCCGCGTCGAACTCCAGCTCCACGGTGTGCGCCCGGGGTTCGGGGGGCTGCCGGCGCCCGGCGAGGGCGGTGGCGCGCGCGGCGGCGGCGCGGATGTCGGCGGCGGTGCGCGCGGGGGTGCGGCACACCGCCGCGTACCGCGAGACGTAGTCCTTCACGGCGACGCCCTCGGCCTGCGGGGCGTACCCCTTGGCGTCCTCGATCGCGCGGTCGTCGCCCGTCACCAGCACCACGGGGACGCCGTACTCCGCGGCGACCAGGGAGTTGAGCAGCCCCTCGCTGGCCCGGACGCCGTCGGCCCACACGCCCGTGATCGAGTTGGCCAGATAGGTGTGGGCCAGCACGCCCTCGTCGCCGGCGCCCGCGTGGTAGCCGACGAAGGCGATGCCGTCCACGTCCCCGTGCTGCACGCCTTCCACCATGCTCAGGGACTTGTGCCGGCCGGTGAGCATCCGGGCCCGGTCGTCCAGCTGCTCCAGCAGGAGGTTGCGCATCGTCCAGTGCGCCTCGTTCACCACGACATCGTCCGCGCCCGCGTCGCAGAACCCGGCGATGGCGGCGTTCACATCCGAGGTGAACAGGGGACGGCAGCGCTCCCACTGGGACGCGCCAGGGAGCACGTCACCGGGCCAGGTGACGCCGGTGGCGCCCTCCATGTCGGCGCTGATGAGGATCTTCATGCCTGGAACGTTACGCGGTCGCCCAGCACTGCGACAGACCTGTGGATAACTGTTGAAGGTCTAAACCACTAGAGCGTGTCGATGTTGGCCATGACCTGCGCGGCAACCCTGGACTCGGGCCGGGGCCAGGGGCTTTCAGCACGGCGCGGCGAACGCCCAGCGGACCCTCGCGCACCCCCGGCGCTCCGTCACCTCCCACGGGCCCGGTTCAGTCCTCGTGGCCCAGTTGCAGATCCCGTTCCGTGCGGCCGCCGCCCGCGATCTGGAGCACCGTGGCCACCGGCGGGTACCCCGCGGCCACCACCGTGTACTCGCCGGACGCCAGGTCGACGAAGCGGAACGAGCCGTCCGCCCCCGTCGTCACCGTGTCCACCACGTTCCCCGCCGCGTCCAGCAGCGTCACCCGCGCCTCGTCGACCGGCCGCCCGCCCCCGGCGCGCACCGTGCCGCGGAGCACGGCGCCGCCCGCCAGTTCGATGTCCTGCCGGGTCTCCCGCGACGCCTGGACGGAGACCGGCAGCGCGGCCGGGCGGTAGACGGGCGCGCTGGCCGCCAGCGTGTACTCCCCCGCCACCAGGTCGGCGATGACATAGCCGCCCTCGCGCCCGCTGCGCGCCGTCGCGACCACCTCGCCGCGCACGTCCGTCAGCGTCACGGCCGCGTCCTTCACCGGCTGGCCGTCGGCCGTCAGCACGGTGCCCGCGAGCCGCCCCGCACCGCCGAGGACCACGTCCACCTCGACCGGGCGCTCGCCGACGGTGACGCTCACCGCGCGCGGCTGGTGCCCTCCGGCGGCGGCGATGAGCACATACGCCCCCTCGCCCGGCGTGCTCAGCGCGTAGCGCCCGTCCTCCCCCGTCGCGCCGCGCCCGACCTGCCGCCCGGAGGTGTCCACGAGCGTGAGCGCGGCGTTCGGCACGGAACCGCCGTCCGGGTGGCGGACGCTGCCGCAGACCGGGACTCCGGCGGGCGGCGCCGCGGGCGTCCCGGCGGGCGCCGCCGCCTCGGGCGTGCGTGCGTGCGGCACGGGCGTGTGCTGTGACACCGGGGGGTTCTCCTTGAGCTTGAGCAGGAAGACGAACAGCAGCCCCAGCAGGAGCATCGGGGCGAGGGAGAGCGAGGCGCGCGGCAGCGCGTCGGCGTACGCACTCTCGTACACCTCGCGCAGCCCGTCCGGCAGGTCGGCGGCGCCGGGCCCGAACACCACCGCGAGCCGGTGCGCCAGCAGGAGGGCCACCAGCCCGGCGCCCACACCGCCCGCCGCGCGGCGCGGCCAGTCCCCGGGACCGCCCGGCTGCCCCGCTGCCGGGGTGTGCCGGACGCCGAGGCGTACGGCCAGGACCAGCACGGGCAGCACGAAGCCGATCCCCAGGCCGAGGATGGCCGACCGGACGGCGAGGTCGGCCCGCGTGGTGTCGTCCGCCACGCGCGACAGCAACCACACGCCCTCGCCGCCCATCGCGCACCCGAGCACCGCGAAGACCCCGAAGCTGCCGGTGCGGACGATGAGTTGCTCGGCGAGCACGGCGGCCACCAGGGCGCCGCCCAGCGGCGGTACGACCAGCAGCCCGGTCTCCACGCTGCCGCCGCCGGCCAGCCGCAGGTAGTGCGGGAGCGCGTACGCGGCACCGAGCAGCGCCGCGGCCAGCGCCACGCCGACCAGCGGCACGTACGGGTGCGGCAGCGCGCGCCCGCGAGGTGCGCGGGGCACGCGGAGCGTACGCGGGGCGCGCGGGGCGAACGCGCACAGCGCCAGGGCCAGCAGCCCGGCCGGGACGGCGGCGTGGAAGCACCATCGCCAGCCCCACTCCTCGGTCAGCCACCCGCCGAGCGCCGGTCCGGCGGCAGCCGAGACACCGACCAGCGCGCCGAGCAGCCCGAGCTGCCGCCCGCGGGTGCGCAGCGGCGCCGTCTCGGCGACGAGGCCGCGGGCCACTCCGAGCACGCCGCCCGCCGCGACGCCCTGCACCGCGCGGAAGGCGGTCAGTTCGGACACGCTGCCCGCCCAGCCCGCGAGCGCGGTTCCGGCGGTGCACAGGGCGAGGGCGAGCAGCAGCGCCCCCTTGTGGCCGCAGCGGTCGCCGAGCCTGCCGAAGAGATACGGTCCGCCGCAGGCCGCCACCAGCGGGAGCGCGAGCACCCAGAACGCCCGGCCGCCGCCGTCGAGCCCGGCCAGGAGGTCGGGCAGCACCGGCGCGAGCACGGTCTGTTCGACCGCGGCGAGGGCGAGCGCCAGGGCCAGCCCGATCCGTACAAGGACCATCCGGCCGCGGCCGGGCTCGACGGGCAAGGGCGGCGGGATCTCGTCCGCCTCGTCGTCACCGGTGCCGCTCGACGACGGCTCCGGCGGGGCGGACCGCTGTGCGGGCAACGGCAGCGCGCTGTCGGGGACTTCGAAGGTCACCTCGACCACGGCGGGCACCAGGGCCTCCCCGCCCCGCGCCCC
>NZ_JAAKZZ010000672.1 GCF_011045075.1 Streptomyces boncukensis
GGCGGGGACGGGCACAGGGATACATAGGGATGCATAGGGATTCCGCCTATCGTATATAGTTCCGGGCTTACGCACGGGCTATAGCGGAGCGCTATAGGAGCACGCAGCGAGCTAGGAGCCGTCCATGGCGATAGATCTCACGGGCCGCCCCCTCCTCAAGGAGCTGGACCTCACACCCGGGGAGTTCCGGGGGCTGCTCGCCCTGGCGGCCGAGCTGAAGGCCGCGAAGCGGGCGGGCACCGAGGAGCGGCGGCTGCGCGGCAGAAACCTCGCGCTGATCTTCGAGAAGAGCTCCACCCGCACCCGTACCGCGTTCGAGGTGGCCGCGGCCGACCAGGGCGCGGCCACCACGTATCTGGACCCTTCCGGCTCGCACCTCGGGCACAAGGAGTCGGTCAGGGACACGGCGCGGGTGCTGGGCAGGCTGTACGACGGCATCCAGTACCGCGGCCGGAGCCAGGAGGTGGTCGAGGAGCTGGCCGCGTACGCCGGGGTGCCGGTGTTCAACGGGCTGACCGACCTGTGGCACCCCACGCAGATGCTGGCCGACACGCTCACCATGGCCGAGCACGCGCCGGGCCGGCCGCTGGAGGAGCTGGCCTTCGCCTACCTCGGCGACGCCCGCTCCAACATGGGCAACTCCTACCTGGTCACCGGCGCGCTGCTCGGCATGGACGTGCGGATCGTGGCGCCGCGCGCGCTGTGGCCGCGGGAGCCGCTGATCGCCGAGGCCCGCGCGCTGGCCGACCGCACCGGGGCCCGGGTCACGCTCACGGAGCAGGTCGAGGAGGGCGTGCGGGGCGCGGACTTCGTCGCGACGGATGTGTGGGTGTCCATGGGCGAGCCCGAGGAGACCTGGGACGAGCGCATCGCGCTGCTGCGGCCGTACGCGGTGACCATGGACGTGCTGCGGGCCACCGGGAGGCCCGGGGTGCGGTTCCTGCACTGCCTGCCCGCCTTCCACGACCTGGGCACGGCCGTGGGCCGGAGAATCCACGAGCGGTACGGGCTCAGCTCACTGGAGGTGACCGACGAGGTGTTCGAGTCGGCGGAGCACTCGGTCGTCTTCGACGAGGCGGAGAACCGGATGCACACCATCAAGGCGCTGCTGGTCGCCACCCTGGGCTGAGCGCGCCGGTGTGCTGTTTGCCATACATATCTATGCGAATGGATGCATAAAATACGGTTACGCTGGGTGGGCACGATCCCCCGATGAGCCCCCCGGCGTGAAAGACCCCGCACCATGCGCATCAAGTCCCCCGACCTCCTGGTGGCCGAGTCCGGCGCCGACCTCGAAGGCCACGGCCTCAGCCGCAGCATCGGCCCCTTCCAGCTCGTCTGCTTCGGGATCGGCGCCATCGTCGGCACCGGGATCTTCGTCGGGCTCTCGGACACCGTCGCCGAGGCCGGGCCCGCCGTGCTGGTCTCCTTCGTCCTGGCGGCGGTGACCTGCGTCTTCACCGCGTTCTCGTTCGCCGAGCTGGGCAGCGCCATCCCGGTCTCCGGCAGCTCGTACTCGTACGCGTACGCCGCGCTCGGCGAGCGGACGGCGTTCCTGGTGGGCTGGTGCCTGCTGCTGGAGTACGGGGTCTCCGTCTCGGCGGTCGCCATCGGCTGGGGGCAGTACCTCAACGAGCTGCTGGAGCACACCGTCGGCCTGCGGATACCGGACGCGCTCGCGGAGGCGCCCGGACACGGCGGCGTCGTCAACGTCCCGGCGGTGGTGGTGATGCTGCTCGCGGCCGTGCTGCTGGTGCGGGGCGTGCGGGAGAGCGCGCGGGCCACGGCGGTGATGGCGGTCATCAAGATCGGTGTACTGCTGCTGTTCTGCGCCATCGCCTTCACCGCCTTCCGGGCCGGGCAGCTGACCCCCTTCGCGCCGGAGGGCATCGGCGGCATCGGCGCCGGGGCCTCGCTGGCCTTCTTCTCCTTCATCGGCTTCGACGCCATCTCGACGGCGGGCGAGGAGGTCAAGAACCCCCGGCGGAACGTCCCGCTGGCGATCCTGGTCACCCTCGGCGTCGTCACGCTGCTGTACTGCCTGGTGTCCCTCGCCGCGCTGGGCGCCATGCCCTGGGAGCGGATCGGCGGCAAGCCCGCCGCGCTCTCGCTGATCGTCAACCACGCCACCGGCTCGTCCCTGGGCAGCACGGTCATCGCGGTGGGCGCGGTCGTCGCCATCGCCTCGGTGGTGCTGGCGGTGATGTACGGGCAGACGCGGATCCTGCTGTCGATGTCCCGGGACGGGCTGATGCCGCGGGTGTTCGAGCGGGTCTCGCCGCGGACGTCCACACCGGTCGCCAACACCTGGATCGTCGCCGTCGTCTTCGCCGTCCCGGCCGCGGTCGTCCCGCTGGACGTGGTGCTGGACCTGACGGTGATCGGCACCCTGGCGACGATGGCCGCTGTCAATGTGTGCGTGATCGCCCTGCGCCGGGCCCGCCCGGACCTCGCCCGCCGGTTCCGGGTGCCGCTCTACCCGGCGGCACCGCTGCTGGGCATCGCCTTCTGCCTCTATCTGATGTGCGGGCTGCCGCTGCTGACCTGGGTCCAGTTCGCGGTGTTCGTGGGGATCGGCTCCCTGGTCTACTCGGGGTACGGGCGCAAGCGGTCCCGGCTCGCGCTCAGCCGGGCTCGGGGCGGGCCGCCCGCAGGGCCCCCTCCGGCTCCGACCCCCGCGACGCGAGTGTGAACCACACGGTCTTGCCGTCCCGCGTCGCCCGGCTGCCGCAGGCCGAGCTGAGCATCTGGATGAGCTGCAGGCCGCGCCCGTCCTCGCGCAGCTCCTCGGGGGCGCCCTCCAGCCCCCACTGCCGCTGCTCCAGCGGCCCCGGGCCGCGGTCCCGCACCTCGACCAGCACACCCTCCTCCGGCAGCGCCGTGACGCTCAGCGAGATGGCGGCGTCGTCGTGCGTGTGCTCGATGGCGTTGGTCACCAGCTCGCAGACGAGGAGCTCGGCCGTGCCGCTGTCCACCGGGGACTCCAGCTCGGTCAGCGCGTTGCGCACCACGGCGCGCGCGATGGGCGCCGCGGGCGGGGAGTGCGGCAGCTCGATGTGCCAGGAGGGCGTGGTACGGGGACCCGGGGGCGATGCACCATTCACGACTTCTGTCCGTTCGTACGTTGTTTGAGGCTTTAACGGTACGACGGAACGGGAGCGGGCCCGCAGAGGCGGAGGGACGCGGGGCCGTATGACCGGAGTCACCCCCGCGGCCGGGACCTTGGTCCCGGGGCATGAGTGAATGGGGCGATGCACGACGCACTCACGCCCTTCACCCATCCGCACGACGGCGAACGGCTCAGCGGCCTGGAGGCGGCGGGCCCGGCGCCGGGCCCCGAGACCC
>NZ_JAAKZZ010000673.1 GCF_011045075.1 Streptomyces boncukensis
CCCGCGACGCTGGGCAACCAACGCCGCCCCCGCCCCAGGAGTCCGATGGCCGCCCGCGACCAGCCCGTGTCCGACTGCTGGATGGTGGCACTGCCCGGGACCGACGGGAAGAGCTATGTCTACCGCGTCTACGCGCCGCGCGACGCGCTCCCCGGCGACCTCTTCTGGTCCGCGTTCCACTGCCACGACGCCTCCCGGCTGCCGCGCGCGCACGACTGCTTCGACGCGGCCGAGATATGGCTGCTGCCCGTACGGGACACCGCGTCGCGGGACTGACAGCGCGGGAACCGGGAACCCGCACCGGCGAACGCCAGTCCAAGCGTGCGACACCCGATCCGGCAGTGACGGGAGACCCCCATGGCACCGCTCCGCGCTCCGTCCGTACGCCGCGTGCCGTATCCGCGTGCGGCACTGACCGCACTCACCGCGGCCGCCGCGCTCCTCGCGGCGGGCTGCGCCGACGGGGACGGCCCTTCGGCCGCCTCGGCGCCGCCGTCGCCCCCGGCTTCCCCGGCGTCCTCACCCTCGTCCTCGGCGTCGTCCTCGCCGCCCCCGGCGTCCTCGGCTGCGGCGGGCGGGACCGGTCAAGCGGCCGGCCCGTCCCCCTCGTCCGGCTCCGCGCGGGCGTCCGGGTCCGCACCGGCACCGCCCGGCGACCGGGACCGGGAGGCGGCCGCCGGCTCCGCGCCGCGGGCCGCGGACCGCGCTCCCTGGTGCGGCACCGGGCAGCTGCGTATGACGCTGCGCACGCTGGGCTCGGGGGCCGGACAGCGCTACGCGGCGCTCGTCCTGATCAACTCCGCCGACTCCCCCTGCCGCACCCGGGGCTGGCCGGGGCTCCAGCTGACGTCGGCGGGCGGCGCGGAGATCCAGACCCGTACGGACCGGGACCGCGCCGCCCCCGCGCAGCAGTTCACGATGCGGCCGGGCGACCGGGCCTGGAGCCGGCTGCACTGGACGGTGGTGCCCGGCGCGGGGGACCCGCCGGACGGCTCCTGCCCGCGCCCTGCCGGGCTGCGCGTCATCCCGCCCGACGAGCGGCGCGCGCTGAGCGCGGACTGGAAGCCGGGCCCGGTCTGCGGCGGCAAGCTGTCCGCCACCGCGCTGCGCCTGGGCTCGGGGCCCGGGCGGTGACGCGCCGCGGCGCGGCTCACTTCTCCTCGGCCTCGGCCAGGATCAGATAGAGCTTCTTCTTCGCGTCGTTGACCACCGCGAGGGCCTTCTCGCGCTGCTCCGCCGAGCCGCTGCTCCACACCTGGTGGAACGCTCCGGCCAGGCCGCCCGCCGCGTTCCGCATCTCGCGGGCCGCCTCCCAGTCGAGGCCGCGGCCGGCCTCCTCCCAGGGGGCCTCGGGTCCGGCGTCCGCCTCGGCCCGGCCCGCCTCGGTGAGCGAGAAGAGCTTCTTGCCGCCCTCGCTGGCGCTGCTGATCAGGCCCTCGTCCTCCAGCATCTGCAGCGTCGGGTAGACCGATCCGGGGCTGGGCTTCCAGGCGCCGCCGCTGCGCTCGGCGATCTCCTGGATCATTTCGTACCCGTGCATCGGGCGGTCCTTCAGCAGCGCCAGGATCGAAGCGCGCACATCGCCGCGCCGGGCCCGGCCGCCGCGCGGACCGCCGCGTCCGCGGCCCCGGCCGCCGAACGGCGGTCCGTCCCCGAAGGGCCCGCCGAACGGCCCGAAGGGCGCCCGGCGGCGCTCACCGCGCCCGCCGCCGCGCCCCGGCCGGCCCTCGCAGCCGTGACCGCGGCCCTGGCCGCCCTCGCGGCCCGCGCCGCGCGTTCCGTCGTATTCGTAGGGGTGCATGACTGTCTCCTTTCACGGTGCGACTGATCCATCTTTGATCAGTCGCGATGCTTCGACGATATATCGGAACACATCGCATGGCAACCCCTCCCCGGTCCACTTCCCCGCAATTGGCCCGCGACCAGCCACGACGCTGAGCCGTACGTTCTGCGGACATGAGGCTCCGCACCGTTGACGCGTTCACCGACCGCCCCTACTCCGGCAACCCCGCCGCCGTCGTCCTGCTCGACCGCGGCCCGTTCCCCGACGACACCGCGCTCCGTGCCGTCGCGGCCGAGATGAACCTCTCCGAGACCGCCTTCGCGCACCCGCTGGCCGACGACCCCGGTGCCGACTGGGCGCTGCGCTGGTTCACCCCCACCGACGAGGTCGACCTGTGCGGCCACGCGACCCTGGCCACCGCCCATGTGCTCGCGTCCGACGGGAGGGTGCCGGAGAGCGGGACCGTACGCTTCCGGACCCGCAGCGGCGTGCTCACCGCCACCCCGGGTCCCGGCGGAACCCTCACCCTGGACTTCCCCACCGCGCGGCTCACCGCCGTCGACGTGCCCGCCGCCCTCCCCGCGGCGCTCGGTGCCGAGGTGACCGCGGCGCACGTCACGGCGTCGGTGCACTTCCTGCTGGCGGAGCTCGCCGACGAGAAGGCCGTACGCGAGCTGGCGCCGGACCTCGCCGCGGTCTCGGCCCTGGAGCGGCCCGCCGTCATCGTCACCGCGCGCGCCGAGAGCGCGGGCCACGACTTCGTGTCCCGGGTCTTCGCCCCGGGGCACGGCATCCCGGAGGACCCGGTCACCGGCAGCGCGCACACCGCGCTCGCGCCGCTGTGGTCACCCCGGCTGGGCAGCGACACCCTGACCGGGCTGCAGCTCTCGGCCCGCACCGGCTCGGTGCGCACCGAGCTGCGCGGCGAGCGGACGCTGCTCACCGGCCGCGCGGTCACCGTGCTGGACGCGGAGCTGCTCACCGGGCTGTGACGGTCGCCGGGTGCGCTCAGGCGCGCCCCGGGACACCCCACGCGCGCGGCTCAGGAGGGGGTGGGCAGCCAGTCCACCCTCCCCGCGAGCAGCGCGTACCCGGCGAAGGCCACGATGTCGATCAGCGCGTGCGCCGCGACCAGCGGGCCGACGCGCCCCCAGCGCCGGTACAGCAGGACGAAGACGACGCCCATCGCCATGTTCCCGAGGAAACCGCCCACCCCCTGGTACAGGTGGTACGAGCCGCGCAGCACCGCGCTCCCGGCGAGCGCGGCCCCCGGGCCCCAGCCCAGCTGGTCCAGCCTGCGCAGCAGATAGCCGACGACGATCACCTCCTCCAGCACCGAGTTCTGCACGGCCGAGAGGACCAGCACGGGGTACTTCCACCACACATCGGGCAGCGACTCCGGCTCCACCGTCAGATTGAACCCGCCGGCCTGCGCGATCAGGTAGAACACGATGCCCACGCCGCCCACGCACGCCGCGAGGGCCGCGCCCCAGCCCAGGTCGAAACCGGGCCTGCGCAGGTCGAAGCCGAGCGCCCGCAGCCCGCCCGCGC
>NZ_JAAKZZ010000674.1 GCF_011045075.1 Streptomyces boncukensis
CCCTCCCCGCGCCCGCAGCGCTCGCCCCCGACACCGTCCCGGCCCGGCTCGCCGAGCGCACCCGCCGCGCCCCCGAGACCACCGCGCTCGTCACCGGCGACGACCGGTACAGCTCCGCGCGGCTGGCCGGGGCCGTGCACGCCGCCGCCGACCTGCTGCGCTCCCAGGGCCTGCGGCACGGCGACCGCGCCGCGCTGTGCCTGCCCCCCGGCCCCGCCTCGGTCATCGCCACGCTCGCCGTGCTGCGGCTCGGCGCCGTCTGCGTCCCGGTGGACCCGGCGCTGCCCGAGGAGCCGGCCCGTGCCTTCCTCGCCGCCTGCGAACCCCGCTTCCTGCTCACCCTCGGCCCGGCGCCCTGGCCCGGCGCCGCGCCGGAGCTGGACCTCACCGGCCTGCCGGCGGAGCGCGCGCCCGGCGCCGGCGACCCGGCGGAGGCCGCCGTACGCCCCACCGACCCGGCCTTCCTCGTACACGGCGGCCACGGGACCGTACCGCTCAGCCACGCCCAACTGTGCGACACCGCCGACTGGCTGCAGCGGCGCACCCCGCTCACCCCGGACGACGTCGTCCTGCACCACCGGCCCGAAGCGCTGCCCAGCGCGGTCCTCGCGCCGCTGTGGCCGCTGCTGCACGGCGCCGCCGTGCACCCGGCCCCGGCGGCCGACGCCACCCCCGCGACCGTCGCGTTCCTGCCGCCCACCGCGCTGGACACGGCGGCGGCCGCGGCGCCGCGCCTGGTGTACACCGACGGCGGGCGGCTGACGGCCCGGCTCGCCGACCGGTTCCACGCCCGTACGGACGCCGCGCTGCACCGGCTGTGGCCGCTCCCCGAAGCCGGCGGCTACGCCGCAGCGCTGGCCTGCGCGCCCGGCCTGACCGACGCCGAACTGAGCGCGGGGGAGCCGGGCAACCGGCCCGTCGTCCCGGTCGACCGCGCCGGCCTTCCCCTCCCGGCCGGCGTCCCCGGCAGCCCGCACGCCCCCGGCGCCGAGCGGCAGCCCGCCGGGCGCGCCCGGCTCCTGCCGGACGGCCGCCTCGCGCTGGAGGAGGCGCCGGACCAGGTCCGCCGGGACGGGCTGAGCGCCCCGTACGCCGCCATCGAGAACGCCCTGCTGCGCGAGGAGTCGCTCGGCGCGTGCGCCGTCCTGGCCCGCACCACCACCGAGGGCGTCGAGGAACTGGTCGCCTACGTGGTGCCCACCGGCCCCTTCCGGCCCGCCAGGCTGCGCGCGCACGCCGCCGAACTGCTGCCCGCCGCGCTGCGGCCCAGCGCGTACGCCGCGGTCACAGCGCTGCCCCGCACCCGAGGCGGCCGGCCGGACGAGGCGGCACTGCGCCGGCTCCCCGTGCTGGACGAGAAGGTGATCGAACGGTGGGAGCGGGAACTGCCCGGCGCGACGGTCGCCCTGGCCGAGGACCCCGACCTCGCCCGCCAGGACCGGGTGCACGCCGACACCCCCGTACCGCCCGCCGCAGGCCGTACGGACGGGGACGGCAGCGGTACGGGCAGCACGGCCGGTGCGGGCGCGCCGGACAGCGTGCCGGGGAGCGCCGAACGGGCCGCGCCCGACGCCGAGTTCACCGGGCCCGGCAGTGCCGAGCCCGATGTGGCGACCCTCCCCGCGGCGCTGGAGCGCGCCGCCGCCGGAGCGGCCGGCGGCATCCTGCTGCTGGCCGCCGACGGCGGGGAGTACGAGCTGGACTACGCCACCCTCGCCGACGAGGCCCGCCGGGTGCTGGGCGGGCTCCAGGCGGCCGGTCTGACCGCCGGTGACCGCGCCCTGCTGCAGTGCCCCGGCCACCGGGACTTCCTCGTCGCGTTCTGGGCCTGTGTGCTGGGCGGCATCGTCCCCGTACCGCTGTCACCCGTCCCGGTCCCGGCGCAGGACGGCCCCGCCGTCGACCGGCTCGCGGGCGCCCTGGACCTGCTGGGACGGCCGATGGTGCTCACGGACGCGGAGACCGCGGGCGCGCTGGCGGAGACCTCGGACCGGCGCGGCTGGGCCGCCCCGCCGCGGCTCGGCGTCCTGGCCGAACTGCGCGCGGCGGCGCCCGGGACCCCGCACCCCGCCGACCCCGATGACGTGGCGCTGCTGCTGCTCACCTCGGGCAGCACCGGGGCGCCCAAGGCCGTCGCGCTGCGGCACCGCAACGTGCTCGCGCGCTGCGCCGCCACCGGCGCCGCCAACGGCTTCGGGCCCGCCGAGGTGTCGTTCAACTGGATGCCGCTGGACCACGTCGGCGGCGTGGTGATGTTCCACGTCCGCGACGTCTACCTCGGCTGCCGCCAGATCCACGCGCCCACCGGGTGGATCCTCCAGGAGCCGCTGCGCTGGCTGGAGGTCGTCCACGCGCACCGCGTGACCCTCACCTGGGCGCCCAACTTCGCGTTCGGCCTGGTCAACGACCATGCGGCGGCGGCAGCCGAGACCGGCTGGGACCTGTCGTGCCTGCGCTTCATCCAGAACGCGGGCGAGGCCATCATGCCCCGCGTCGCCCGGCGCTTCCTCGCCGCCCTGAGCCCGCTGGGCCTGCCCGCCACCGCGATGCGGCCCTCCTGGGGCATGTCCGAGACCTCCTCGGCCGTCACCTACTCCGACGCCTTCACCCTCGCGACCACCAGCGACGACGACCCCTTCACCGAGGTCGGCCGTCCGCTGCCCGGCACCACCCTGCGGATCGCCGACGAGCAGGACCGCACCCTGCCCGAGGGGACACCGGGGCGGCTGCTGGTCAAGGGCCCCACCGTCACCTCCGGCTACCACGACAACCCCGAGGCCAACCGGGCGGCGTTCACCTCCGACGGCTGGTTCGACACCGGCGACCTCGGCGTCCTGCGCGCCGGCGCCCTCACCATCACCGGGCGCGCCAAGGACGTCCTCATCATCAACGGCGTCAACCACTACAGCCACGAGATCGAATCCGTCGTGGAGGAACTCGACTGCGCC
The DNA here is from genome assembly GCF_011045075.1 of Streptomyces boncukensis. Taxonomy (GTDB): domain Bacteria; phylum Actinomycetota; class Actinomycetes; order Streptomycetales; family Streptomycetaceae; genus Streptomyces; species Streptomyces boncukensis. Next base: position 2,949 of record NZ_JAAKZZ010000674.1, read on the forward strand.
GAGAACTCCTTCACCGCCGCCTGCGCCGTACGCGAGCCGGGCGCCACCACCGACAGCCTCGTCCTCTTCACCCACCTGCGGGACGCCGCGGACCGTGCCGAAGCCGTCCGGGAGATCCGCGGCCACCTCGTCCGGCGCACCGGGCTCAACCCCCGCCACATCCTGCCGGTCGAGCGCGCCGACATCCCCAAGACGGAGATCGGCAAGATCCAGCGCGCCCGGCTGCGCGACCGCTTCCTGGCCGGCGGCTTCGACGCGCTGATCCGCGCCACCGACCTGGCCCTGGGCAACGAACGGACGCTGCCCAACTGGTTCCACACCCGCCGCTGGCTCCCCGCCCGCCCCCAGC
>NZ_JAAKZZ010000675.1 GCF_011045075.1 Streptomyces boncukensis
TAAGAGACAGGTGCGGGACTGACCAGCCCCGGGCGGCCCCGCTGCGAACGGAAGGGGGCGCAGCGCACCATGTGCCCCCGGCCCGTCAGGCGGGCAGGGCGAAGTCGGCGACGCGGATCGGCGACGGCGTCGTCCCGCTGGAGCGCTGCTGGTAGAGGACGGAGAGCACGCTGCGGTCGCGCAGCCGCAGCTCGTCGATGAGGACCTCGCCGAACGCCTCCAGCCCGGCGCCGTCGTACAGGACCCTCCAGTCGCTCCAGCCGGAGTCCGCGGAGGCCGCGACGATCTTGCCCTTGGGCATCACCGCGTAGGCGTTGTCGTAGCGGTCGAAGGCGAGGCGGGTGCGCTGGGTGGAGTTCGGCGGCTCGGGGATCTCCGTCTTGTGCCACCGCCCGGACACGTCGCGGTACATGTGGAACGTGCGGCCGTTGGCGGTGCGGTCGGCGGAGTAGTCGGTGGTGCACTGCCCGAACCGCCCGGGAACGTACGACCACAGGGCGTGCGGGCGGCCGCGGGAGTCGACCGCCTGGCTCTCCTGGTTCATCAGGGAGTGGTCGGGGTTGATGGCCTCCGCGACGGTGCCGGAGTCGGTGACGGCGATGAGGTCGCCCGTCCCGGTGGCGGCGATGCGGGCGCCGGCGGCGTCGTGCCAGGTGCGGCCCCGGTCGGGGCTGGAGGCGTAGCACATGTCGTGGTTGGAGATGCCGCCGGGCGCGCACATCACCCCGCTGTTCTGCTCGCGCCAGGTGAAGAAGAGGTGCAGCGTGCCGGAGGCGTCGTAGTCGAAGCCGTGCACGTACATGTTGCGCCGGTCGCTGCTGCCGTGCCCGCTGCTGTAGCGGCCGGCGGCGGAGGAGAAGGCGCCGAGGTCGGACCAGGTGCCGTTGTCGTACTCGGCGAGCGCCGCCTGCCCGTTGCCGGAGACGCCGCGGCGGTGGAGCAGTTGCAGCGCGCCGGTCGGGGCGGCGAGGAACTGCGGGTAGGTGAACTGGTCGGTCAGCCCGACCCCGTCGAGGGTCGTCTGGACGCCGCCGAACCGCGCGGGCTCCCACCGCCGCGAGCCGGGCTCGTCCATCAGACCCGCCTCGGACTTGACGTAGAAGAACGCGTCGCTGTGCGAGTCCATGAGGATGTGCAGCCGCCCGTCCTGCGGGGAGACCCCCATCGAGATGACGTTGTGCGAGTCGTCGTAGCGCAGCTTGTGCGGCAGGGCCACCCGGGTCCACGGGCCGTCCGGGAGGGCGCGGCGGGCGATCGTCGCGCTGCGGTCGGCGCTGTACCAGGCCGCGTACTGGTGACCCCGGTAGGTGAGCACGCCGCTCTTCTGGAACGAGTTGTTGTTGACGAGGCCGTCGTACGAGACGAAGTACAGGGCGCGGGCGTCGAGCTGGGTGTCCGCGATACGGGTGACCGAGGGACCGGCGGCCGCCGGTCCCTTCGCCGCGGCGGCGGGGGCGGCGGCCGTGGCGAGGGGCAGCGCGGGCGCTGCGGCCAGCGCGGCGGCGCCGAGCAGGACGCTGCGCCGGGCGGGGGCCTGCGTCTGTGTCTGTGTCTGGGTCTGGGTCTGTGGGTTCTGCGTCATCGCTGGAGCCCTTTCGTGAGGGATGGGGCGGCGGGGTGCCGCTGGGCCGGGGCCCGCGCGTCAGTCCAGGTGGAAGACCTCGGCGAGGGGCCGCATCGCCTCGTCGGGGCCGCGGCCGTCCAGGTCCTCGAAGAAGCCCGCCATCTCGGCCTGCCAGCGGGCGTTGACCCCGGTGGCCGCCATCGCGGCCTGCGCGGCCTCGAAGTCCCCGGTCTCCAGATAGCCGACGAGCAGCCCGTCCTCGCGCAGGAAGAGCGAGTAGTTGCGCCAGCCGGCGGCGGAGAGCGCGGCGCGCATCTCGGGCCACACCTCGGCGTGCCGGGCGCGGTACTCGTCGAGCCGGTCCGCACGGACCTTCAGCAGAAAGCAGACGCGGGGCACGGCGGCTCCAAGGGGCATCGGAGATGCATGAGGAGAGAGCATGAAAGGTTTCAAATTGGTGCCACGGAAGGTAGGGGCGACCGGAATCGACCGTCAACCCCTCGTGGGATCCGACGAGGGGAGGTTGACGCTGCACACTCGGCACCCTAATGTCTTGTTTGAATCGTTTCACATTGGAGAGTCATGAGTCAGCCCACCGCACAGGGGAGCCGGGAAGCCGCCAAGGCAGCGCTCAGGAAGCAGGCGATCGAGACACCGTCATGGGCGTACGGGAACTCCGGAACACGTTTCAAAGTGTTCGCCCAGCCCGGCGTGCCCCGCACTCCGGAGGAGAAGCTGGACGACGCGGCGCGGGTGCACGCGCACACCGGCGTGGCCCCGACGGTCGCGCTGCACATCCCCTGGGACCGCGTCGACGACTACGCGGCGCTCGCCGCCCACGCCAGGGAGCGCGGCCTGCGGCTGGGCGCCGTCAACGCCAACGTCTTCCAGGAGGACGACTACCGGCTCGGCAGCGTCTGCCACCCGGACCCGCGCGTGCGCCGCAAGGCGCTCGACCACCTGCTGGAGTGCGTGGACATCATGGATGCCACCGGCTCCCGGGATCTGAAGCTGTGGTTCTCCGACGGCACCAACTACCCCGGCCAGGACGACATCCGCGACCGCCAGGACCGGCTCGCCCAGGCGCTGTCCGCCGTCTACGACCGGCTGGGCGACGACCAGCGGCTGCTGCTGGAGTACAAGCTCTTCGAGCCCGCGTTCTACACGACGGACGTGCCGGACTGGGGGACCGCGTACGCGCACTGCCTGCGGCTCGGCGAGAAGGCGACGGTGTGCGTCGACACCGGGCACCACGCGCCCGGCACCAACATCGAGTTCATCGTGGCGTTCCTGCTGCGGGAGGGCAGGCTCGGCGCGTTCGACTTCAACTCCCGGTTCTACGCGGACGACGACCTGATGGTGGGGGCCGCCGACCCCTTCCAGCTCTTCCGGATCATGTACGAGGTGGTGCGGGGCGGCGGGCTGTCGCAGGGCGTCGCGTTCATGCTCGACCAGTGCCACAACATCGAGCCGAAGATCCCGGCCATCATCCGCTCCGTGCTGAACGTGCAGGAGGCCACGGCCAAGGCGCTGCTGGTCGACCGCGCGGCGCTGGGCGCGGCGCAGCGCGAGGGCGATGTGCTGGGGGCCAACGCGGTGCTGATGGACGCGTTCAGCACGGATGTGCGGCCGCTGCTCGCCGAGCTGCGCGAGGAGCTGGGACTGGACCCGGACCCCGTTGCCGCGTACGCCCGTTCGGGCTGGGCCGAGAAGATCGTCACGGAGCGGGTGGG
>NZ_JAAKZZ010000676.1 GCF_011045075.1 Streptomyces boncukensis
GCGGAGCTCGCTCTGCGGGCGTTCGCGGAGGCTGTTGAGTGCGGGAGTACGGATGTGATGGTGGCGGACATCGACTGGGAGCGGTTCGTTCCGGCGTTCGCCTCCGCGCGTCCCAGTCGTTTGTTTGCTGAGCTTCCCGAGGCTGTTGGTGCTGTGGAGGTGTCGGGCCGGGTTTCCGGGGTGGGGTTGCGTGAGCAGTTGGTGGCGGTTCCGGTTGGACAGCGTCGGCAGATTCTGGTGGATCTGGTGCGGGCGCAGGCGGCGGTGGTCCTGGGTCATGCTGGGGTGGAGGCGGTCGAAGCGGGGCGTGCGTTCCGGGATCTGGGCTTCGACTCGCTGATGGCCGTTGAACTGCGTAACCAGCTGTCCGCGCAGACCGGCCTGGGACTGCCGGCCACCCTCGTGTTCGACCACCCCACCCCCGACGCCCTCGCCGACCAACTCCGTGCGGAGCTCACCCCCGACGAAGCTCAGCAGGCAGCGGCCTCGGTAGCCGAAGACATCGATCGCCTCGAAGCCAGCCTGCTGACGCTGTCCCGCGCCGAGGGCGAGCGGTTCGACGTCGCGGGCAGGCTGCAAACCCTCCTGGCCACCTGGAAGCAGGGCACGGCCTCGGGCGAAGAAGTCGCCGACGACGACGCGCTGGATCAGGCGGCCAGCGCCGACGAAGTACTGCAGCTGATCCAAAAGGAATTCGGGAGCCCGAAAGTGAACGGCGCTCAGACACCTCCCGTGAAGGGTGACGGCCATGGCGGATGAAGCACAACTCCTTGAGCAGCTGAAGTGGATGACCACCGAGCTGCGCCAGGCCCACCGCTCACTGCGCCAGGTCGAGGAACGCGAACACGAGCCGATCGCGATTGTCGGTGTCAGCTGCCGTTTCCCTGGTGATGTCAGTTCGCCGGACGACCTGTGGCGGCTGGTGCGTGACGGTGTCGACGGGATCGGCGACTTCCCCGCCAACCGCGGCTGGAGCGACGAGGGCGACTTCGTCCGCCAGGGCGGATTCCTCCATGACGCCGACCGGTTCGACGCGGCGCTGTTCGGGATCTCACCGCGCGAGGCCCTGGCGATGGACCCGCAGCAGCGTCTGCTGTTGGAGTCGGCCTGGGAGGTGTTCGAATCCGCCGGGATCGACCCGCGGTCGTCGCGGGGCACGCGGACTGGCGTGTATGTCGGCACGAACGGCCAGGACTACGCGACCCTGCTGGACGCCGACGAGGCGGAGGGATACATCGCCACCGGGGCCAGCGCCAGCGTGATCTCCGGCCGCGTAGCGTATGCGTTCGGGCTAGAGGGCCCCGCCGTCACCGTGGACACGGCGTGCTCGTCGTCACTGGTGGCACTTCACCTGGCGTCGCGGGCACTGCGGTCGGGAGAGTGCGAGCTGGCGGTGGTCGGCGGCGTGACCGTGATGACCACCACGGCGGCGTTCGTGGAGTTCGACCGGCAGGACGGGCTGGCCGGCGACGGCCGGTGCAAGGCGTTCGCGGCGTCCGCGGACGGCACCGGCTGGGGCGAGGGCATCGGACTGCTGCTGGTGGAGCGGCTGTCGGACGCGCAGCGCAACGGCCACCGGGTGCTGGCAGTGGTCCGGGGCAGTGCCGTCAACCAGGACGGTGCGTCGAATGGTCTGACAGCCCCGAGCGGTCCGTCGCAGCAGCGGGTGATCCGGCAGGCGCTGGCCAACGCTCAGCTTACGACCGCGGACGTCGATGCCGTGGAGGCACACGGCACCGGCACCCGGCTCGGTGACCCGATCGAGGCGCAGGCGCTGTCGGCGACCTATGGCCAGAACCGTGGCGAGAGCGGCGAGCCGCTGTGGATCGGCTCGGTCAAGTCGAACATCGCTCACACGCAGGCCGCCGCGGGTGTCGCGGGTGTGATCAAAATGGTCATGGCGATGCAGCATGGCCTGCTCCCGGCGACACTGCATGTGGATGAGCCGTCACCGCAGGTGGACTGGTCGGCGGGCGCGGTGGAACTGCTCAGCGAGGCGCGCTCGTGGCCCGAGGTCGATCGTCCGCGGCGGGCGGGAGTGTCGTCGTTCGGGATCAGCGGCACCAACGCCCACGTCATCCTGGAGCAGGCGCCGGAGGACGCCGGACAGGAGCCGGTGACCGAGCCGTCGGCACAACGACCCGATCTGGTGCCGTGGGTGGTGTCGGCGAAGTCCGAGGCCGCGTTGCAGGCGCAGCTTTCGCGGCTGCGGTCGTTCGTGGCCCAGCGGCCGGAGCTGGATGCGGTGGATGTCGGCTGGTCGCTGGCCACCACACGCGCGGCATTGGAGCACCGCGCGGTGCTGGCCGGGGACGGTGTGCTCGCGACCGGGGTGTCCGGCGAGGGCCGGTTGGCGTTCCTGTTCACCGGTCAGGGTGCGCAGCGTGCCGGGATGGGCCTGGGCCTCTACGAGCAGTTCCCGGTGTTTGCCGAGGCGTTCGACGCGGTGTGTGCGCGCCTGGACCCGTCGCTTCGGCAGGTCTTGACCGAGGGTGTCGGTCTGGAGGGCACGCTGTGGGCGCAGGCGGGGTTGTTCGCGCTCGAAGTGGCCCTGTACCGGCTGGTGGAGTCCTGGAGCGTGGTCCCGGATGTGGTGCTGGGGCATTCGTTGGGTGAGATCGTCGCCGCGCATGTGTCGGGGATTCTCGATCTGGATGACGCGTGCACGCTGGTCGCGGAGCGTGGCCGTTTGATGCAGGGGCTTCCGGCTGGTGGCGGGATGCTGGCGGTGCAGGCGGCCGAGGCGGATGTCGCTGATTCCGGGCTGGATGTGGCGGCGGTGAACGGCCCGGAGTCCGTGGTGCTGTCCGGTGCCATCGAGTCGGTTGAGCGGTATGCGGCGGAGTGCGCCGCCCGGGGCTGGCGGGTGAACGCCCTGGGGGTGTCGCATGCGTTCCACTCGGTGCTGATGGAGCCGATGCTGGAGGAGTTCGCGGCTGTCCTGTCCGGGTTGACGTTCAGCCCGGCGCGGATTCCGGTGGTGTCGAATCTGACGGGTGCGGTGGCCGAGCCGGGGGTGATGCAGGAGCCGGGGTACTGGCTGCGTCAGGTGCGTGAGACGGTCCGCTTCGCCGACGGTGTCGCTGCCACGGGTGCGTTCGGTGTGACCCGGTTCCTGGAGTTGGGGCCGGACGGTGTGCTGTCCGGTATGGCCCAGGACACGGCTCTCGATGCGGTGTTCGTGCCGATGCTGCGCAAGGACCGGGATGAGGGCGAGTCCGCGCTGGGTGCGATCAGCCGCCTGTGGACATCCGGTGTCGGGGTCGAGTGGGCGGGCGTTTTCGCCGGTTGGGGC
>NZ_JAAKZZ010000677.1 GCF_011045075.1 Streptomyces boncukensis
GTGCCGGTGGGGGCGGGAGCACCGCGCAGCGGCTGTTCTCCCTCAAGTCCCCGGAGACCCACGTCAAGGACACCCAGGGCGCCGACGGCAGCTGGGTCACCGGGAAGATCTACGCCAAGTCCTCGATCAACGCCGTCGAGGGCTACCGGATGAACGGCGGGCGCGCCTGGCGCATCCCGCTGGGCGGCCCGGTCTGCGCCGCCTCCCCGCATATGACCGACGACCACCGCACGGCCGTCGCCTTCCAGAAGGGCAGCGGCGGCTGCAGCGCCGTCGCGGTGTTCGACGTCGACAACGGGAAGAAGCTCTGGGAGAAGCCCATCCCCAAGGGGGACCACATCTTCGGCGGCGGGGACGTCAACCTCACCGTCGGTGACGACACCGTCGCGCTCTCCTGGATCGGCGGCTTCGCCGCCTACGGCATCGACGGCGGGCCGCCGGTGTGGAAGAGCAAGGAGACCGGCGAGACCTGCGAACACGAGCGGTACGGCGGCGGCGAGCGGCTGCTCGTCGTGCTGGACTGCAAGGGCTCGCTGACCGTCAACCGCCTCGACCCCAAGACCGGGCACTCCACCTGGGACGTCAAGCTGCCGCGCGGCCTGGACGACGGGCGGAACGTCCGGGTGGTCGACACCGATCCGGTGGTGCTCGTCCTGGGCACCGGCGGCGAGACCGCGTCGGAGGTCATGACCATCGACGACAACGGCTCCATCGCCACCACCTTCGGCCTCGGCAGGCGCTACGAACCCGGCTGCGGGCTCGGCGGCCTGGGCGGCGAGGCGTGCTTCAACGTCGTGGCGGCCGGGGACACGGTCTACGTCTCCACCAAGAAGCACTCCGGCACGGGCGGGAGCTCCCTCCGCAGGGCCAACGAGGTCATGGGCTTCGACTTCCACAGCGGCAAGACGAAGTGGAAGTCGGAGGCCGGCGAGGGCCGCGAGATCTACCCGATCGGCACGGAGGGCGGCAAGGCCGTCGCGTATCTGCCGCCCACCTACGACAAGGGCGGGCGGGTCGTCTCCGTCTCCCCGGACGGCGGCAAACAGCGCGGCCTGCTGCGGCTGCCGGACCGGAGCGCCCCGCAGCAGGGCCGCTTCCTGGTGCCCGGTGTGGGCCAGAGCCCTCCGGTGCTCTACTCCGAAGGGCGGCTGTTCCTCCAGCGGAGCCTGCTGCCTGGGAAGTACGAGACGGACAAGGTGCCGCTGGCCCTGGGCTTCGGTACGCGAAGTTGAATCCTCCCCTCCCTCGCGGAAGGAGGGGATTCCTGGCTCAGGCTGCCTTCTGGAGCGGCGCTCCAGAAGGTCTTATGCCCTTAGCGCCAGCCGGGGTGAGACCAGCCCGGTGGAGCATTACGCGTGCGGAGTTCTTGTCCCGTGGGGTCTCGGTTCCGCACGCGGTGCAGGTGTGGGTGCGCTCGCCCAGCGGCATGCGGTGCTTGGCTCTCGCTCCGCAGTGCGCGCAGTCCGTCGTGGCGTGCGCAGGGTGTACGAGGCGGATGTCCCGCCCGTGTTTGCGGCCCATCTCGATCAGGGCGCGCTTGGTGGCGCCGATGGCGGCGTCGGCGGCCTTGCGTGCCATCTTCGACTGGGCCAGGAACTTCGGCCGGAAGTCCTCGACCGCGATGGCGTCGTGGTCGCGCACGACCTTCTTGGCCCACTTGCGGCCTGTGTCCTGGCGTTGCCTCGCGATCTTCCGGTGTGCCTTCGCCCGCAGCTTCTTCGCCTCGCGGTAGCCCTTCGAAGCGGGCTGCCCCTTCGCGGGTTTGCGGCGGGCCATCATCCGCTCGTAGCGGGTTAGCTTCTCCTTCGCCTTCCTGCCGTGCTCGGCGTGGGGGAGGTCGTGGGAGTCGGAGGTGGTGGTGGCGGTCTCCTTCACACCCCAGTCGATACCGATCACACGGCCGGTCCGGGGTAGCGGCTGCACCTGGGCGGGTACGACGAACGAGGCGTACCAGTGTCCGAGGCTGTCCTGGTACACGCGCACGCTGGACGGCTCGGCGGGAAGGTCCCGCGACCACACCACTGTCAGGACGATGCCCCCGGCCAGGTGCAGGCGGCCGTTCTTGAGGCGGAAGCCGCGACGGGTGTAGTTCAGTGTCGGCAGTGCGTCGCGTTTCTTCTTCCACTTCGGCATCCCGGCTCGCTGCCGCATCGGCAGGCGCTCCCGGATGTCCGTGTGCGCCTTGGCGCGGGACCTGCCGAAGTCGCGGATGATCTGCTGCTGAGGGACCGACGAGCCCTCGCGCAGCCACGGTGTCGTCTGCCGGGCTGCGCTCAGCATCCTGTCGAGCTGCGCCGGGCCGCACGGCCGCTTCTCTCCGGTCGCCTTGTTGTGCAGGTGCACGGCCTTGGACTTGGCCACGCACTCGTTCCACACCCAGCGGCACCGGTCCCACTCGCCCGCCAGGGCTGAGCAAGCGGTGGACGGCATGCGCAGCCGAAAGGTCCACCGGGCGTGCCCCGTGTCCCGGGCTGGCGCCGATGTCGTCATGATGTCATGAGCAGCATCATGATTCGCTTCGCACTGCGCTTTCCCGAAGACCTCCACACCCGCGTACGCGCCCAAGCGATCGCCGATCGGCGGTCCATCAACTCCGAGATCCTGCACCTGATCGAGATCGGGCTCGACGCCGACCCGGAGGGCGCCGAGTCGTCCGGCGGCAATTCGACCTCTCCTGCCTCGTTCCACGGGAAGCCGGAGCCCTCTCCAGCTTGGGAGCCGGGGTACCCTCCGGCTATCCGGTGACAGAACTGAGACCCGGGCCCGCCGTGGCCGATGGTAGAAAGAACTTCCGCTCAGAAGTCTGCCGATGGCGGGCCTGATGTCCGATTCGCTCGGCCCTACGGGGGTTTGGGGTGCCGGGCGCACGGTCTGCCCGTAACGAGGGATTGTCATGTCGCAGCCGCCTCCGCCGCCGAGCCAGCCGCCGTCCGGGGGCTTCGGCGCGCCGCAGGAGCCGCCGGAGGGCCCCGGGCCGGGCCAGCCGTCGTACGGCTACCCCCCGCAGCAGCCAGGTCAGCCGCCGCAGGGCCCGCCCCCGGGCGGTTACGGCTATCCGCAGGGCCAGCCGCCGCAGCCGTCGTACGGCTACCCGCAGCAGCCGGGCCAGCCGCCCGGCCCGCCGCAGGGCCCGCCCGGCGGCGGCTTCGGCGCACGGCCTTGGACTTGGCCACGCACTCGTTCCACACCCAGCGGCACCGGTCCCACTCGCCCGCCAGGGCTGAGCAAGCGGTGGACGGCATGCGCAGCCGAAAGGTCCACCGGGCGTGCCCCGTGTC
>NZ_JAAKZZ010000678.1 GCF_011045075.1 Streptomyces boncukensis
GGGCCGGGCTGCTGCTACTGGCCCAGGCCCGGGTACAGCGGGTACTTCTCCACCAGGGTCGCGACCCGCGCCGACAGCGCCTTCGACTTCGCCTCGTCGAAGTCGGGCAGCAGCGCCTCGGCGATGATGTCCGCGACCTCGCGGAAGTCCTCGTCCTGGAAGCCCCGGGTGGCGAGCGCCGGCGTGCCGACGCGCAGGCCCGAGGTGACCATCGGCGGACGCGGGTCGTCGGGCACCGCGTTGCGGTTGACGGTGATGCCGATCTCGTGCAGCCGGTCCTCCGCCTGCTGGCCGTCCAGCTCGCTGTTGCGCAGGTCGACGAGGACGAGGTGCACATCGGTGCCGCCGGACAGCACCGAGACGCCCGCCTCCACCGCGTCCGGGCGCAGCAGCCGCTCCGCGAGGATCTTCGCGCCGGACAGCGTGCGCTGCTGCCGGTCCTTGAACTCGTCGCTCGCCGCGACCTTGAAGGAGACCGCCTTCGCCGCGATGACGTGCTCCAGCGGACCGCCCTGCTGGCCGGGGAAGACCGCGGAGTTGATCTTCTTCGCGTACTCCTTCCTGGACAGGATCACCCCGCCGCGCGGGCCGCCGAGCGTCTTGTGCGTGGTGGTCGTCGCCACGTCCGCGTACGGCACGGGGGAGGGGTGCAGCCCGGCCGCCACCAGGCCGGCGAAGTGCGCCATGTCGACCATCAGCAGCGCGCCGACCTCGTCCGCGATCCGGCGGAACGCCGCGAAGTCGAGCTGCCGCGGGTACGCCGACCAGCCCGCGACGATCATCTTCGGGCGGTGCTCCCTGGCCAGCTTCTCGACCTGGTCCATGTCGACCCGGCTGGTCTCGGGGTCGACCTGGTAGGCGACGACGTTGTAGAGCTTCCCGGAGAAGTTGATCTTCATGCCGTGGGTGAGGTGGCCACCGTGGGCCAGGTCCAGGCCCATGATGGTGTCGCCCGGGTTCAGCAGCGCGAACATCGCCGCCGCGTTGGCCTGGGCTCCCGAGTGCGGCTGGACGTTCGCGGCCTCGGCGCCGAAGAGCTCCTTGATCCGGTCGCGCGCGAGCCGCTCGACGACGTCGACGTACTCGCAGCCGCCGTAGTAGCGGCGGCCCGGGTAGCCCTCGGCGTACTTGTTGGTGAGCACCGAGCCCTGGGCCTCCATCGAGGCGACCGGTGCGAAGTTCTCCGACGCGATCATCTCAAGGGTGGACTGCTGGCGGCGGAGCTCGGAGTCGACGGCGGCGGCGACGTCCGGGTCCACCTCGTGGAGAGTGCCGTTCAGAAGCGACATGGAACCATCCCTGGGTTGGGTCTCAGTTGCCCGAGGCGAAGTCGGTGTACTCATCGGCGGTCAGCAGGTCGTCCGGCACCTCGGACACCCTGATCTTGAACAGCCATCCGTCCTCGAAGGGGTCGGAGTTCACCAGCGCCGGGTCGCCCACCACGTCCTCGTTGACCTCGGTGACCTCACCGGAAGCGGGGGTGTAGAGATCGCTGACGGACTTGGTCGACTCCAGCTCGCCGCAGCTCTCGCCCGCGGTGACCTCGTCGCCGACAGCCGGGAGCTGGACGAAGACGACATCGCCGAGCGCCTCGGCCGCGTGCGCCGTGATGCCGACGGTCGCGACGCCGTCCGCGTCGGCGTCCGTCAGCCACTCGTGCTCCTTGCTGTAGCGAAGCTGCTGGGGGTTGCTCATGGGGTGATTCTCCTGGATAGACGGCGTGCGGTGAAAACGAGTCCTGGCTGGTGGGACGGAGGTCACGCTCTTGACAGCGGACCCGTCCGGGTTCGCTAGCGCTTACGGGAGTAGAAGGGAAGCGCGACGACCTCGTACGGCTCATGGGTGCCCCGGATGTCGACGGCCACCCCCTCCGTGCCGGGCTCGGCGTGCGCCGCGTCGACGTACGCCATCGCGATCGGCTTGCCGAGGGTGGGGGAGGGGGCGCCGGAGGTGACCTCGCCGATCACCGTGCCGTCGGCCGCCACCACGGGGTAGCCCGCACGCGGCACCCGGCGCCCCTCGGCCACCAGCCCGACCAGCTTCCGCGGCGGTGCCGACTCGGCCCGCTTGGCCGCCTGCTCCAGCGGCGCACGCCCGACGAAGCGGCCCTCGTTCGTGGTCTTCTCGAACTTGACGATCCGGCCCAGCCCCGCGTCGAACGGCGTCAGCGCCGTGGACAGCTCGTGCCCGTACAGCGGCATCCCCGCCTCCAGGCGCAGCGTGTCCCGGCAGCTCAGCCCGCAGGGGACCAGCCCCGCCTCCGCGCCCGCCGCGGTCAGCTCCTGCCACACCGCGACGGCGTCCCCGGGGTCCAGGAACAGCTCGAAGCCGTCCTCGCCGGTGTATCCGGTACGGGCGATCAGCGCGCGCTTTCCGGCGACGGTGCCGGGCAGGCCCGCGTAGTACTTCAGGCCCTCCAGATCGGCGGTGGTCAAGGAGGCGAGGATGCCGGCCGCCGCCGGCCCCTGCACCGCGAGCAGCGCGTACGCCTCGCGGTCGTCGCGCACCGCCGCGTCGTAGCCCGCCTGCCGCTCGCGCAGCGCGTCCAGGACCGTCTGCGCGTTGGCGGCGTTGGCCACCACCAGGTACTCCCGCTCGGCCAGCCGGTAGACGATCAGGTCGTCCAGGATGCCGCCCTGCTCGTCGCAGACCATCGTGTAGCGGGCGCGGCCCGGCTTGAGCCGGGAGAGGTTGCCGACCAGCGCGTAGTCCAGCAGCTCGCCCGCCTGCGGCCCGGTGAGGGTGATCTCGCCCATATGGGAGAGGTCGAACAGGCCGGCCTTGCCGCGGACGGCGAGGTGCTCCTCGCGCTCGCTGCCGTACCGCAGCGGCATGTCCCAGCCGGCGAAGTCCGTCATCGTCGCGCCCAGCGCGCGATGCGTGGCGTCCAGGGCGGTCTTTCTGGGCTCGTGCGGCGAGGCGTCGGATTCAGTCATGATCAGGCTCCAGGGCAGGGACGGCGGATGTCCTCCCCATCTGTCATCGGAACCTGAGAGGTTCGCCGGTAGCCGCGGGCGGCCCGGCTTGCACCTTGGGTGGAGTCCGCTCCGCCGGACGGCGGGACGGCTCGCTTTTCAGATCTGCCTCACCCTGCGCGGTATCGGGGCCTGAGAGATTCAAGGGAGGATCTTGCTCCTTCGGCGCCCCGGCATCCGGCTGACCGGATCCGGGAACTCTCCCGCGCGGGCTCGAACGGCCGGTATGGAGTTGGCCCGCACATCATTGCACGGGGGTACGGCCGCTGACTGCCCCCTGACGGCGGGAGGGCGGGAG
>NZ_JAAKZZ010000679.1 GCF_011045075.1 Streptomyces boncukensis
GTGCTGGTGCCGGGGGCGGCGCTGGTGGAGTGGGCGCTGCGGGCCGCCGACGAAGCCGGATGCGGCAGCGTGGACGATGTCGTGCTGCGGGTGCCGTTGGTGCTTCCCGAGTCGGGGAGTGTGCGGGTGCAGGTGGTGGTGGGAGCGGCGGACGCGGACGGACGGCGCGAGGTGCAGGTGTGTTCGTGTGCCGCGCCGGATGGCGCGGATGGGGAGTGGGTGTGCCATGCGACCGGCGCGCTCAGCCCGGAATCCGGCGTTCGGCCCGGGGGGTTCGAGGCCGGGGCGTGGCCTCCTGCGGGGGCGCGTCCCGTGGATCTGGGCGGGTTCTATGAGCGGGCGGAGGCGGCGGGGTACGGCTATGGTCCGGCCTTCCGCGGCCTGCGGGCCGTATGGCGGGACGGTTCGGATCTGCTGGCCGAGGTGGAGCTGCCCGAAGCCGCCGGGGAGCCGGACGGCTACGGCATCCATCCCGCGCTCCTGGACGCGGCGCTCCACCCGGCGCTCCTGGAGAACGAGAGCGACAGCACGGGACGAGCGTGGCTGCCGTTCGCCTGGACCGGGGTCACCCTCTGGGCAGGGGAAGCGACCACGGTCCGGGTCCGGCTGTCTCCACAACACAGCGGCGAGCAGGACGAGCAGGGTGAGCGGGGGCTGCGACTACTGGTGGCCGACGGGGTCGGTGCGCCGGTTCTGACCGCCGAATCCGTGGTCATGCGTCCCGTCGACATCGACCGGTTGCGCGTTGCGGAACGCCGCGCCCTCAGCGGCCTGTTCACGCTGGACTGGACGCCGCTGCCCGCGCAGCCCCGGGCGCAGCTCCCCAGCACGGCCGCAGCAGAGCGCCCCTGGGCCGTGCTGGGCGACATTCCCGCAGATCTTCCAGCACCGGAGGACCCGGCCCGCTATCCGGGCCTGGACTCGTTGCTGGCCGCAGTGGACGGGGGCGAGCCCGTTCCGTCGGTCGTGCTGGCCGGGGTTCCGCAGGACGAGGAGCTGGACACCGAGGAGTTGGACACCGGGGGGCTGGCCCTCGCAGGGCGGATACTCGGCCTGCTGCAGACGTGGCTGGCCGAGCCCCGGCTGGCCGACGCCCGGCTGGCGATCGTGACACGGGGCGGCGCGGCGGCCACCGCCGACGGTGCCGTCGACACGGCGGCCGCCGCGGTGTGGGGTCTGGTGCGCGGCGCGCAGGCGGAGCATCCGGACCGGTTCGTCCTCCTCGATCTGGATCCCGGCGGGCAACGTCTCGACGGCGGCGTCAGGAGCGCCCTCACGTACGCGGTGGATGCTGACGAATCCCAGCTGGCGGTGCGTTCGGGAAAGCTGCTGGTACCCCGGCTGGTCCGGGGCGGCGCGGACCGGGGCACAGCGGAACCGGCCGACGGCTTCGACCGTCCCGACGCACTCGATCCGGACGGCACGGTACTGATCACCGGCGGAACAGGGACGCTGGGCGGCCGGACCGCCGAACACCTGGTGCGCGTCTGGGGCGTCCGGCATCTGCTCCTGGCCAGTCGCAGGGGCCCGGAGGCCCCGGGGGCGGCGGAACTGGCGGACCGGCTGCGTGAGCTGGGCGCCGACGTACGAGTGGCCGCCTCCGACATCGGGGATCCGGAAGCGGTGGCCGCACTGGTCGCCGGTATCGACCCGGCGCACCGGCTGACGGGGGTGATCCACGCCGCCGGAGTCCTGGACGACGCGGTGATCACGTCGCAGTCGCCGGAACGGCTGGCACGGGTGTGGGCGCCCAAGGCGGCGGCCGCGCTGAACTTGCACGAGGCCACGGCGGACCTGCCACTGGAGATGTTCGTGCTGTTCTCCTCAGCGGCCGGTGTGGTGGGCAACGCGGGACAGTCGGGCTACGCGGCCGCCAGCGCGTTCGTCGACGCGCTCGCTGCCCACCGCAGGAGCCTGGGACTCCCCGGACTGTCCATCGCCTGGGGCCTGTGGGAGCAGACCAGCGAGATGACCGGGCATCTGGCCGCGGCGGACCTCGCCCGCCTCGCACGCTCCGGGTTCGCCGCGCTCCCCACCGAACGGGCACTCGGCCTGCTGGACGCGGCATGGCAGCCGGCCCGCGCGCTGACCGTGGCGGCCGATATCGACGTACGCCGAGTACCGGGCGGCGACCTCCCGGTGCTGCTGCGCGGACTGGCCGGGCGGGCCGGCCGAAGGGCGGCGGCCGCCGCCTCGGGCGGTACCCGCGCATCCGAGCTGACGTCACGGTTCGCCGGACTGGATGAGGCCGATCGGCTGGCCGCGACGGCGGAGATGGTCCGCGACTGTGTGGCGGTGGTGCTGGGATACGCCTCGCCCGCCGAGGTGCGGACCGAAGCCTCCTTCAAGAACCTGGGCTTCGACTCGCTGACCGCGGTGGAACTGCGCAACCGGCTCTCCGCCGCCAGTGGACTGCGGCTGCCCGCGACGCTGGCGTTCGACTACCCCACGCCCGACGCGCTTGCCGGATATCTGAGCACTCAACTGGCAGGCCAGCCGCGGCCGGCGGGCGGGCAGGCCGCAGCGGCGACGGCCGCGACGGACGAGCCCGTGGCGATTGTCGCCATGACTTGCCGGTTCCCCGGCGGGGTGGCATCGCCGGAGGAGCTGTGGAAGCTGGTCGACGAGGGCGTCGACACCATGGGGGAGTTCCCCACGGACCGCGGCTGGAAGCTCGACGGACTGTTCCACCCCGACCCCGACCACCCGGGCACGAGCTATGCCGACGAAGGCGCTTTCCTCTACGACGCGGACCGTTTCGACGCGGCGTTCTTCGAGATCAGCCCGCGCGAGGCCCTGGCGATGGACCCGCAGCAGCGGCTGCTGCTGGAGGCGTCCTGGGAGCTGCTGGAACGGGCGCGGATCGATCCCGCGTCCCTCCGGGGCAGCCGGACCGGGGTGTACGCCGGCGTGATGTACCACGACTACGCCTCCGGCCTGTCCGAGGCGGGCGATGCCAATCTGGAGGGCTACGCGATGCTCGCCAGCTCGGGCAGCGCCGCTTCGGGCCGGGTGTCCTACACCCTGGGCCTGGAGGGCCCGGCGGTGACGGTGGACACCGCGTGCTCCTCGTCGCTGACGGCCATGCATCTGGCGGCTCAGGCGCTGCGGCAGGGCGAGTGCGAGCTGGCACTGGCGGGCGGCGTCACGGTCATGGCCACGCCCGAGGTCTTCACCGGCTTCTCGCGGCAGCGGGGGCTGGCCCCGGACGGGCGGTGCAAGCCGTTCGCGGCGGCTGCGGACGGTACGGGGTGGGGCGAGGGTGTGGGGC
>NZ_JAAKZZ010000067.1 GCF_011045075.1 Streptomyces boncukensis
GCCCTCACCGAGGCGCTCACCCAGGCGGAGCAGCGCCCCGAGCTCGCCCCGCTCGCCGCCGCCGTCCGCACGCTGCAGCCCTCGGCCGGCGAGTGACGGGCCGGCCCGGCGCCGTCCGCCCCGGCACCGCCCCCGCGTCCGCGCCGTGCGCCCGGGGCGTACGCTCGCCCCTGTGACCGCGTACTCCGCCGGCGACGGCCTGTCCGTCCGCCGGGCCGCCCCGGACGACATCCCCGAGATCGTCGCCATGCTCGCCGACGACCCGCTGGGCGCCCGGCGCGAGACCCCGCACGACCTCGCCCCGTACCGCACGGCCTTCGCCCGGCTGGACGGCGATGTGAACCAGCACCTCGTCGTCGCCGAACGGGACGGCCGCACGGTGGGCACGCTGCACCTCACCGTCATCCCCGGGCTCTCCCGCCGCGGCGCGGCGCGCGCGCTGATCGAAGCCGTCCGGGTGCACGCCGACGCGCGCGGCACCGGGCTGGGCACGCACCTCATCCAGTGGGCCATCGCCGAGGCCCGCCGCCAGGACTGCGTCCTGGTCCAGCTCACCTCCGACGCCACCCGCGTCGACGCCCACCGCTTCTACGAGCGCCTCGGTTTCGAAGCCTCCCACCTGGGCTTCAAGATGTCCCTCTGATACTCCGCTCCTCCCGGCCGTAGGTACGGACCACGACCCCGTTGGTGAAGCTCCGGAACCCGGCGAGGGCGAATTCCTCCAGGCGGAACTCCGCGGTGAGCATCGGCATTCCGGAGCCGAGCAGCACCGGGTAGGACTTGACGACCAGCTCGTCGATCTCGGCACGCAGTGCGCCCGCGAGCCGGGAGCCGCCGCACAGATAGATGTCGAGGCCGTCCTCCGCCTTCAGCTCGCGCACCCGGCCGACGACGTCCGCCGAGACGATCTCCACCGCCGGGTCGGGCGACTCCCCGAGGGTGCGCGAGGCGACCAGCTGGCGCAGCTGCGCGTAGGGGCTGGTGACGCCCTCCCGCAGCGCGAGCTCATAGCTCGCGCGCCCCTGGATGACGGTGTCGAAGCGGACGTTCGGCAGCTCCTCCAGCCCCAGGGCCCGCTGCCCGTGGGTGGGCAGCGTCTCCGGATACTCCTCCCGGAGGAAGTCCAGGTACTCCTGGTCGACGAAGCGCGTGAAGAACGCGGCCTCCCCGCTCTCGTCCCCGATGAACCCGTCGATCGAGGCGGCGACGAAGTAAGTGAGCTTGCGCAAACCGGTCTCCTCTCCCACGGCCATGGCACCATGACCACTGCACTCATAGTGGTACAGGCGAAGTGGTTTGGCAAGCGCCGAGCCGCCCCCGGCGGACCGTGGGTAGGAGTGGCGGTCCCAGGAAGCTCTGTCCCTTACCCCCGGCTCGCGGCGCTTGCAAGCTTGTCCCGACAACGGATCACAAGCACAGGAGAACGCAATGGCCCTCACTCTCGACACCTACCGGCTCCTCGGCCGCTCCGGGCTCCGTGTCTCACCGCTGGCGCTGGGCGCGGCGACCTTCGGCAACGACTGGGGCTGGGGCGCCGAACGGGACGAGGCGCGCAAGCTGTTCGACCTCTACGTCGAGCGCGGCGGCAACTTCATCGACACCGCCGACACCTACACCCAGGGCAGCTCCGAGCGCCTGCTGGGCGAGTTCACCCGCGAGAACCGCGAAGAACTGGTCCTGGCCACGAAGTACACGACGCACCGCAGGCCCGGCGACCCGAACGCCGGGGGCGCGCACCGCAAGAACCTGTTCGCGTCGGTGGAATCCAGCCTGCGGCGGCTGAACACGGACTACCTCGATGTGCTCTATCTGCACGTCTGGGACGTCACGACGCCGGTCGAGGAGATCCTGCGCGGCATGGACGACCTGGTCCGGCAGGGCAAGGTCCTGTACGTGGCGATGTCCAACCTGCCGGCCTGGCAGGTGTCGCGCATGCAGGCGATCGCCGACCTGCGCGGCTGGACACCGCTGGTCGCGCTGCAGATCGAGTACAGCCTCATCCAGCGTGCCGGAGAACGCGATCTGATCCCGATGGCGCGGGAGATGGGCCTCGGGGTGGTCCCGTACTCGCCGATGGGCGGCGGGCTGCTCACCGGCAAGTACGGCCGCGGTGATCTGACCGGGGCGGACGCCGGTTCCGACGAGAGCACCCGCAAGAGCCTCAACCGCACCGTGGGCATGGTCACCGAACGCAACCTCGCTGTCGCCGACACCGTGCAGGAGGTCGCCGCGGAGCTGGGCCACACGGCAGCGCAGACCGCCCTGGCCTGGACCCTGCAGAGGCCGGGCGTGACGGCGCCGATCATCGGCGCCCGCACCCCCGTGCAACTGGAGGACAACCTGGGCGCCCTGGAGGTCGACTTCACCGCCTCCCAGCTGGCCCGCCTCGACGAGGCCAGTGCGATCGACCTCGGCTATCCGCACACCTTCCTCGCCAGCGACTTCGCCCGCGAGCAGACCCAGGGCGATCTGAGGGTCGAGGCCCGCCGCTGACGGCCCGACGGGTCGACAGGGCGCCGCCCGGCGTCCCGTCGGACGACGGGGCGCCGGCCGACGGGGCGTCGGGGGCGGCGCTGCCGCGCACCCCTCAGTCGAGGCAGAACTCGTTGCCCTCGACGTCCCGCATCACCAGGCAGGACTCGTTCACGCCATCGGCAGGCAGCAGTTGCACGCGCTCCGCGCCGAGCGCGATCAGTCGCGCGCACTCCGCCTCCAGTACGGCGAGGCGCTCGTCGCCCACGAGTCCGGTGCCCACCCGCACATCGAGGTGCAGCCGGTTCTTGACGGTCTTGCCCTCCGGAACGCGCTGGAAGAACAGCCGCGGTCCCACACCCGAGGGGTCGACGCAGGCGAACGCCGAACCCTGCTCCTCGGCCGGGAGCGAGCGGTCGAAGTCGTCCCACGTGGCGAACCCCTCCGGGGGCGGCGGTACGACGTACCCCAGCACCTCGCACCAGAAGCGCGCGACGCGCTCGGGCTCCGCGCAGTCGAAAGTGACTTGGAACTGTTTGATCGACGACATCGGCCCACCTTAGCCGCAGCGACAGGCGAACGGGGCGGTCCCGACCGAGGTCGGGGCCGCCCCGTAGTGCGTAGGCACCAGGACAGACGCAGGAGCTGGTCCGAACGCACCAGGGGAAGACGGTGGCGAGAGACGATGCCGGGCGGAGCGCCTGAAGTGAATCTGGGGGCCTGTGAATCCCGCGCGTTCCAGCCGACGACGAAGGGGACAGCATGTCCCAAGCCGTGGTTTCCCGGGTCCGCATCCGAAGGCTGTCCATCGGCGCCTTAGGTATTTTAGCACTCGCGCTCGGCACCCTGCAGACAGTGGTGGAGCCCGCGCTCCCGCTGCTGCAACGCGAGCTCGGGGTCAGTCCCGGAGAAGGGGCCCTGGTCGCCAACACCCTGCTCATCACCGGCGCGGTCGTCGCACCCGTCGCAGGCAAGCTCGGCGACCGCTACGGCGGGAAGCGGGTGCTGATCCGGCTGATGGCCGTGGTCGCGGCCGGCGGGCTGCTGGCCAGCCTGGCGCCGAACCTGCCGGTGCTGCTACTCGGCCAGGTGCTGCAGGGCGTCATGGTGGGTGCGCTGCCCCTCTCCTTCATCCTGGTGCGCAAACACCTCCCGGCCGGGGAGTCGCACCTGGCGATCGGGGTGGTCACCGCGCTGTTCACGGGCGGCGGCATCGTGGGCACGCTGATCGCCGGGCCGATCGCGGACGGACTGTCCTGGCACTGGATGTTCGCGCTGCCGACGGTCGCGGTCATCGCGATGACGCTGGTCGTGGCCCGGCTGCTGCCGCACGATCCGCCGGTCCCCTCGGACCACAGGATCGACTGGCCCGGCGTACTGCTGCTCAGCGGCACCCTGCTCACGTTCATGGTCGGACTCGTGCGGGTGACGAGCGCCGACCTGCCGCCGCTCGCGGTCGGCGCCATCGCCGTGGCCGTGGCCGGCCTCGCGACCGGATGGGTCGCCGTCGAGCGCCGGGCCGTCTCCCCGATGGTCGACCTGCGCATGCTGGCACGGCCCGCGATGTGGCACGCGTGCGTGCTCACCCTCGTCATCACCACCAGCTTCGGGATGGTGACCTTTCTGCTCCCGCAGCTGTTCGCGGTATCCGCCGACGGGTACGGCTTCGGCGTCAGCACCACCGACATCGGACTGCTCCTGCTGCCCGGCGCCATCGCCGGGGCGGCGAGCGACTCGGTCGGCGGCGTCGCGGCGCGGCGATTCGGTCCGCGTGCCGTGGTCGTCGCGGGCGCCGTCGTCACGGCGGCCGCGCTGCTCGCCCTGGCCTCCCAGCACAGCGCGGAGTGGCATCTCGTCCTCGCGAAGGCGCTGACCGCGATCGGCGCGGGCATCGGCACCACCGCGCTGCTCGCCAACACCGCCACCGGCGTCGAGACCCGGGACACCGGCATCGCCACCAGCCTGCTCGTGGTGACCCGCGTGATCGGCGTCGCCCTGGGCGTCCAGGTCGGCGGCGCGATCCTCGACGCCGGGGCCGTCCCGGAGACCGGCCTGCCGGCCGAGTCGGCCTTCGCCACCGGCTTCGCCGTCGCCGGCCTGGTCGCCGCACTGGCCCTGCTCGCCGTCCGTTTCACGAAGAAGGGAGCCCAGACATGACACCTACCGCGAGGCGCCGGGTTCTGATCTCCGGGGCCAGCATCGCCGGACCCGCGCTGGCGTACTGGCTGCACCGGTCCGGATGGGCGGTCACCGTGGTGGAGAAGGCCGGCGCGCTGCGCGCCGGCGGCTATCCGGTCGACATCCGCGGTACCGCGATCGAGGTGGTCCGGCGGATGGGGATACTGCCGCACCTGCGGGACGCGCACATCGACTCGCGCCGCTGCACCTTCCTCGACGCCGACGGCGGCACCGTGGCCGCGCTCAGCCCGTGCGCCGTCGTCGGCAGTGTCGAGGGACAGGACCTGGAGGTACGCCGCGGGGATCTGGCCGCGCTCCTGCACGCGCTGGTCCGCGACGACGTGGAGTTACTGTTCGACGACTCCATCGCGGCGCTCGACCAGTCCGGGCCGGGGGGAGGGGCCGACGTCGCGTTCCACAGCGGGCGACAGCGCACGTTCGACCTGGTGGTCGGCGCCGACGGCATGCACTCGCACACCCGGGAGTCCCTCTTCGGCCCCGAGGAACAGTTCCACCGCCACCTCGGCTACTGCTTCGCCATCTTCACCCTGCCGAACACCCTCGGGCTCTCCCGCGAGCTCGTGCTGTGGAACACCCCGGGGAGGGCCGCGGCCCTCTACGCCGTCGGCGACCATGACGAGCTGCACGCCTTCTTGAACTTCCACCAGCCGGAACCGCCGTCCGACGCCCTCCGGAACCCCGAGGCGCAACAGGACCTGGTCGCCGCGGTCTTCGCGGACGCGGGATGGGAAGTCCCCCGCATCGTCCGCGCCATGCGCGAAGCGGATGACCTGTTCCTCGACACGGCCGGCCAGATCCGCATGCCCCGCTGGTCCAGCGGACGCGTGGCGCTCGTCGGCGACGCCGCGTACGCGCCCTCGTTCCTCACCGGGCAGGGTTCGAGCCTCGCGCTGGCCGGTGCCTACATGCTCGCCAACGCGCTGGCCACGCACCGGGACCACACCGCGGCCTTCGCCGCCTACGAAAGCGGCGTCCGCCCGTTCGTGGCCATGAACCAGGCGCTGGTCGACAACGGCTCGGCCAGGCTCTTCCCCACCACGGCAGCGGACCTGGAGCGACGCAACGCCATGCTGCGGAACCTCGCCACCCTGCCCTCCGCGCCCGCACAGCCGGCCCACTCGGCCCTCACCCTGCCCGAGTTCGCCCGCCTGCCGTGACAACCGTGCCCCGGCCCGGATCCGCCGGACTACGGCAGGCGGTCGGTGCCGCCGTCGTGGGTGGCCTGGGCCAGGCCCGTCCGGTAGGCGATGACGACGAGCTGCGCCCGGTCGCGGGCCTCCAGTTTCGTCATGGCGCGCTGCACATGGGCGCGGACCGTGAAGGGACTGAGGAACATCCGTTCGGCGATCTCCTGGTTGGACAGGCCGGTCGCGACCAGGGTCACCATCTCGCGCTCGCGCGGGGTGAGCACGGCGAGCTGTTCGGCGCGGCGCGGCGGCGCTTCGGCCGGCGTCGCCAGGAAGCGGGCGACCAGGGAGCGGGTCGCGGCGGGCGACAGCAGCGTGTCGCCGTCGGCGATCGTACGCACGGCGTCCAGCAGCTCCTCGGCTCCGATGCCCTTGCCGATGAAGCCGCCCGCCCCCGCGCGCAGCGCCTGGGCGACATACTCGTCGGTCTCGTACGTGGTGAGGATCAGAATGCGGCTGTCCCGCAGCTCCGGGTCCGCGCAGATCTCCGACGTGGCGGTGAGGCCGTCCACCTCAGGCATCCGGATGTCCATGACCACCACATCCGGGCGCAGTTGGCGGACGAGCCGCACCGCCTCCCTGCCGTCGCCGGCCTCGCCGACCACGGTGATGTCGTCAGCGGAGTCGAGAAGCATCCGGAAGGCACCGCGCAGCAGGGCCTGATCGTCGGCGAGCAGCACCCGGAGCGTCACGGCGCCTCCCCATCCTCTCCGTCACCCGTCAGTCATCCATCGCCCGTCCGCCCCTCGCCGGCCGCCGCTCCGTCCGCCTCCCGCGCCGTGCTCTTGGCGTTCTTGGCGTTCTTGGCGTCCTTGGCGTCCTGGACGTCCTTGGCGTCCTTGGCGGGCGAGAAGGGCAGCTGGGCGGAGACGAGGAAGCCGCCCTCCGGGCGGCTGCCAGCGGAGAGGTGTCCCCCCACCGCAGTGGCGCGTTCCCGCATCCCGATCAGACCATAACCCGGCTGGCGTTCCGGCGCCGTGTACCCGCCCCCTGCCGGGGACGCGGGCGGCGCCGTACGGGCGCTCCCACCGTCGTCGGCGATGGTGATGGCCACACTGTCGCGGTTCCAGGCGAAGCCCACCCGGGCGCTGCCGCCCCCGGCGTGCTTGGTCACATTCGTCAGGGCCTCCTGGATGATGCGGTAGGCGGTGAGGTCGACTCCCGGCGGCAGCGCCCTGACCGTGCCCTCCTGCTGCACCGACACCTCCAGTCCGGCACGGCGGAAGTTCTCCAGGAGCGTGGGAAGCCGGTCCAGGCCGGGCGCCGGGTCGGCGGGCTCGTCCGAGTCCCCGGACTGGCGCAGCAGGCCGACCGTGGCCCGCAGGTCGTCGAGGGCGCTGCCGGTGGTCTCCACGAGCTCGTTCAGACTCTTGCGGGTCTGCTCCGGGCGGGCGTCGAAGAGGTGGGCCGCGACCGTGGCCTGCGCGTTGGCCAGGGTGATCTGATGGGCCACGAGGTCGTGCAGCTCCCTGGCGATGCGCAACCGCTCCTCGGCCACCCGCCGGCGCGCCTCCCTGTCCCGGTTCTGCTCGGCCCGCCGGGCCCGCTCCTCCACGCCCGCCAGATAGGCCCGCCGGTTCCGCACCGCGTGGCCGACGACGCCGGCCGCGAGCGGGAACGCCGCCACCGCTCCCATCCTGCTCGCGTCCTTCCACGAGAGGGCCCCGAACACCGGGGTGAAGGCGACCAGCAGCGCCGCGGAGGTGAACCACACCGCGATCGCCGCGTGCCGCTCGGTGCGCACGGTGAGCGAGTAGGCGGTGATGACGGCGGGGGCCACGATGAGCGGGCTCAGCAGGAGACCGAAGAGCGGCACCAGCACGCCGCTCGCGGCCGTGACCGCCATGGCGGCCAGGGGCGCCCTGTGCCGCGCCGGCAGCACGGCACAGGACACCAGGGCGATGGCGTAGGCGGCGACAGGCGGCGGTGACAGCGCGCTGCCGTCGTCCTGCAGCGCGCCGCCGAGCAGGCAGAGGGCGAACGCCGTCGCCATGACCGCTCCCTCCCGCCACCACGTGCCGTGCGGCCGCGGGCCACCGCCACCTGTGTGTGCCATGGCGGGTTCAGCGCCGGTGCCGGCCGACGAGGAGCGGCGGCGCCGCCGGGTCCGGCTCAGCCACGGGTGCCGGGATGTGCGTGTTCAGTTTCTCGCCCTCGATGTCCACATTCGGCAGCACGCGGTCCAGGATACGGGGCAGCCACCAGGCCCGGTGGCCGAGCAGGGCCAGGACCGCGGGCACGATCATCATCCGGACCACGAAGGCGTCGAAGGCGACGGCGGAGGCCAGGCCGACGCCCAGCGTCTGGATGGTGGTGGTGGTCATCCCGATGAACCCGGCGAACACGCTGACCATGATGACCGCCGCCGCGGCCACCACGCGTCCGCTGTGCCGGAAGCCGCTCACGACGGCCTCCTCGGGGGACGCTCCGTGGACGTACGCCTCCCGCATCCGGCTGACGAGGAAGACCTCGTAGTCCATGGCGAGGCCGAACACGATGCCGATGACGAGGATCGGCATCAGCGACATGACAGGTCCGGTCGTCTCGATGCCGAGCGTGTCCGCCAGCCAGCCCCACTGGAAGACGGCGACGAGGACGCCGAAGGCGCCGGCCACCGACAGCAGGAAGCCGAGCGCGGCCTTGATCGGGACCAGGACCGAGCGGAAGACCACCAGCAGCAGGAGCACCGCCAGGCCGATGACCACGGTCAGATAGGGCAGGAGCGCGTCGGACATGGCTTCGGAGATGTCGATGTTCATCGCGGTGGTGCCGGTCACCAGGACGCCGGCGCCCGTCTCCGCCTCGATGCCGGAGACCTCGTCCCGGATGTCGTTCACCAGGTCCTTGGTCTCGCTGCTGGTCGGCGCGGTCTCGGGGACGGCGCTGAGGATGGCCGTGTCCTTGTTCTCGCTGAGCGCCGGATCACCGACCGACGCGACCCCGTCCATGCCCCGCAGGGTCTTGACGACCTGGTCCGTGGTGGCCTGAGTCTTCCCGGAGTCCGACGTGTCCACGACCACGGTCAACGGCCCGTTGAAGCCGGGGCCGAAGCCGTCGGACAGCAGGTCGTAGGCGCGGCGCTCGGTGGTCTCCACCGACTTCGACTCGTCCCCGGGCAGCCCGAGTTCGAGGCTCAGGGCCGGTACGGCGACGGCGCCGAGACCGAGTCCGGCGACCAGCAGCACGGCCACCGGGCGGCGCAGCACGAACCGCGCCCAGCGGGTGCCGAGCCCCGGCTTGCCGGCCGCGGCGGGCGCCGGCTGCAGGCCCTCGCTCCCCGGCCCTGCGGCCTTGCGGAGCTTGCGGGGCAGCACCCGCCGGCCGAAGAAGCCGAACAGCGCGGGGACCAGGGTCAGCGCGACGAGCACGGCGAGGGCCACGGCGCCCGCGCCGCCCATGCCGATCTTGGTGAGCTCGGGGATGCCGACGACCCCCAGCCCGACCAGGGCGATGAACACGGTCGCGCCGGCGAAGACGACGGCGGATCCGGCCGTGCCCACGGCCCGCCCCGCGGCGTCCTCCGGGTCGCGGCCCTGAGCGCGCTCGTCGCGGAAGCGGGAGGTGATGAACAGGGCGTAGTCGATGCCGACGGCCAGCCCCAGCATCAGCGCCAGGATGGCGACGGTGCTCGTCAGACCCAGCGGCGCGGACAGCGCGGTGACCAGGCCGAAGGCGATGACCACACCCACGATGGCGGTCATCAGCGACAGTCCGGCCGCGACCACGGAGCCGAGGGCGAGGACCAGCACCACCGCGGCCACCGCCACGCCGATGATCTCCGTTGTGCCGCCCGGTTCCTCCTCCGTGTCCAGGGCCGAGCCGCCGATCTCCACGGTCAGCCCCGCGTCCCTGGCCTTGTCCGCTGCGCCCTCCAGGGCGCTCTTCGTCGAGTCTTCCAGGTCGACGGCGTCCGCGGTGTACGTGACGGTCGAGTAGGCGATGGTGCCGTCCTTGCTGACGGCGTCGGTCTTGTAGGGGTCGGTGGCCGATTCGACCTGGTCGCCCCCGTCCAGCGAGTTGAGCGTCTTCTCGACGGCCGCCTTGTGCTCCTTGGCCGTCACCCGCTGCCCGTCCGGGGCCTGGAACACCAGGCGGGCCTCGGCACCCTGGGAGTTGCTGTCGGGGAAGCGCTCGTCCAGCAGGTCGAACGCCTTCTGCGACTCGGTGCCGGGCATGGAGATGTCTTCTTCCTCGCCCTCCGGCGCCGCTCCGGCGGCGACGACGGCGAGTACCAGGGCGCCCAGCCACAGGCCGCCCACGAGACGGCGTCGCCGGAAGGCCCACCGTCCGATCCGGTAGAGAATTGTGGCCACCTGTAGATCACTCCAGACGCTGCGAAGCAGGGGAAAGAGACGGGATTCATGCGTCTCCCACAGTTCCTTCCGGCGCCCGGCCGGACATCGTCTCCCGCCGCCGTCTTCCCTTGGTGCGCCCGGACCAGCGCCTCACACGTCCTAGTGCCTACGCACTACAGGCCGTCGGGCGCCTCCTCCTCGGGCCGGAACGAGGTCATCGCCCGGGAGACGGCCGTGATCGCCGGGGCGGGGCGGCCGGGCAGCCGCGCCACGAGGACCCGGCGGACCTCGGGAGGGGCGCCCTCGACGCGCAGCAGGCTCACCCCGGGCGGCAGCGCCGGCAGAATCCACGACGACACCGTCGTCACACCGAAACCGCCGGCGACCAGCTGGAGCTTCGTCAGCCAGTCGCGCGCGGAGTGGACGACGCGCGGCCGTCCGGGCAGGCCCGGCCAGACGCCGAGCAGCGGCTCCGAGCCGGACGACGGGGTGGCGATCCACCCGGCGCCGGTCAGCTCGTCGACGCTCACCGCGGAGCGGCCGGTGAACGCTCCGGTCGCGGAAGCCGCCACGACCAGCTCGGTGTCCTGGACGGTCTCGACATGCAGACGCGGCGCCTCGCCGTCCGAGAGCCGGTGGGGCGGTCGCGACGTCAGCACGGCGAGATCGATCGACCCCGCGCGCAGCGCCCGGATCAGCGCCGGCGTGGTGCCCTCCCGCGTCGTGACCGTGATCTGCGGGTCGGTGGCGGCGAGCCGTCCGAGCACGGCGGGCAGGATCACCGCTCCCGCGCTCGGAATGGCTCCGAGCCGCACGATCTCGGTCCGCTGGGCGGTGCCGGTGAGATCACGCTCGGCCGCCGCGACGGCGTCCAGGATCGTACGGGCGTGCCGCAACAGGGCCAGCCCCGCGGGGGTGAGCCGCACCCCGTCCGGGCGGCGCTCGAACAGCTCGGCGCCCGCGCTCCGTTCGAGGGCGGCGGCCTGGCGCGAAATCGCCGACTGCGTATAGCCCAGCCGGACGGCCGCCGCGGTGAAGCTGCCCGACTCCGCGATCTGCCGAAGGACCCGCAGGCCCGCACTGGAGATGTCCATGCGTCCTACGCATACCACCCATGCCGGACTGTCGCTTCCCGCATGCCTGCCGGGCGCCTAGCGTCGATTCCGGCGAACCCGGACGAAAGCGAGGCCATCCCATGCGAGCAGCGGTTCTGACGAAGTTCGGTGCTCCGCTCACCGTGCAGCACGTGGCAACACCGGCGGCCCAGGGCGGGGAGGTGCTGGTCGACGTGCTCGCCGCCGGTGTGCTGCCGTACGCGGCCGAGGTCTTCAGCGGCCGGCGCAACTACCCCCTCGTACCGCCCGTCGTGCCCGGCACCGGCGGCATCGGGCGGGTCGTCCACACCGGCCCGGACGCCACCCGGCTGCGCGCCGGCGACCTGGTGTGGTGCGACCCCACGGTGCGCTCCCGCGACGACGCGCTGACACCCGACATCGCGCTCCAGGGCTGGAGCTCCCGCGGCGACGGCGGCGCGAAGCTCGCCCAGTACCTGCACGACGGGCCGTTCGCCGAGCTGCTGCGGGTCCCCACGGAGAACGTCTTTCCCCTGCCCCCCGCGGCCGAGGACGACCCGGCCCGCTGGGCCGCACTCGGCGTGCACCTCATCCCCTACGGCGGACTGCTGGCCGGCCGGCTGGAGGCCGGCGAGACACTGCTGGTCAGCGGGGCCACCGGGAACCTCGGCAGCAGCGCCGTCGCGGTGGCGCTCGCGATGGGGGCGGGCCGGGTGGTGGCCCCGGGCCGGAACCAGGCGGTGCTCGACCTCCTCGCGGACCGGTTCGGACCACGCGCGCGCCCCGTCCGGCTGACCGGGGACGAGGCCGCCGACCGCGCGGCGATATCAGCGGCGGCCGACGGGCCGATCGACATGGCGATCGACCTGCTCCCACCCAGCGCACCCAGCTCGGTGACGCGCGCGGCGGCCATGACCGTGCGCGAGTACGGCCGCATCGTCCTCATGGGCGGCGTCGGCATGCTCGGCGGCGACGACCTCGCGCTCCCCTACCCCTGGATCATGCGCAACTCGATCACCGTGCGCGGACAGTGGATGTTCCCGCGCACCGCGAACGCCGGCATCATCCGGCTCCTCGCCTCGGGCGCCCTGGACCTCGCCCCCGAACATGTCCGGTCCTTCCCGCTCGACGCCGTCAACGACGCGATCGCGTACGCCGCCGAGCACAGCGGCCCGTTCGACCGCACCGCCCTCACCCCGTCCGCCTCCTGACCCTGCTGACGGATCCGCGGTCCGGGCAGCGCCGTCGAGGAAGCAGAACGCGTCGCCCTCCCCGACGTGGTGGGTGGTCATCCCGTCCACCCGGTGCGGTGCAGCCAGTCCTTGAAGGTCATCAGGTCGGGGTGCAGGCGGCGCAGGAGGGCGATGTCCCGGTCCTGGGTGTAGAGGTCGCGGTCGGCGAAGAACTGGAACATCGCGGCGTAGTCGTGGCTGAAGTCGGGGACGGCGGTGCGCAGGTCGTCGTGCGGCATCGGGAGGTAGCTGCTGGGGACGCCTGTGACCTGGGTGAAGGTGGCGGCGATCTCGTCGCCGGTGAGGCTGTCGCCGATCACCGCGAGGTCGCGGGCGCCCCAGGAGTGCCAGTTGTCGAACATATGGCGGGCGAACCAGGCGATGTCGTCGAGGGCGACGAGCGGGTAGCGGGCGGCGCCGAGGGGGAGCTTGAAGGTCAGGCCGCCCCGGCCGTCCGGCCGGGGGGTGAGCCGGTCGCGCAGGTTCTCGAAGTACGGCGCGGTGGTCAGTACCGAGACGTGGTCCGTGTACCAGCCGCCGGTCTCCTTGCGGAGCATTTCCTCCGAGCGCATCAGCCCGATGTGGGCGGCGACGGCGGCTTTGCTGTCGAAGTGCGGGACGGGGCGGCCGGTCAGGGACACCGCGCTGTCCAGCGAGGACCAGATGAAACGCTCCACGCCGGCCCGCTCAGCGGCGGCCAGCAGGCGCAGCCCCTGCTGGTACTCACCCACGGCGCTGCCCGTCGCGAAGAAGTCGGTGTTGGCGAACACGCGGTCGGCCTGCCCGATCAGGGCCTCGTCGAGGGCCGCCGGGTCGGAGTGGACCAGCCGCACCCGGTCGGGTGCGGTGGCGGCGAGCTCGGCGGCGTGGGCGGATTCGGGGTGGCGGGTGGGGACGGTGACGGTGGTGACGGCGGTGTCGGTGGTGGCCAGCAGGTGCCGGATCACGTGGCGGCCCATGGCCCCGGTGCCGCCGACGACGAGGACGTGGGTCATGGCGTTCTTCCCTGGCTTCCCTGGTGTGTCAGGACGTGTTCGGCCGCCTGGGCGTGGGTGGCGACCCAGACGTCGCCGGACTCACGGAGGTGATCGAGGATCTGCCCGACCATGCCCGCCAGCGGCGGCCGGCCTGCGACGTGGGCGTGGACGGTCAGGCGGAAGACGCCGGGACCGGGGGCGGCGAGCAGCTGGTCCAGTAGCTCACGGTGCAGGTCGCGGTAGACGTACGGGCCGGCCGCGGCGTCGCGGACGTCGGAGTGGTCGCTGTGCATGAGGGAGACCAGAGGGCCGTGAGCGGTGGACAGGACCTGCGGGAGGTCGTGGTCGCTGTGGTCGCCGGTCCAGCGGTAGCCGGCCTCGGCGAGCAGGTCGGCCGTGTGCCTCGAACCGGTGGCGCGTGGGCTCATCCACCCCGTCGGGCGCACGCCGGTGACCCGGCGAAGGATGTCGGTGCAGCGACGGATATTGGCCCGTTCGGCATCGGCATCGAGCCGTGCGGGCACCACGTCCTGGGCCCAGGAGTGTGCGGCGATCTCGTGACCCGCCTCGTGCACGGCCATGACGGCCTCGGGGTGCCGCTCGGCCACCAGCCCGTTGACGCCGACGGTGGCGGGCAGGTCACCGAGGATGTCGAGCAGCCGCCAGATGCCGGTGGTGACGCCGTAGTCCGCCCAGGAGGTGCTGTGCGTGTCGTCGATGCCGGACGTGCCGGACAGCGGCCACGCCGCGGCCATCGGCGCGTAGGCGGGCCAGTGCCCCGGTGACCACAGCTCCACCGCGACGGTGACCAGCGCGGCGACCTTCCGCCCGCCCGGCCATTCGATCTCTGCCCTCGTCGCCCTCATCCGGCTCCCCTCCTCAGTGGCTTCCGCTGTGGACGCTAGTGAGGCGGCAGGTACCGCCAGGTTCCTGGCAGCGGGCTATCGTCGGGGCATGCGTGAGTACTCCGGCAGCGTCTTCCTCGCCGACTGCCCGGCTCGCCTGGCGATCGAGATCATCGCCGACAAGTGGGCGGTGGTCGTGCTGTTCGCGCTGAGCCGGGAACCGTGCAGACACGGCGAGCTGGTCGACCAGATCGGCGGAATCTCACGGAAGGTGCTGACCCAGACACTGCGACGGCTGCAGGGATACGGCCTGGTCGACCGCCACACCGATGCCGGGAAGATCGAGTACGTCCTGACAGACCTGGGCCGGACCCTGGTGGAGCCGATCGCCGTGCTGACGGAGTGGGCGCACGAACACGGCGCGGCCGTCGTGGAATTCCAGGAGTCCGAGGCGCGGGACCGGACCAGAGTCACCGCCGCCCGAAAGGGTTAGAGGTCCTCTCCCAAAGGCGGGTCCTGTCCCGGCTCGGCGTTCCTTCGCGCTCGTTCTCGTCCCCTGGCCCGTTTGACGGCCTGACCGGACCTCAGACGGCCGACCCATCGGCCAAGGCCCCGACGGGAGCGGCGGGGGCCCGGCCGACGTGGACGATGGTCCCCTGCGCCGGCCTGGCCGGCTTCGCCGGGGCTGCGTCCCCAGTGATCGTCCGGCGACAGGATCGGCGCCTTGCGTTCTGCTTGGGCCCGGATCTCAACGTGAGACTCGTGAGCGGTGACGCGGAACGCCTCTTCGTAGGAGGCCAGGGCGGCGCTCATGGCCCCGCCCGCAAGGCCCCGACGACGCATACGCGCGGCCAGCCACGCAAAGAACCCCAGGACAGCGGCGAGGCCGCCGATCAAGATCAGGAACGGTAAGAGCGCACCCACGGACACGAGCCTACTGGCCGACTGTGCTGGTCGGTGGCGGGGAGGACCTGGGTGGTGAAGGCGTCGATCCGCTCCGGGACGGTCGGCGGACCA
The DNA here is from genome assembly GCF_011045075.1 of Streptomyces boncukensis. Classification (GTDB taxonomy): domain Bacteria; phylum Actinomycetota; class Actinomycetes; order Streptomycetales; family Streptomycetaceae; genus Streptomyces; species Streptomyces boncukensis. The sequence continues at coordinate 15,298 of NZ_JAAKZZ010000067.1, forward strand.
CCGGCGAGCCCAGATCGCGCACCGATGAGATTCCCGCGCCACGCTGGTCTACACGCCGGACACCCACGGACGGAAGGCGGGGCCATGCGGAAACTGATCTACGGCATGAACCTGACCCTGGACGGCTACATCGCCGCGACCGGCGACGACATCGGCTGGAGCGGACCGCCGAACGCCGAGCTGTTCCAGTGGTGGCTCGGCCACGAGCAGGAGAGTGGCCTGTCGCTGTACGGGCGCAAGCTGTGGGAGACGATGAGCTCCTACTGGCCGACCGGCGACCAGCAGCCCGACGCCACCCCGGCGGAGATCGAGTTCGCACGGAACTGGCGGGACACTCCGAAGGTGGTGTTCTCCTCGACGATCGACAAGGTCGACTGGAACACCCGCCTGGTCACCGGCGACGCGATCGCCGAGATCACCCGGCTCAAGGCCGAGGACGGCGGCCCCATGCACATCGGCGGCGCAACGCTTGCCGGGGCGGCCATGCGCGCCGGGCTGATCGACGAGTACGTGGTCGTCGCCCATCCGGTCCTGGTGGGCGGCGGCACGCCGTTCTTCACCGCGCTGGACAGCTGGGTGAACCTGAACCTGGTGGAGACGCGGACGTTTCCCGGCGGCGTGGTCCTGACCAGGTACGAGACGAGGCGCTGAGCAGCTTTTGAAGGATGCCCGGGGCCATGGTGACCGCCATGTCGGCCCCACAACTGACCCGCCGGACCTCCTGATCAGGAGTTCTGCCGGGCGTACTCGGTGGGTGTGAGCCCGTAGCGCTGCTTGAAGGCGCGGCTGAAGTGGCTGCTGTCGGCGAACTGCCAGTGCGCGGCGATCTCCGAGACGATCAATCGAGACGCCGACAGCGCCTGCCTGGCCGACTCCAGGCGCCTTTCCCGGATGTAGGCGGTCACCGATTCCCCGCCGGCCGCGAACGCGCGCTGCAGAGTACGCACGGAAACGTTCAGTTCCCGGGCCAGCATCGCCGACGAGAGATCGGCTTCGGTGAGCCGCTGCTCCGCGAGGTTCTTGGCCGCCTGGGTGAGGGCCGGAGCGAGGCGGGTGTTCACATCGTCGAAGCCGCGGTGCGCCACCGCGGTGGCCAACTCGACCAGCGTGTCCCGTGCGGCCCGGACACCGGCCGGGCTCAGATCGGGCAGCACCTCCTCCACCATGGTGGCGTGCGCCACCAGGAGGCGTACCTCGGCGGCGTCGGCGTGGCCGGTAACTCCGCGGCCGGCGAGTGACAGGGAGAAGGGGGCGGCGGGCAGCACGATGCACCGCGCTCTCGTGTGGGGCGGGAGCGCGAAGTGCGGCATCCCCGCGGCGTGCCGCAGCAGGAAGCCTCCCGCCACCACGGTGTGCTCCACGCTGTTTCGCCTGCTGCCCAGCGCCCAGGCTCCGCTGTGCACCAGCCACAGGCGGACGTGATCGGTGTCCTGAGCCGGCCCGTCCGCCGTCTGTGCCGCCGACGCCCCGTCCACGGTGGTGATGGCCACGTCGTGTACCCGGGCGGCACGGAAGCGCACCCGGAAATCGGCCGCGGTCGCCGCGCTGAACCGGGGGAGAGGGAACTCGTCTCCGACGTGGGCGCGCCAGCTCCGCTCGTAGTCGTCCAGGCCGGTGGTGGCCGCACGGCGTGAGTCGAGTGAGAAGGATGCGGTCCTGTCGTCCATATTCCTATGGTTCTGCTTCCCGGATGTGTGTCGCCGATGTTCCAATCGGTTGTCGCCCTGGTGCATGCCGAGACTTCCGTGATCTTCCTAGTGTGCGGAGCACCCGCAGATCAGGAGGACGTGATGAACGAGCAGTCCGACCACCAGCACGACAACCGCAAGCAGAACGGCCGCGTGGCCGTGATCACCGGTGCCGGAGGCGGCCTCGGCGTCCATATCGCGCACCGCTTCGCCGCCGACGGATATACCACCGTACTGGTGGGTCGTACCGAATCGACCTTGCGCCGGGCCATCGAGCGCGGTCCGGACGGGGGCGACATGCACCCGTGGGTCGGCGACGTCTCCGACCTGGCCGCCATCACCGCACTCATGGACGTGGTGGCCGAGCGGTACGGGCGTCTGGACGTCCTCGTCAATAACGCGGGGCTGGCGCAGCCGGGCACCGTGGAGAGCACGAGCGAGGACGCCTATCGCGCCATGATGAGCGTGAACGTCGACGGCCTGTTCTTCGCTTCCCGCGCCGCCCTGCCCCACCTGCGTACGGTCGGCGGGTGCATCGTCAACATCGGATCCGTTGGTGGCGTACGCGGTGACTGGTCGCAGGCCACCTACAACGCGGCCAAGGGGGCGGTGGCCAATCTGACCAATGCGATGGCCCTCGACCACGGCCGGGAGATCCGGGTCAACGCGGTCCATCCCGGTGTGACGACCAGCCACGAGGCGATCCGGACAGCGCTCGCCGAAGGCACCCCGCTGCGCGACCGGTTCGACGACCGGGTGCCCATGGGCCGGCCCGGCGATCCCGCCGAGGTGGCCGCTGTCGTGGCGTTCCTCGCCGGCTTCGGCGCCTCGTACGTCAACGGCGCGCACATCGCCGTCGATGGTGGCCTGACCGCGTCGAACGGCCAGACCGATCTCTACCGCTGACACTACGTGCACGCCGGCACCAGCACCGCAGCCCGGGTTCTGGCGTGCAGACCGAGGCGTGGCAGGCATGGCCGGGCCACCACCCATCGGCCGGTCGTCCTCGAACTGCCTACGTCTGCGCCATGTCCACGAAGCGTGAGTAGTGGCCCTGGAAGGCGACGGTGATGGTGGCCGTCGGGCCGTTGCGGTGCTTGGCGACGATGAGGTCGGCCTCGCCGGCGCGCGGGGACTCCTTCTCGTACGCGTCCTCGCGGTGCAGCAGGATCACCATGTCGGCATCTTGCTCAATACTATTGTGCAAATTAATACCGTTTGCTACGAAGTTATGCGTTCCACGTACGGTGGCGTCATAAACTCGCTGCTCACCGACGCTCTCAATGGAGACAACTTCATCCCAGAAGACATCGTTGGAAGCGATGAGCTGCAACTGCGAATCGTGAATAACCTCGGCAATCGCGCCGATGCGCGTTCGCGTCGGGTTCGACGTGTGCTTCAGGTCTCCGCTGCTGCGTGCTCCGGAGGGCACTCGCACGCGCTCCCGCGTCAGGTCACGCTCCGCCATCACTTGGCGCACTCGCCCCCGAACCGCTGAGGGGATCACGTCAAAGCGGCCCGCACCCCGGACCTCAGTCAGCCGGGCCAAGGCTGATTGGGCATGCGCACCACGGCGACCGTGCACTCCAACCCTCGTAAGAAAGTCTCGCTGGTCCTCCGCACCACAGACGTCCACGGTCCACCCTGGACGTCCCTTGGTGTTCCCCACGGCCCGCAGCCGGGCCCGGACGTTCACCCGCAGCAGCAGCAGCTGAAGATCCCGCGCAAGCCGCTCGCTGGCCGTCGCGTAGGAGACACGCACCGCACCCGACTTGGACACAGTCACCGAGCCGTCCGTCGCCCACAAGTGCCTCAGGAAGAGCCTGACCTGCTCATCCGGCAGCGAGAAAAGCTCCTGCGGCAGGAACTTCTCATGCGCGCGCTTGCCGTACAGACCGAAGCCGTCGAGCCATGCGGCGACCGGATTCCGACGGCCGTGCGTGAGCTGGTACGGCGCCGGAAGGTGGACGTGCCACCAGCTCTGCTGCTGCTCGCGGCGCGGAGTGATCCCGAAGTGCGCGGCTGCTTCTTCGACCGCGCACAGGTTTGCCTCGTCGTTGCTCGTGTAGTGCACCGGCTGACGCGGAGCCGCACATCCGTCGCCGAGCATGTGCGCCAGCATCACCACCTCGGGCTCCGGCCACGCCTGCGTCCTCGCGGGGGCATCGAGACGTCGCGGGACCGCCACACGGGACCCCGCCGCGAGCTCTCCGAGCGGCTTCCAGCCGTCGTAGGTGAGGAAGGGGTGGTTGGCTGTGGCCTCGACCTCCCTGCCGGACGCCAGCCGCAGCCGGAAGACCTCCTTCACCCCGCTGGGGAAGACATGCGTCATCGTCCGCGGTACGAGCCGGAGCTGCTCGTCCAGCGACCACACCGGAATATCGCGCTCGCCGCTCGCCAGCAGCTCACCCATCGTCACTTCGGCGCCGGTGTCGGCGCGCAGCACGCGCGTACTCGCCGTGACGCAGCCCGACTCGCGCAGGTCGGACACCATCGGCTTCTTGTCCGTCCGCTGCTCGGGGCCGCGGTTGAGCTGGGAGAGCGCGATCACCGGGACCTCCAGCTCCTTCGCGAGGAGCTTGAGGTTGCGGGACATCTCCGAGACCTCCTGCTGGCGGCTCTCGGGGCGGCGGGAGCCGCCCGTCTGCATCAGCTGGAGGTAGTCGATGACGATCAGCTGGAGGTCGTTCCGCTGCTTCAGGCGGCGGCACTTGGCGCGGATCTCCATCATCGACAGGTTCGGCGAGTCGTCGATGTAGAGCGGGGCGTCGGTGACGCCCGGCATCTGGCGGGCCAGCCGGGTCCAGTCCTCGTCCGTCATGGAGCCGGACCGCATATGGTGCAGCGCCACCCGCGCCTCGGCTGACAGCAGCCGCATGGCGATCTCGTTCCGCCCCATCTCCAGGGAGAAGATCACGCTCGGCATATTGCTCCTGATGGAGCAGGCACGGGCGAAGTCCAGGGCCAGGGTGGAGTTGTGGACCACGATGTCGTTCGCGACGAAGTTGTGGGTGTCGTCCACGGTGAGGTCGAAGACTTCGTCCTCACCGTCCGGCACGATCGTCTCGATCCTGTCCCACTGGACGTCCGAGTCCGCGATGTCGGTCAGACGGCGGGAGCCGAGCGCCTTGCCCAGCTCACGCAGCCGGTGCCGGCTCACCTGCTGGCCGACGTGCCAGTTGTGCCCGCGCGACCTGCCGGTGCGGGCACTCACGTCCGCCCAGCTCAGGTCGCCCTTCTCGGCTTTGATCAGCTCCCAGACCTCACCAGGGATCAGGTCCAGATTCGGCTTGGCCGCCCGTTCGCCGAAGGACTCCAGAACCTCGGCCAGTTGCCGCTCCTTGGAGAAGATTCCGACCCGGGCCGCGAAGGTGCGGATCTGGTCGAGATCGTGAATCAGCACCTGGTACGCGGGGCGCCGCTCGCCCTCGTACGCGACAGTCCTGCGGGCCACCTTCGCGACGACACCGAGCCGCAGGAGCAGATGCGCCACGTCGCGTGCGAGCCGTTCACTGACTGAGCAGTACCCGACCTGGGGCTGGTTCCCCGGCTTCGAGACACAAGCCCATCCATCAGTGGCGTACAGCCGGGACAGGAAGAGCGCGATCTGCTGCTCGGGAAGCCGGAAGAAATCCTCGGGCACGAACTTGTCGTGGCTGCCCTTCCCCATGAGGCCCCATTCGGAGAGGCGGGCAGTGAGCGGGTTTCCGCCGGGGGCGGCCGCGGACAGCGTCAGACGGGTCGGGTGCTCGTGCGCGGAGTCCGCTCGCGGGCAATCGGTCTGCGTGCAGACGCGGGACACTCCGTGGTGCGCGCGCAGCAGCAGATGCGACGCCCAGCGCTCCGCGTCCTCCCGTACCTCGGCGGAGAAGGCGGTGAGCTGCGGGGTCGAGCCCGTCAGCGCGCCGTCGCCCAGCAGGTATCCGGTCAGCGCCACCAGCGCGCTGGGCAGTTCCGCTGAGGGCGACGACGGCAGCTCGCGAGCGACCGCGATCCGGTCGCCGGGCCGCAGCTCCTCCAGGGGCACCCAGCCCCGCAGGGTACGGAAGGGGTGATTGGGGGTCGCGGAGATCGACCGGCCGAGCTGGGTGGTCAGCCGCAGCACCGCGCGCCGCCCGTTGGGGATGAAGTCCGACGGGCGGATGGCGCGCAGCTTCCAGTCGTCCGCGAGGCTGTGCACCCGAAGGTCCTCACCGGCCCGGCCGCGCCGCACGAAGTCCGCGACCGTGATGCGTTCCCCCGAACCGGCTTCGACCAGCACAGTTGATGCTCTGACGCATTTTCCCATTGCTGGCCTGGCCGCGATGACGATCATCTGGCCGGGGTGCAGCCCGTTCGTCAGGGAGTCCAGGTCGGTGAAGCCGGTGGGGACGCCCGTCATCTGGCCGCTGCGGGAGCCGATCGCCTCGATCTCGTCGAGCGCGCCCTCCATGATGTCGCCCAGCGGGAGGTAGTCCTCGCTGGTGCGCTGCTCGGTGACGGCGTAGATCTCGGCCTGCGCGGAGTTGACGATGTCGTCGACGTCGCCGTCCGCCGCGTATCCCATCTGGGTGATGCGGGTGCCCGCCTCGACCAGCCGGCGCAGCACCGCGCGCTCGTGGACGATCTCCGCGTAGTACTCCGCGTTGGCGGCCGTGGGGACCGCCTGGACGAGGGACTGGACATAGCCGGGGCCGCCGACGCGGCCGATCTCGCCGCGCCTGGTCAGCTCGGCGGTGATCGTGATCGGGTCGGCGGGCTCGCCCTTCGCGTAGAGGTCGAGGATCGCCTGGTACACCGTCTCGTGCGCCGGGCGGTAGAAGTCGTGGCCCTTGAGGACCTCCACCACGTCGGCGATGGCGTCCTTGGACAGCAGCATGCCGCCCAGCACCGACTTCTCCGCCTCCAGGTCCTGCGGCGGGACGCGCTCGAAGCCGCCGCCGGAGCCCTGCGGGCCGCCGGGGCCGTCCCGCTCCGGGCCGCGGTCGTGCCGCTCCGTCTGCGGGCCGCGGGCCGGGACGCGCGGGGCTGCGACCGGGAAGCCCTCGGAGGCGGCCAGATCGGCGATCCAGGGGTCCTCGACGTGCTCGGGCTGCTGGGTCACCCCGTCACCTCCTCCCGGCCGGTGCCCCCTCGTCGTACGGCACAGTCTTACGGCACAGCTCTGACAAATCGGGACGCCCGGCTCCGGTTACGGCGCGTCGGTGCCGCGGTGAAGTCGAGGGGAAGCTGGGACGGGCGCTGGACTACGGTAGGCGTGCCCCGGGGTTCAGCCAACCATCTAATCCACAGGGGGCTGTGGACAGACGCCCGCAGCCTGTGGAAAAGCTGGGGAAAGCTGTGCACGAGTCGGGGGACAGTGCTGTGGATTACTTCGCTCCACTCCCCGATCATCCGGTGTGACCTGCGACGACGCCATCCACCCCCGGTGCACGAAAAAAACTTCGCCGGATGTCCCCGAGGCGGGTCACAGCGCCCGCGCGGCGCCCGTCTGCACACCGTCAAGTAACAGTCCTGGACGGCTTGCGCTCATTACCTGTGGATGTTTTTATCGAACTCATGCCCAGGCCCGCCCCTCCGACCCGCGCACGGCGCACCCCGCGCACCGACCCGGAGGC
>NZ_JAAKZZ010000680.1 GCF_011045075.1 Streptomyces boncukensis
CCAGGTCCCGGACAGGCGCCCGCCCCCTCTCAGAGCTCGGCAAGGGCAACCGTCGCATCGTCATGCCGCTTACCACCCCGCACCGCGGAACCCCCCTCGGCGCTCTCCTCCGCGCGCACCCGCGCGACGAGCGCACCGGCCCCCTCCTTGCGGACCAGCCCGAAGAGGTCCGCCCAGTCCCCGAGCCGGAACCTCTCCGTCCAGCGCGTGGCGCCGTCCGTGAGGGCGAGCAGCGCCCGCACCCGCGCGCGCGGAAGCGTACCGGTGACGGCGCGCTCCGCGACCCCGGGATCCGCCGCGGCCGTGTAGAAGCCGGAGCCGTCCGGCGCGTTCCGCAGGCCCTCGACCGCGCGTACGTACTCCTCCCGCGCGGCCGCCAGTGCGGGGGCCCGCTCGTCCCCTGCGGCGCGCAGCTCCCGCACCCGGTCCCGCAGCGCCCGCACCCGGGGAGGGAGTTCGTCCAGCCGCCGGTCCAGCACGGGGTGCACGCCGCCCTCCGGGTCCTCCACCAGCAGCGCCGAGTCCGACAGCACCAGGTGCTCCACGCGCTCCGCGTCCCACCGCGCGGCGACCACAGTTGACTGGGGTGTCCTGATATGAGAAAGATCACAGGATGCGCGGTGTGCGTCCGCAGTGCGGACGACCGCCGCCGCGAGACACTCGGCCAGCGTCATATCCCGCCGCGATCCGGACAGTTCGAGCAGCGCACCGCCGAGCCGGGCCGTGAACCACGGCACGCCGTGCACACAGCCGACGTCCTCCCGGGGCGGCGTCACGCCGTCCAGCACCACCAGCGCACCCCCCTCGCCCGAGGCGGGCAGAGCCACGGACACATAGTCCTCATTGGGCCGTTGGGGATCACCGGGCTCAGTGGTCACATCAATGCGCATGGGTGCAGTCTGCCGGAGCACGCGGCCCGGCGTACGGACGCCCACGCGCTCCGGAACTCTGGTACGGACCAGGCGCGGTACGGTGGCCGCCCCGCCCCCGTGACGCCCCGGATTCGACCGGAATGGACTGCTCAGGGAATCTGCGGGCGGGCATGGTGCCAGGACGTCCGAGGGATTTCCAACCCATGGCCAAACAATGCACGATCCGTTGGCAACACTGAGTTGTTCCACGACTCCTGAGTGATGTTCACTCCTTCGCGTGGCCCGGCGGGGGAACCAGGGGACAGCCCCCCGCCACTCACGTTGGACTGTGCCACCCGGGCTCCCCGGGGCAGGCGGGACGAGATTGCGAGCACGGGTGCGGAAGAAGCGACTTCGGAAACCGGGCGTGCCCACCGCCGGAGCCCCCGCCGGGCGGCGCGCACGGGTGCGCAACAGGCTGCTCGTCTCCGTCACCCTGTGCGCGGCGGCCGTACTCGCCGCGGGCGCGCCCACCCTGGCCGCGGCCTCCGCCGACACCAAGGAGGCGCAGGACCTCGTGGAGCGCGCGGAGCTCGGCCGGCGGGCCATCGCGCTCTCGCACTCCCTCGCCGATGAGCGCGACAGCGTGGTCGCCGCGCTGGCGGACACCGGCCCGGACGGCGGGGGGCCGGACGGCGGGGGACCGGACGGCGCGGAACCGCGCGTCGACGGGCCCGGCGCGAGCCTGCGCGCCCGCGTGGACCGGCAGGCCGCGAAGGTCCGCGGCGCGGCCCCCGACCGCGTCCGGGCGCGGCTGGCAGCGCTCCCCCAGACCCGGCGGGAGGCCCGCACCGGCCCCCGCGGAGCACGCGCCGCATACGAGGCGTACTCCGAGACCATCCAGGCGCTGCGCGGTATCGCGCAGGACGCGGCGCGCGAGCTGCCCGCGCGGGCGCAGAGCGCCACCGCTGGCGCGCTGCCCGAGCTGGCGCGCGCCGTCGACCAGGCGTCCGCCACCCGCGGCCTGCTGCGCGGCGCCCTCGCGGGCAGCGGCGCGCAGCGCGCCCTGACCTCGCGCGCGCAGCAGGCGCGCGCCCGCGAACAGGCCGCGCTCGACGACTTCGAGGAGACGGCCGACCGCGCGGACCGCGAGCGCTACCGCACGACCGTCACCGGCACCGACGTCAACGCCGCCGAGCGCTATCTGGCCAGGCTCACCGACCGGCCGTACCTCACCGCGCGCGACCGCGCGCTGAGCGCCGAGCGCGTGGACGCCGCGCTCTCCGCGCGGATCGCCCATATCCGGGGCGTGCAGTCCTCCTTCGCCGCGGCGGAGGTCAAACGGCTGGAGGGGCTGCGGGACGACGACGTGGACGCGCTCCAACTGCGTGCCGCGCTGGTGGGCGCCTGTCTGCTGCTCGCGCTCGCCGTCAGCGTGTGGTCCGCGCGCTCGGTCGCCCGGCCGCTGTCCGTCCTCAGGCGCGGCTCCGGACGGCTCGCCGCCGACCCCGCGGGCACGGAGCCGATCACCTTCCGGGGCCGCAACGACGAGTTCGCCGACGTCGTACGCGCCCTCAACGCGCTGCGCGAGTCCGCGGCCGGCCTCCAGCGGCGCGCCTCGTGGGCCGAGTCCGAGCAGGACCAGCTGGCCGTCGCCAAGGCCGAGCTGACGGAGCAGCACGAGCTGCTGCGGCAGGACCACGCCGCCCTCCAGGAACAGGCGCGGCAGTCCTCCGTCGCCGGGCACGCCCTGTTCGAACGGCTCGCCCGGCGCACCCTGGAGCTGGCCGAACGCCAGCTCGACGCGCTGGAGGGGCTGGAGGCGCGGGAGACCGACCCGGACCGGCTCGGCGCGCTGTTCACCCTCGACCACCTGGCCACCCGGATGCGGCGGCACAGCGACACCCTGCTGCTGCTCGCCGGAGCGCCCCGCGGGGGCGACGGCGCCGGAGGCGACGGCGGCGCCCCGCCCGGTCCCGCGCCGCTGCTCGACGTGCTGCGCGCCGCGGTCAGCGAGATAGAGCAGTACGAGCGCGTCGAGCTGGGCACCCTCCCGTCCGGCACCCAGGTCGGCGGGGCCGCGGCGGACGACCTCAGCCACCTGGTCGCCGAACTGCTCGACAACGCCGCCGCGTTCTCGCCCCGCGGGTCCGAGGTGCGGCTGACCGGCCGGACGCTGAAGAACGGCGAGGTGGCGGTCTCCGTCCAGGACGACGGCGCCGGGCTGCACCGCAAGCGGCTCGGCGAGGTCAACGCGCGGCTGGAGGCCGCCGGGACGCAGGGCCCGCCCGGGGACGGCGACCCGCTGGGCGGGGGCCTGTACGTCGCCGCGCGGCTGGCGGCCAGGCACGGCATGCGGGTGCGGCTGCGCGCGCGGCGGCTGGGCGGCACGGAGGCCGTGGTGCACGTCC
>NZ_JAAKZZ010000681.1 GCF_011045075.1 Streptomyces boncukensis
CCCGCGCCCCCTGCGGGCGCCCTGCTTCGGCTGCGCGCCCGCTGAAGGGCCTACCGCGTCCTCTCCGGGACGGTAGTCGGCGAAGAAGTCCCACCAGGCTCGGTCCACTGAGTTCGGGTCCTGGAGGTACTGCTGGTAGATCTCGTCTACGAGCCACTCGTTGGCACCGAACGAGCCAGGCGCCGCGGCAGGGTCCTTGCCCTGCCCGTCCTGCTGTTGGGTCGGAGTGCTCGATGAGCTGTTGGGGGACTCTGGCGACACGGCGCTAACCGCCCTCTTCCGCTTCCTTGGATGGTGGACAGCGGAAATAAAGGCTACGCCTTTACCGACGATTGGTGGAGTCCGGGCAGCTGCTTGGTCGCGTAAGTCACATTCCGGGGCTGGTTTCGGCACGGGATTTGGCGGGAATCACCCCTGGTTTCGGCGTGCGACGGGAACCGCGCGGCCCTCTTCCGGCGTCCGCGCGGGCCCGTATCCGCGAGCCTACGTCAACCCTGCGCCTGCGCCGCTCCCGGAAGGGTGACCTGGATACGGCAGCCGCGGGGGGATTCGGCCACCCGGATCCAGCCGCCGTGCAGATCGACGGCCCAGCGCGCGATGGCCAGGCCCAGCCCGGTGCCGCCGGAGGCCGGCACGGTGCCGACGCCCCCGGAGCCCTGGCCGGACCCCTCGGCGCCCTTGGCGCGGTTGAAGCGGTCGAAGACCCGGTGCCGCTCCGCCTGCGGGATGCCGGGCCCCTCGTCCAGCACCTCGACCTCCAGGCTGCCGTCCTCGGCGCTGCCCTCGCCGGGGCGTGCCCGGATGGTGACGCGGCCGTGCCGGGGGCTGTGCTTGACGGCGTTGTCGATCAGGTTGGCCACGACCTGGTGCAGCCGCTCGGGGTCGGCGTGCGCGGTGAGCTCGGGCGGCGCCACGTCCAGGTGCAGATGGACGTCCGTCCGCTCGTGCCCGGAGCCCTTGCTCATGTTGGCCTCGCGCAGCACGCCCGCCAGATACGGCCAGACCTCGAACCGCCGCGCGTGCAGCGGCACCACCCCGTGGTCCAGCCGGGAGAGGTCCAGCAGGTGCTCCACGAGGCGGCCCAGCCGCTCCGTCTGGTGCAGCGCGGTGCGCATGGTCTCCGGGTCGGCGTCCGAGACGCCGTCCACGACGTTCTCCAGCACCGCGCGCAGCCCGGCGATCGGGGTGCGCAGCTCGTGCGAGACGTTGGCCACCAGCTCCTTGCGGTGCTGGTCGTCGGCCTGCAGATCGGCGGCCATCTGGTTGAACGCCTCCGCCAGCTCCCCGAACTCGTCCCGGCGGTCCCCGCGCACCCGGCGCGAGTAGTCGCCGCCCGCCATCGCGCGGGCCGCCGCCGTCATCTCGTCCAGCGGCGCGGTCAGCGACTGCGCCACGAACTGGGTGAGCAGCAGCGAGGCGACCACCGAGATGATCGTGATGACCCGCAGCTCGGTCGCCGAGTGGATCGCGAAGAGCACCAGCAGGGTGGTGATCACCACCGAGACGATCACCACGGCGCCCAGCGCCGCCTTGACCGACCGGTACGGGTCCAGGGGGCGCAGCGACTCCCAGAGGCGTCGGAATGCCCGCTCCCAGAGCCTCAGCACGGCCTGCTGCCTGCTGCCGCCGCTCGCCGACACGGACATGCCGCCCCCCGCCGTCAGGAGCCTTCGGACGCCGCCGGAGCCGGGGCCGCGGCCGCGGGCGTCTCCAGGGCGTATCCGACGCCGTGCACCGTGCGGATACGGTCGGCGCCGATCTTCCGGCGCAGGGCCTTGATGTGGCTGTCCACGGTGCGGGTGCCGGAGGCGTCGGCCCAGTCCCAGACCTCGGCGAGCAGCTGCTCCCGGGAGAGCACGGCGCGCGGGGAGTGCGCGAGACAGACCAGCAGGTCGAACTCGGTCGGCGTCAGATGCACGTCCTCGCCCGTGACCCGCACGCGGCGCTGCGCGTGGTCGATCTCCAGCTCGCCGAGCCGGAGTATCCCGGTGCGCGGGGTGTGCGCGGCGAGGGCCGCGCGCTCCACCCGGCGCAGCAGGACGTGCACCCGCGCCGCGACCTCGCGCATGGAGAACGGTTTGGTCATGTAGTCGTCCGCGCCCACGCCCAGGCCGACCAGCATGTCCGTCTCGTCGTCCCGCGCGGTGAGCATCAGCACGGGCACCGGGCGCTGGGCCTGCACCCGGCGGCAGACCTCCAGGCCGTCGAAGCCGGGCAGCATCACATCCAGCACCAGCAGGTCGGGCTGCCACGCCTCCGCGGTCTCCACGGCGGCGGGCCCGTCGCCCGCCGTCTGCACCTGGAAGCCCTCGGCGCGCAGCCGTCTCGCGATGGCGTCGACGATGGTGGGGTCGTCCTCGACGACCAGGACCCGCCGCTGGGCACCAGGGGTGGTGGCCGCGGGCGTCCCGCCGGTCGTCTGCGTGCTGTTCATGTGGTCCATTCGGCCCCGCCCCTGCGTCGCCCTGGCGCTTGCGCTCACTTGCGTACGTCTTACCAGCAGCAGCGTAAAGGGGCCTTGGGGCCTGCGGCTATGCCGGTCGCGCGGCGAAGTGGACCACGTCGGGGACGCCTCGGACGACGCGGATCTCTTCCGTCCGAACGCGACAGAATCCCGCATTCCGCAAGGACGTTTCGAATTCGGCGGACGGCTGTGCCGACCACACGGCGAGCACTCCGCCGGGCGTGAGCCGCTCCCGGCAGGCCGCGAGCCCTGCGGGGGAGTAGAGCGAGGCGTTGCCGTCCGTGACGGTCCAGCCAGGGCCGTTGTCGATGTCCAGACAGAGCGCGTCGTAGGCGCGCGGCGCGTCGTGCACGTACCCGACCAGGTCGGCGCGCACCAGCTCGGTGCGCGGATCGCACAGCGCCGCGCCGGACAGCGCGCCGAGCGGACCCGTGCGGTGCCAGTCGAGGATCGCCTGCTCGCGCTCCACCACGGCGATGCGCCCCCAGCGCGGCTCGGCCGCCGCCTCGGCGAGCGAGAACCCGGCGCCGAGCCCGCCGATCAGCACGGCGGGTGCCGCGCGGCCGTCCAGCTCGCCCAGCGCCGCGCGCACCAGCAGCCGCTCGGAGCGGCCGTCGGAGGTGTCCATCAGGAAGCAGCCGTTCGCGATGATCTCGAACGTCGGGTCGTGCGCGGGACCGCGCCGCCGCAGCGCGACCTCGCCGTACGGCCCGTCGCGCCGGTCCAGGGTGACCGGCGCGGTCTCGTCTGGCATGCGGTGGGGCATGGCGGAAGGGTACGGCCCTGCCGGGGGC
>NZ_JAAKZZ010000682.1 GCF_011045075.1 Streptomyces boncukensis
GGGCGGGGGCCATGCGCAGGAGGGTGGCCCGCGCTCACGGATGACGCTGGTGGGCGAGCAAGGCCCGGAGCTGGTGGACCTGCCGGCGGGGGCGCGGGTGCGCACGTCGGGCGACTCGCGCCGTCTGGCCGCTGCCGCCGACCGTGGTGATGGAGGGCGGCCGATCGTGATCCAGCTCGACGTCGGCGGCCGGGCGCTGGGCGAGATCGTGGTCGATCCCCTGCGCAGAGAAGTCCGGAAGCGTGGCGGCAACGTCCAGGCCGTCCTGGGACAGACGTAAGGGGATCGCATGCATCGCTATACAGCCTGGAACTTCGCCGCGCCGACGACGGCAGCGCCGTCGGCGGTTACGACGGGTACGAGCATCAAGACCATGTTGCAGCTCGCCACGCCCTCGACGCGGCAGCTCACCGTGCTGTCGTGGGGGTTCACGCTGGACCAGCCGCCCAGCTCGACCAACACCGGCACCGTGGAACTGCTCCAGACCGACGTGGCGGCCACCGTGACGGCACACGCGGCCTCGGGGCTGGTGCAGCTCGACCCCAACGCCCCGGACAGCCTGCTCACGCTGGGCACGGGAGCGACGGGCTACACCGCCACCGCCGAGGGCTCCATCACCGCGACGCGGCCCTTCGACCTGGTCGAGGTCCCGGGGCTGACGGCGGGCGCCGACGGGGGCGGCATCGGCGGGCTGACCTACGAGTACCAGTTCATGCCCGACGAGCGCCCCATCGTCGCCGTGTCCCGCTTCCTGCGGGTGCGGGTGACCTTCGCCGCCGCCGTCAACATGACCTGCTACGTGACGTGGGATGAGTGAGTAGCGATGGCCGGTACCAGTGGGCTCGCGGCCCGGGTCGAGGCATGGCGCCGCCGTGCCGGTGCCTGGGCCACGCCTGCCTCCGGGCCCGGCCAGACGGTGGTCACGCACCCGGTGGTGGAGATGCTGCTCGGCACCGCGTGGACGGACATCAGCGAGTACGTGCGCTACGCCGAGGGCGTGTCGATCCGGTGGGGCCGGTCGGATGAGTCGACGCGTCTCCAGCCCGCGCAGTGCGATCTGACACTCGACAACAGAGATGGCCGCTTCTCCCCCCGGAATCCCGCTGGCGCCTATTACGGGCTGATCGGCCGCAATACGCCGCTTCGGGTGTGGACGCAGCAGGGTGAGATCCGCCGCTGGCGCTTCACCGGCGAGCTCGGCGACCTGCCCCCGCGCTGGGACAGCACGGGGACGGACGTGTACGTGCCAGTGGAGGCCGCGGGCATCACGCGGCGGCTGGGCCAGCAGGAGGACCTGCACTCCCCACTCCGCCGCGGCCTGTCGCGGGCGGCTGGGCTGGTGGCCTACTGGCCCTGCGAAGAGCCCTCTGGGGCCACGCAGTTCGCCTCCGGGATCGTGGGCGACCCGGCGATGACGTTCACCGGGTCGCCGCGGCTCAGCTCGGCCTCGGACTACCCGGGCTCGGAGTCGATCCCGCAGGTCAACGGCAGCATCTGGCGGGGCCAGGTGCCGATGTACACGGAGACCGGCGAATCGCAGGTGCGCGCCCTGGTCGCGATCGACGACGACGGGCTGACGGACGGGGTGGTGCTGCTGCGGGTCCGCACGTCGGGCAGTGCCTCGATCTGGCATGTCGTCTACACCAGCGCCACCAATGGGGGCCTGCACCTGAGCGTGGGCGACCAGGACGGCAACATCATCGAAACCAGCGGCACGTTCACCGGCGTCAACGGGCTGCTGATGCGGATGTCGCTGGCGATGGAGCAGGATGGCGCGGACATCGACTACGCGCTACGGGTCCACACGGCAGCCGACCCGCCCGTGACGGGGTGGGCCACCGGCACCATCGCCGGATACACCTTCGACACGGTCTCCTCGGTCGTCGTAGCCAAGGACGGCGACGCGGGCGGCACGGGGTCGCCGGGGGACGTGGCGGTGGGGCACGTCAGCGTGCAGGACGTGGTGACCTCCAGCACGGACATGCTCACGGAGATCCTCGCGCACGAGGGCGAGACAGCCGGGCGCCGCATCGAGCGGTTGTGCGACGAGGAGGACGTGGAGTTCATTGCGACCGGCGACCTGGACGCCACCGAGGCGATGGGGATCCAGGCGGCCGGCGGGCTGCTGGATCTGCTCCAGGAGTGCGTGGACGCGGACCTCGGGATCCTGTATGAGCCGCGGGACATGCTGGGGCTGGGGTACAGGACGCGGGCCACGCTCTACAACCAGACAGCGGCGCTCGCGCTGGACTACAGCGCGGGCGAGACGTTCAATCGGCTGGAGCCGGAGGAGGACGACAAGAACCTCGCCAACCGGGTCACGGCCTCCCGCAAGGGCGGGAGCAGCTACACGGCTGAGCTGGTCACGGGCTCGCTGTCGGTGCAGCCGCCGCCTGACGGGGTGCACCCGTATGAGCAGTCCGTCACGGTCAACGTGGAGACGGACGCGCAGCTGGCGGATCACGCCGGGTGGCGGATGCATGAGGGCACGGTGGATGAGGCCCGGTGGCCGCGCATCACGGTGCTGCTGCACAACGCGCGCATCGCTGCCGATGACGGGCTGGTCACGCAGGTGCTCACGGCCGGTCTCGGCGACCGACTGACGGTATCGAATCTACTCGCGCAGGTCCCCGAGGACGTGTCCCAGCTGGTCCAGGGCCTGCACGAGACGCTGCGGAACCCGGAGCACGAGATCGCGTTCGTGTGCCGCCCCGCCTCGCCGTGGAACGTGGCTACGGCCGGGGACGCGGAGCAGCGGGCCGACACCACCGGCGCCGAACTGGCAGCGGGCGTGGGCGAAGCGGTGACGACGTTCGATGTGCTGACGCCGGTCGACACGGCGCAGAAGTGGGTGACCGCCCCGCCACCGCTGAATGGCAACTGGTCGTTCGAGGATGACCTCGACGAGTGGACGGGCGATGGGGCAACGCTGGACCGCGTTGCGCCGCCCGGCCCGGTCGCCGATGTGCCGTTCGGCGGCTCGTGGGTCATGCAGATCACGCCGGACGGGGTGACCGAGTTCCCCAACGCCGGGTCGGACCAGTATGCGGTGCTGCCGGACGCGGAGTACCGGCTGACGGGGTGGGTGCGCTGCGCCAGCGCCCGCACGGTGAGCCTGAACATCAACTGGTTCGACGGCACCAACTCCTACCTGTCCACCAGCAGCAACGACCTGGCAGTCGCTGCGGATACGTGGACGTGGATGGAGCAGACCGCGACCGCCCCCGCCACCGCCGCGTACATCAACGCTGCCCCCAC
>NZ_JAAKZZ010000683.1 GCF_011045075.1 Streptomyces boncukensis
GGCGCTGTCCCGCTGTTCTGGACGGCGATGGGGCTGGCGGGGCTCGCGGGCGTGCTGACCGGGCCCGCCATCGGGCGCTACGGCCTGCGCGGTGTGCACACGGGGCTGTTCGCGGGGATGTCCGCTGCGGTGGGGCTGCTGGCCGTGGCGCCGGGTTCCCTGCCCGCCGTGCTGGGCTCGGCCGTGCTGTACGGGCCGTGCTTCATGGCGGGGTCGGGGCTGCTGGCGGTGTGGAGCCACCGGGTGTTCCCCGAGCAGCCGTCGACGGGGTTCAGCGCGACCGTCTTCTTTCTCGGCCTCGGCACCATGGCGGGGCCCGCGGGGGCCGGACTGTTGGCGGACGCCGTCGGGCTGCGGGGCGCGCTGTGGGCGACGGCGCTGCTGGGGGCGGGCTCGCTGGCGATGCGGCCCCGCACCCGCCCGGTACCCCGCGTCCGCGCCCGCCTCCGGCGGGGACCGCTGAGCCGTGCCGGACAGCGGTGAGCCGTTCCGGCCGTGGACCGGCCGTGAACCGGCCGCCTACGCTGGGCCCATGCCGACCGGCCCGCTCCCCGTGCCCCGTACCACCGCCGGGCGCAAGGCCCTGGACGCGCTGCTCGCCGCGCCCGGAGAGGCCCTGCTCGCCCTCGACTTCGACGGCACGCTCTCCCCGATCGTCCCGGACCCCGCGCGGGCCCGCGCGCACCCCGGCGCGGTGCCCGCGCTCGCCCGCCTCGCCCCGCAGCTGCGCGCCGTCGCCGTGGTGACCGGGCGGCCTGCCGAGGAGGCCGTCGCGCTCGGCGGCTTCGCGGGCGCTCCAGGGCTGGAGCGGCTCACCGTGCTCGGCGCGTACGGCGCGGAGCGGTGGGACGCGGCCTCCGGCGAGGTGGTTGCCGCCCCCGTCCCGCCGGGCGTCGCCGCCGTACGGGAAGAGCTGCCCGCGCTGCTGCGCGAGCTGGCAGCGCCGGCCGGGACGCGGATCGAGGACAAGGGGCGGGCGCTCGCCGTGCACACCCGGCGCACCGACGACCCGGACAGCGCGCTGGAGGGCCTGCGCGCCCCTCTCGTCGCGCTCGCCGAGCGGCGGGGGCTGCGCGCCGAGCCGGGCCGGATGGTCCTCGAACTGCGCCCGCCAGGCGCTGACAAGGGCGGGGCGCTCACGGAGTTCGTCCGGGAGACGGGCGCCGGAACGGTGGTGTACGGGGGCGACGACCTCGGCGACCTCGCCGCGTACGACGCGGTCGTCCGGCTGCGGGGGGAGGGGGTGCCGGGGCTTCTCGTGGCCGCCGCGGCGCAGGGCACCGGCGAGTCCGTCCCCGCGCTCACCGCGCGGGCCGACCTGCTGGTGCCGGGCCCGGACGGCGTCGTCGCCCTGCTCGATGCCCTGGCCGGTGCGCTGTCCCCCGCCCCGGACCCGGAGTGACGGCGCGCGGGCCGCGGCGAAGCCGCTGTGGACACGAGCCCCGCGCCCCTGCGCTGGCGCCCCGCAGAGGCGCGGGCAACTGCGCGCGCAACCCCGACGGCGCCGCAGCCGGCGACGGCACCAGTGCCGTGACCGGCAAGGTTCGCCCCGTCGCGCCGCCCGGCACGCACGCTCGCCGCACCGCACGAAAGCCCAAGTAGCCCCTCCCCACTCTCGGCTTCGCTCGAGCGGGGGGACCCCCATCGAGGGCTTCCGTGCGGCACGCCGAGAGCACGCACCGGACGCCCCATGCGCCGCACGGGGCTTTCGAAACACCCCCTAGCTCCGCAGCGCGTCGAGCTGGGCCAGGAACCAGCGGGCCGGCGGCAGCGCCGTCGCCGCCGCGGCCAGCCGCTTGGTGCGCTCGGCCCGGGGGCCGTGCGCCATCGTGAGGGCCGTGCGCAGGGCGTCCGCGGTCGCCCGCACGTCGTACGGGTTCACCGTGAGCGCGTCGTCGCCCAGCTCCTCGTACGCGCCCGCCTCGCGCGAGAGCACCAGCGCGCAGCCCTCGTCCGAGACGACCGGGATCTCCTTGGCGACCAGGTTCATCCCGTCCCGGATCGGGTTCACCAGCGCGACGTCCGCGAGCCGGTAGGCGGCGAGGGAGCGTGCGAAGTCGTCCTCGACGTGCAGCAGCACGGGCGTCCAGCCCGGTACACCGAAGGTGTCGTTGATCTCCCGGGCCACCCGGGCGACCTCGGAGGTGTAGTCGCGGTAGACCGCCAGGTCCTGGCGGGACGGGTAGGCGAAGGCGAGGTGCACCACGCGCTCGCGCCACTCGGGGCCGTCTTCGAGCAGCCTGCGGTACGCGTGCAGGCCGCGCACGATGTTCTTGGACAGCTCGGTGCGGTCCACCCGGACGATGGTCTTCCGCTCCGGGCCGCCGATCTGCTCCCGCAACTGGGCCATGCGCTCCGCGACGTCCGGGCGGTGCGCGCGCTCGCGCAGGAAGTCGGCGTCGGCGCCGAGCGCGTGCACCCCGATCGCGGTCGTGCGCCCCTCGTACGTCACCCGGAGGGGGTCGTGCTCCACCCGGGCGCCCAGCAGCCGGGCACAGCAGTCCGTGAACGCCTCCGCCCAGCGCCCGGTCAGGAACGCCGCGCGGTCCGCGCCCAGCACGCCGCGCAGCACCGCCTCGGCCACCGCGTCCGGCAGCAGCCGGTAGTAGTCCGGCGGCGCCCACGGGGTGTGGGAGAAGTGGCCGATCCGCAGGTCGGGGCGGCGGGCGCGGAGGAGCCCCGGGACGAGGACGAGGTGGTAGTCCTGGACCAGGACGGTGGCGCCGGGCGCCGCCTCCTCGGCGAGTGCGTCGGCGAAGGCGGCGTTGTACGCCTCGAACGCTGCCCAGTCGTGGGTGAAGCCGGCGTCGAACGCGGGCTCCAGCGGGGTCTGGTACAGCAGATGGTGCACGAACCACAGCACCGAGTTGGCCACCCCGTGGTACGCGGAGGCGAAGGTGTCCGGCGGGATGCCGAGCATCCGGACCGCCTGGCCGCCGGTGTCGGCCGGATCCAGCCGGGCGCCGTGCGCGCGGGCCGCCGCGCGGTCCCCGTCGCCGAGCGCCGCGCACACCCACAGCGCGTGGCCCCGCCCTGACGGGCCGATCGCGGAGAGGCCGGAGACCAGACCGCCGCCGCCGCGCTTCGGGACGAGCGTGCCGTGCTCGTCGGGGGCGTAGGTGACGGGCCCGCGGTTGGATGCCACGAGGACGTCCGGTTGTGCGCCTGTGACCATGTGCGGAGCCTAGCCCAGTGGCGACGGGCGGGCCATGGTGCCCCGAGGGGCGCCCGGGGCCGGTCAGCGGCGGGGCGGGAG
>NZ_JAAKZZ010000684.1 GCF_011045075.1 Streptomyces boncukensis
GCATGCCAGAGGGCTCCCACGCGGGGCACGGGGTTTTCGCCGGGCTCCCGGTGCCCGTACGGTCCCGCGCCGTGCCCGCCTGGGAGGGGATTGCGCGGCGCTGTGAGGGGTACGGGTGAGGTGTGCGGCGACGGCCGCCCGTCACCCGGTTCCGCAGCGGATTTAGCCCCGGACAGGCAGGGGCGGTAGTGTACGCCTCCGGCTCACCGGATGGACCGTTACTGCACACCATAGAGATGCGAACTGTGGGTGACATCTCCTGTCAGTTGTGACAAACCGGTCACCGGGGGGTACCGCATATTCAACGAAGCGGCGGGAGCGACGGGCGACGCATGTCCCGATACGGGAATCTTCACCGCCGGCCGGACGTTGACCGGAAGACGACGACAGCGACACCTGTCCTGTGGGCGACAAGCCCGGGAGGCACGAATTCATGAGTGAGCGAGCTCTTCGCGGCACGCGACTCGTGGTGACCAGCTACGAGACCGACCGCGGCATCGACCTGGCCCCGCGCCAGGCCGTGGAGTACGCATGCCAGAACGGCCATCGCTTTGAGATGCCGTTCTCGGTAGAGGCCGAGATCCCGACCGAGTGGGAGTGCAAGGTGTGCGGCGCACAGGCACTTCTGGTGGACGGCGAGGGTCCGGAAGAGAAGAAGGGAAAGCCGGCGCGCACGCACTGGGACATGCTGATGGAGCGCCGCACTCGCGAGGAGCTCGAAGAGGTCCTCGAAGAGCGGCTGGCCGTGCTCCGTTCCGGCACCATGAACATCGCGGTGCACCCCCGCGACGACAGCGACGGGGGCAAGCGCAAGTCGGCCTGACACCAGTCGGCACCCAGCGAGAGGGCCTGAGACCACACCGCGTGGTCTGAGGCCCTCTCGCTGTTCCGGCACCGGCCGCCGTTCGCACGGCGCCGCGGGCCGGGTCAGCCGCGGACCGGGTCAGCCGCGGACCGGGTCGGCCCTGGGGCGGGTCAGCCCTGGGACGGCGGCTCGTCGTCGCGGACGACCTCGCCCGGGACGACCTTGCCGTCGGGGCGGTGGATACGGATCTGCTCCTCGGCGCTGCGCGCCTGCTGGTACGCCTCGCCGAGGCTGCCGGGCCCGTGGTGCCGGACCGCGGAGCGCTCGGCGGTCCGCTGCGCGGCGCGGCGCAGCAGGGACGCGGTGGGCGGGAAGAGGCAGAGCAGCGCGACCGCGTCCGAGACGAGCCCGGGGATCATCAGCAGCAGTCCGCCGAGCATCGCCGTCCCGTTGCCGCCCTTGCCGCCGTCGACGGGGTCCAGGTCGGGCGCGGCGCCCGCACGGGCCTGGTCCTGGGCGCGCTGGACGGTCTCGGCCAGGTTCTGCCAGGCGCGGCGCCCGGCCCGCTTGATGGCGGCGGCCCCGAGCACGAAGCCCGCGACGAGGATCAGCAGCACGGTGAACCCGCCCGCCGCGCCCGCCACCACGGTGAGCAGCCAGATCTCCAGCACCGCCCAGGCGGCGACGGCCAGCGGCAGCAGCGTGCGGGCCCTGGAGCGGCGGGGCCGCTCCCCCGGGCCGCCGGCCGGCCCGCCGGCTGGGCCACCGGAACGGCCGCCGGAGCCGGGGCCGCTGCCGCCCTCGCTCGGCGGCTCGTACGGGAAGGGTGAGCGCGTCGTCATGGTTCAAGTGTGCCGGTTCAGGTCCGCTTCCGGCCGAGGGCCTTCTTCACCCGGTCCTCGACGCCCCAGGCGGCGATCCGCCACAGGGCCTCGGCCATGATGTCCCGGCTCATCTTGGAGTCCCCGATCTCGCGTTCGACGAAGGTGATGGGGACCTCGACGACGTGGTACCCGGCGTGCGCGGTCCGGCGGGTGAGGTCGACCTGGAAGCAGTAGCCCTGGGAGGCGATGGTGTCCAGGCCGATGCCCTCCAGCGTCTCCTTGCGGAAGGCGCGGAAGCCCGCGGTGACGTCGCGTACGTCCACGTCGAGGAGGAGCCGGGAGTAGGTGGAGGCGCCCCGGGAGAGGAACTCCCGGGACTTCGGCCAGTTGACGATGCGGCCGCCGGGCACCCAGCGGGAGCCGATGACCAGGTCGGCGCCGCCGAGCGCGGTGAGCAGCCGGGGCAGCTCCTCCGGCGGGTGGGAGCCGTCGGCGTCCATCTCGATCAGCACGCCGTAGCCGTGGTCGATGCCCCAGCGGAAGCCCGCGAGATAGGCGGCGCCCAGGCCCTCCTTGCCCTTCCGGTGCAGCACGTAGACGTGCTCGTCCTCGGCCGCCAGCTCATCGGCGACCTTGCCGGTGCCGTCCGGGCTGTTGTCGTCGGCGACGAGGACGTGCGCCTCGGGAACGGCCGCACGCACGCGCGAGACGATCGGCTTGATGTTGTCGGCCTCGTTGAAGGTCGGGATGATGACCAGGGCCGTGCCGAGCGGCCCGTAACGCCGCTGTCCGCCGTCCGTCACTGGTGCTGTTCCTCCTGTCGCGCTTCCTGCTGGGTGGTGCTGCTGGTGCGCGGCCCTCCGGCGGTGCCGGGCCGGCCGCTCTCGCGGTTCCTGCGGGCGGGGATCCAGGCTCCCGCGCAGGACAGCGCGCCCACGATAGCGAGCGTCCACTCCGGTGCGGCACCCGCACGGTCCGCGACCGTGCGGCCGTCCCGGAGCGGGAGGCTGCCGGTGGTCACGCCCTGGGTGAACTCCCGGGTGCGCTGTCGGCGGCGCGCAGCTTGGACATCACGAGCTGCTGCTCGGGCCGGGCCGGACCGACCTGGAGCACCCCGGTGCGGCCGCCGGGGCGGAAGTCCCGGGGGGCCCGCTGCCCAGACGATGCCCTGGTTCTCGACATAGCCCTCCTTGGCGGGGTGGTCGACGAGGGCCCCGACGAGCACGGGCACGCCGATCTCCCCGACCGCCCGGTCGATGGCGCGGCGCGCCCGTGGCCGCTCGTACGGGTCCGGATCGGAGGCGTTCTCCGGCCAGATGACGAGGTCGGGACGCTTCTCCTTGCCCTGTCTGACGCGCTCGGCGAGGTCGGGGGTTGCCTTGCCACGGTGATGCGTCGCGTCGTCGGCCTCGGCCGGGACGGACACGGCGGCCCCCGTCGCGGCGAAGGTGGCCAGGGGGGCGCCGCCGAGCGCGGCAAGCGGGGTGTAGGGCGAGCCCGTGTTGGCGAAGGCGAAGCCCAGCCAGGCGCCCTGGCGCCCCGTACGACCCCGGGTGAGCAGGCTGAGGGCGGCCACGGCGAGGAGCGAGAGCGGCCACAGGCCGTAGGGTGGGAACGCCAGGGC
>NZ_JAAKZZ010000685.1 GCF_011045075.1 Streptomyces boncukensis
CGACCCCCTCCCGCCGGACAGCGGGAGCACGGTCATCGACCTCGGCTGCGCCGCCCTCCCCGCGCCGGAGCCGCACCTCACCCGCGCCTTCCAGGACGCCCTCGCCGAGCTCCCGCCGCACGCTCACACCCACGGCGACTACCCCGCGGGCCTCCCCGCCCTCCGCCAGGCCCTCGCCGACCGCTACACCGCCCGCGGCATCCCCACCATGCCGCAGCAGATCATGGTCACCACCGGTGCGATGGGCGGCGTCGCCGCCCTCGCCCGGCTCCTCACCCCGCGCGGCGAGCGCATCGCCGTCGAACACCCCTCCTACGCCAACGTCCTCCAGCTGCTGCGCGAGGCCGGCACCCGCCTCGTCCCCGTCCCCATGGCCGACGGGCTCGCCGGCTGGGACCTGGCCGCGTGGCGCGAGACCCTCCGCGAGGCCGCGCCGCGCATGGCGTACGTCGTCGCCGACTTCCACAACCCCACCGGCGCGCTCGCCGACGCCGAGCAGCGGCGCGCGCTCGTGGCCGCGGCCCGGTCGGCGGGCACCGTCCTGGTCGCGGACGAGTCCATGGCCGACCTCCCGCTCGATCCTGTCGACGGCGCCCCCGACCTCCCGCCGTCCGTCGCCTCCTTCGACCCCGGCGGCGCGACCGTCATCACCATCGGGTCCGTCAGCAAGTCCATCTGGGCGGGTCTGCGCATCGGCTGGGTGCGCGCGGCTCCCGACATCATCCGCAGCCTCACCGCGGCCCGCGCCTGGGCCGACCTCGGCAGCCCCGTCCTGGAACAGCTCGCCGTCACCGCGCTGCTGACCGGGGACGGCTGGGAGAGCGCCGTAGCGGAGCGGCGGGTCCGGGCCCGCGAGAACCGGGAGGCCCTGGTCTCCGCGCTCCGCCGCCGGCTGCCCGACTGGGAGTTCACGGTGCCCCGGGGCGGCCTCACCCTGTGGACCCGCACCGGCGGGCTGTCGGGCTCGCGCATCGCCGAGGCGGGGGAGCGGCTCGGCGTCCGCGTGCCCTCCGGGCCCCGGTTCGGCGTCGACGGCGCCTTCGAGGGGTACGTGCGGCTGCCGTTCACGTTCGCCGACCCGCTCGCCCGGGAGGCGGTCGCCCGGCTGGCCGCCGCGGCCGATCTCGTACGGTCCGGGGCCTCCGCGGAGTTCGAGGCGCCCCGCGGCCATGTGGCCTGAGGGCGGCAGCCGGGCCTGCACGGTGGCCGCGGGGCCCGCCCCGCGGGGCGGCTGAGGGAGGGCCGCGGACAGCAGGGCCGGACTGCGGCCCCGGACAGCAGGGCCTCCGGACGGGATGTCAGCCCGGGACGGGCCCGCTCACGCCCACGCGCTCCGGCAGCAGGGCCAGCACCGCGCGCCGTTCCGCCTCGCCCGCCCCCTCGTCGAACGGATCCGGTGTCGCGGGCACCTGCAGCCGCAGCACGGGCCCGTCGCCCAGCCGCGCCAGCCCGCGCCCCGGCGGCGCCTGAGGCACCGGACCCGTCTGCGGAACCTCGCCCAGTACGGCCCGCGCCTGCTCCCGCGACACGGCCCCCAGCACCACCCGGGCCCGGGTGTAGGCGCGGACCGCCTGCCCCAGGTCCTCCGCGCCCTCGAACTGCTCGGCGATCACCACGCTCACCCCGGCGGCCCGACCGTGCCGCAGCGGCACCTGCAGCAGCTCCTGCGGGTCCCGCCGCCCCTCGGACCGCGCCAGATGGCTCAGCACGGCCGGGCGGTCCACCAGCAGCCACAGCGGGCGCCGCGCCTCCTCCGGCGGCTGCTCGCCGGCCTGCCGCGCCCGGCACGCCGCCGTCAGCCGCCGCTCGGTCTCCCGTACCACCCACTCGAACGAAGCCATCGCGCCCGGCAGCGACGACTCCACCGCCAGCACCCCGTGCCGCCCCGCCAGGCACGCGAACTCCCCGCCGCCGTCGCCGTCGACCACCAGCACCTCGCCCCGCCGCAGCGCCTGCAGCGCCACCGACCGCAGCAGCGTGCTCGTGCCCGAGCCCGGCGTGCCCATCGCCAGCAGGTGCGGCTCCGTCGACCGCGCCCCGGTGCGCCACACCACCGGGGGCATGTCCGCCGCACCGAGCTCGGCGACCTCCACCGGCACCGTGCGCCGCACCGCGTCGCCGTCCGTGAACCCCAGCACCGTCTCCCCGGGGGCGGTCACGAAGGGCTGGGCGCCAATCCCGGTCGGCAGCGGCTCCAGGGCCCGCATCCCCAGCCGGTTGTGCTCCTCGTCCCACGCGAACCGGTACTCCCTCGCCCGCCCCGACTTCGCCGCCAGCAGCCGCTCCACCCGCAGCCGCTCCTCGGGTTCGCCGTCCCGGAAGTGCGCCGGATACCGCAGCAGCAGCGCGCACAGCCGGCCCTCGGCGCAGAACTCGTAGTCCTCGAAGGCGCGCTCCCACCCGCCGTCGTGGGCGTACATCGGCTCGGGGTGCGGATCGTCGGCCATGGCGAAGCACGGCACCAGCGCCTCGTACACCGCCTGGAGCCGCTCGTCCTCGTCCTCGGCGGGGCCCGGCACCTCGTGTACGGCCGGGCCGGTGCGGTCCCGGCCGTACCAGGCCGCCGCCGTCACCAGCGAGACCGCCGCCAGCGCGGGGCCGTACGGCATCAGCCACAGCACCAGCCCGCACGCCGCGGCCAGGAAGAGCGCGGGCCCCCGCTTCTCCCCGGGCATCCGCGACCAGCGCTCCCGGGCCAGCGAGGCCAGCCGGGCCGCGCCGCGCGCGAGCACCAGCAGCGGGTAGAGCATGTCGAGCGCGCCGTCCGTGCCCGCGCGCAGGAGCTGGCGCACGCCCCCGCCCCCGCGCCAGGGCAGTGCCCACCGGCTCACGCGCGCCTCCTCACGGATCCACCGGGCTCATGGATCTCTCAAGGATCTCCTCACAACTTGATCCCGCCCAGCAGGCTCGCCAGGCTCTCGCCGCCCGCGCGGATTCCCGGCGCGATGGCGGTCCCGGCCAGATAGAACCCGAAGAGCGCGCAGACCAGGGCATGGGACAGCTTGAGCCCGTCCTTGCGGAAGAACAGAAAGACGATCACACCGAGCAGGACGACACCCGAGATAGAGAGGATCACCAGCGCTCCTGATGGAGAGGGACGGTCACCATGAGTGTCACCAGCTTCACAGAAAGTGCGAATAGTCTGAAACTGGCGAATGGGTGATTTGTCGATTTTCTAGTGATTTGCTCGCCCCGCGGCCGGGCGTGTCCCGGGGAGGGGGCTCGCGTGGAGCGGGGCGGGGTTTGTATGT
>NZ_JAAKZZ010000686.1 GCF_011045075.1 Streptomyces boncukensis
GGTGAGGGGCTGTTCGAGGATGAGTTCGCTGAGGTGGTCGTAGCCGAGGTGGTCGCCTGCGGCGAGGGCGAGTTCGGCGAGGGCGACGCCGGGCAGCAGGATGGTGTCGCCGAGGGCGTGGTCGGCCAGCCAGGGGTGGGTGTGGGTGGAGAGGCGGCCGGTGAACAGGAGGTCGTCGCCGTCGGCGAGGGTGGTCATGCCGCCGAGGAGGGGGTGGTCGGCGGTGTGCAGGCCCAGTCCGGTGGCGTCGGTGGCCGGTGCGGGGGTCTCCAGCCAGTACCGGCGGCGCTGGAAGGCATACGTCGGCAACACCACCCGCCGCGCACCGGTGCCCTCGAAGACGGCGGCCCAGTCGACGCGGACGCCGTGGCAGTGGGCCTCGGCGAGCGAGGTGAGCAGGCGCGCGGTCTCGTTCTCGTCGCGGCGCAGCGTGCCCAGCGCCGCGGCGTCCGCACCGGCCCCCTCGATGGCCTCCTGGATGCCGATGGTGAGCACCGGATGCGGGCTGACCTCGACGAAGACGGTGTGCCCCGCCTCCAGCAGCGCCTGGGTGACCTCCTCGAACCGCACCGTCTGACGCAGGTTCCGGTACCAGTACCCGGCGTCCATGACGCCGCTGTCCTCCAGGGCCTGCCCGGTCAGGGAGGAGTAGACGGCGATGTCGCCGGCGCGCGGCTCGACACCGGCCAGCACCTCGGCGAGCTCCGCCTCGATGTCCTCCACATGGGCGGAGTGGGACGCGTAGTCCACGTCGACGCGGCGGGCCCGCACCTCCTGCTCCGCGCACCGGGCGAGGAACTCCTCCAGCGCCTCGGGGTCGCCGGCGACGACGACCTGCGCCGGGCCGTTGACCACGGCCACCGAGAGCCGCCCCTGCCAGGCGCCGATCCGCTCCCGTACCCAGGCGGCGGGGCGGGCCACCGACACCATCCCGCCGCGGCCCGACAGCGCGGTCAGGGCGCGGCTGCGCAGCGCCACCACGCGCGCCGCGTCCCCGAGGGAGAGGGCTCCGGCGACGCAGGCCGCGGCGATCTCGCCCTGCGAGTGGCCGACCACGGCCGCGGGTTCGACGCCGAGCGAGCGCCAGACCTCGGCCAGCGACACCATCACGGCCCAGAGCACCGGCTGGACGACGTCCACCCGGTCCAGTCCAGGGGCGCCGTCCGCGCCCCGGACGACGTCCAGCAGCGACCAGTCGACCAGCGGCTCCAGCGCCGCCGCGCACTCCGCCATCCGGCGGGCGAACACCGGCGAGGACTCCAGCAGGCCGACCGCCATCCCCGCCCACTGCGCGCCCTGCCCGGGGAAGACGAACACCGTGCGCGCCGCCGGCCGGGCCCGAGCGGTGACGAGACCGGGCGCGGTGCCCCCGTCGGCCAGGGCCGCCAGGGCGGCCTCCAGGCCGGTGCGGTCGCGCGCCACCAGCGCCGCGCGCTGGTCGAAGTGCGCATGCCCCACGGCGAGCGTGCGGCCGATGTCCGCCAGCCGCGGCTCCTCGTCGTCCGGCCGCTCCCGCAGATGGCTGAGCAGCCGGCCCGCCTGGGCCCGCAGCGCGTCCTCGCTCTTCGCGGAGAGCACAACGGGGACCTCCGGCGCGGCGGGGAAAGCGCCGCCCGTGGCCGGGACGTCGGCGGGCTCCGGCTCGGCAGCCTGCTCCAGGACGACATGGGCGTTGGTGCCGCTGATGCCGAAGGAGGAGACGGCGGCCCGCCGGGGCTCCTCGCCCTCGGGCCACGGCAGCGCCTCGGTCAGCAGCTCGACGGCGCCTGTGTCCCAGTCGACGTGCGTCGTCGGGCGGTCGACGTGCAGGGTGCGCGGCAGCAGCCCGTGCCGCATCGCCAGCACCATCTTGATCAGCCCGCCCATGCCCGCCGCCGCCTGGGTGTGGCCGATGTTGGACTTGACGGAGCCCAGGTAGAGCGGGCGTCCGGCGCGCCGCTCCTGCCCGTAGGTGGCGAGCAGGGCCTGGGCCTCGATGGGGTCGCCCAGCCGGGTGCCGGTGCCGTGGGCCTCGACGGCGTCCACGTCCGCCGGGGACAGCTCGGCCGCGGCCAGGGCTTCGCGGATCACCCGCTCCTGGGACGGGCCGCTGGGCGCGGACAGGCCGTTGCTGGCGCCGTCCTGGTTGATGGCCGAGCCGCGGACGACGGCCAGTACTTCGTGGCCGTTGCGCCGCGCGTCGGAGAGCCGCTCCAGCAGCACGACGCCCAGGCCCTCGCCCCAGCCGGTGCCGTCCGCCGCGTCCGCGAACGCCTTGCAGCGTCCGTCCTGGGCCAGTCCGCGCTGCCGGCTGAACTCCACGAACAGTCCTGGGCTGGCCATCACCGTCACCCCGCCCACCAGGGCGAGGTCGCACTCGCCGCCGCGCAGCGCCTGCGCCGCCATGTGCAGCGCCACCAGCGAGGAGGAGCACCCGGTGTCCACGGTGACGGCGGGGCCTTCGAGCCCGAGGGTGTACGCGACCCGGCCCGAGGCCACACAGGTGTAGGTGCCGGTGAGCAGATAGCCGCCTGCGGTCTCGTCCGCCTCGTGCAGCCGGGGGCCGTAGTCCTGCGCCATGGCGCCGATGTACACCCCGGTGCCGCTGCCGCGCAGCGTGGCCGGGTCGATGCCGGCGCGCTCGACGGCCTCCCACGAGGCTTCGAGCACCAGCCGCTGCTGCGGGTCCATGGCGGCGGCCTCGCGCGGGCTGATGCCGAAGAACTCGGCGTCGAACTGGTCGACGTCGTAGAGGAAGCCGCCCTGCCGGGTGTACGAGCGGCCCGCGCGTCCGGGATCGCCGTCGAACAGCGAGTCGAGCGACCAGCCTCGGTTGCCCGGGAAGTCGGCGATCGCGTCCCGCTCGTCGACCAGCAGCCGCCACAGCTCCTCGGGAGAGGCCACCTCGCCCGGGAACCGGCACGCCATGGAGACGATCGCGAGGGGCTCGTCGGCGCCCGCGGTCCTGCGCCGTGGGGCGCGCACCGCGCGCCGGGTGCCCGACATCTCCGCGCGCAGGCGGTCGACCAGCTGCTCGGGGGAAGGGTGGTCGAACAGCAGGGTGGCGGGCAGCCGCAGTCCGGTGGCGGCGGCCAGCCGGTTGCGCAGCTCGATGGCCGTCGCGGAGTCGAAGCCGAGGTCCTTGAAGGAGGCCGCGGGGTCGATCCCGTCCTGCGCTTCGCGGCCCAGGATCAGGGACGTCTCGGAGCGCACCAGGTCCATGAGGAACGCGGTGGTCTCCTCCGCGCCGCGCCCGCGCGCGCCCGCCTC
>NZ_JAAKZZ010000687.1 GCF_011045075.1 Streptomyces boncukensis
CCTGTTACTGACAGGCAGGAACGGCCGCAGCCGTTCCCACTCGGCATCACTCAGATCACCCCGCCCCATGTCCGCATCAACGACCCGGACGCGAGGCAGTCACATGATCGACCGGACAAGTCCTAGTGCCGTGACCGGACAGGGTCAGCGCTCCCCTGTTCCGTCCGGCTGCCCCGCTCCCGCTTCCGGCTGCTCCGCCGTGCCCTGCACCGCCCGCACCAGCGCCGCACGGCAGGCCAGTACCGCCGGATGCCGGCTGCTGCCCTCCCGTACGGCCGTGAACAGCTTGCGGGCGCGCCGCCCCGGCGGCAGCTCGTACAGCCCGACGGAGGCGCTGCCCGTCCCCCACACCAGATCCGGCAGGAACGCCACGGCGTGGCCCCGCTCCACCAGCCGCAGCTGGAGCAGCAGGTCGGGTGACTCGAAACGGACGTCCGGTTCGAAGCCCGCCTCCCGGCACAGGGCCACCGCCCAGTCCCGTGCGGCCGTTCCGGCGGGCTCCATCACCCACGGGCTGTCGGCGCGGTCGCGCAGTGCGGACAGCGGGCCGGCGGGCCGGAGGCCGGTTCCGGGGCGCGCACAGGCGAGACGCAGCCGGTCCTCGCACAGCTCATCCATTTCGACACCGGCGGGACGGGGACGGGGCCTGCCCGGATACTCCTCGGTGAGCGCCAGATCGACGTCCCGGGCCACGAGCGCGGGGAGCGCGTCCTCCGGCTCCAGCTGGCTGACGTGCACACGCAATCGCGGGTGAGCGGCACGGAGCGCCGTCAGCGCACCGGGGAGGAGGGAGAGGGCGGCCGTTTGGAACGTGGCGATACGCACGGTCCCGGCCAGCTCCGTCAGGGACGCGGCGATGTCCGCCCTGGCGCGCTCCAGCCGCTCCAGGACCGCCTCCGCGTGCCCCACCAGGATCTCGGCCTGCGCGGTGAGCCGTACGCGCCGCCCCACCCGCTCCAGCAGCTGGACACCGGTCTCCCGCTCCAGCAGGGACAGCTGCTGGGAGACGGAGGAGGGGCTGTAGGAATGCGCGGCGGCGACGGCGGCCAGCGTGCCCCGGTGCTTGAGCTCGCGCAGCAGGCGGAGCCGGTGCAGGTCGTACATGGCAGGGCGGCCTCCGGCATTGTTCGGTATTTCTGACGAATATAGATGGGAAACATTCGCTGGACCGACCGATGGGGCAACACCCAGGCTGCACGTATGAACACCACCGCATCTGCCGCTCCCACGGCGCTCAGCACGCCCGCCGACCGCTGGTACGTCAACCGCGAGGCCCGCTCATGGAGCTGCCCGCCGGCTCCGACCGAGGAAGTGCGTGCCTTCCACGCGGCGCAGCCCGGCTACGCCCCCACGCCGCTCACGGAGTGCCCTTCACTGGCCGCCGAGCTGGGCGTGGGGCGGGTGTTCGTCAAGGACGAGTCGGACCGGCTGGGCCTGCCCGCCTTCAAGGTGCTGGGCGGCTCCTGGGCCGTGCACCGGCTGCTGCGGCGGCAGCCGGTCGGTACGCGGCTGCGGCTGGTCACCGCGACGGACGGCAACCACGGGCGCGCGGTCGCCCGGCTGGCCCGGCTGCACGGCCAGCAGGCCGAGGTCTTCCTCCCCGACAGCGCCCCGCGGAACGCCGCCCGGGTCAT
The DNA here is from genome assembly GCF_011045075.1 of Streptomyces boncukensis. GTDB lineage: Bacteria > Actinomycetota > Actinomycetes > Streptomycetales > Streptomycetaceae > Streptomyces > Streptomyces boncukensis. Next base: position 1,635 of record NZ_JAAKZZ010000687.1, read on the forward strand.
CGCCGCCGAAGGAGCGCGCGTCAGGCGGGTCGCCGGCGACTACGACACTGCCGTACGGGCAGCCATGGAGGCGGCCGAGCGGCCGGGAGCGGTGCTCCTCCAGGACATGGCGTGGCCGGGCTACGAGGAGATCCCCGGCTGGGTCGTCGAGGGCTACGGAACGCTCTTCGCCGAGATCGACGACCGGTTGGAGGCCGCCGGGGCCGGCCCCGTGGACCTGCTGACCGTCCCGGTGGGCGTGGGGTCGCTGGCACAGGCCGCCGTGACGCACTACCGCAGCCGGGCCCACGGGCGGCCCGGGCCCGCGCTGCTCGCCGTGGAACCCGAGACGGCGGCCTCGCTGCTGGCCAGCCTGCACCACGGGGAACCGGTCACCGTCCCGACCGGCGAGACCGCGATGGCGGGCCTCAACTGCGGCACCCCCTCCTCCAGCGCCTGGCCCACGCTGCGGGACGGCCTGGACGCCGCAGTCGCCATCACCGAGGCGGCGAGCGCCCGCGCTATGCGCGATCTGGCCGCGCTGGGCGTACCTTCCGGCCCGTGCGGGGCCGCCGCGCTGGCCGGAGTCCGTACGGCACACGAGAGCGGGGACGGAACGCTGAGGGGAGTCGCGGACCCGTCCTCGACGGTCGTCCTGCTGAGCACGGAGGGAGCGGCAGCGGCAGCCGCCCGCCCCTCGCAGGAGGCCGGTTAGCCGGTCGCAGGAGGCCGGCCGGGTGGCGTCCGGCACCGCCCGGAACGGGGCACCGTCCGGCGTGTCGTTCACCCCGCCGCGCGGGCCAGACGGCGCTCCAACTCGCCCAGCGCGCGCCGTGCGTAGGCCGACGCGGTCGCGGCGCCACGGCGGTGGGTCCGCCGGGACAGGTCCACGGCCCGCGCGGTCTCTCCGGCACGCCGCCACGCCACCGGCAACGAAACGGTGTAAAGGGTGTGTTCGCGCACCCGGTGCGGATCGCGTCGGCGCAGGGCGCGGCCGAGCCGGTGCCCGGCCGCCGCGGACGGCCGGCAGCGGCCTCCCAGCGGCCCACGATGATCTCCATCTCGTCGCCCGTCAGCCAGTACACCCACGGCGGGTCGGGGTCGGCCGGGTGGTGCCGGGCGTGCGCGTCCCGCGCGCGGAGCATCGCCTCGGCGGCCCCGGACAGATCCCCGTCCCGGGCCAGGGCCCAGGCCAACCGGGCGGGCAGCAGCGCCTCCCCCGGGGCGTGACACTGCCGCGCGGTACGTCACCCCGCGGCCAGCCGGGCCGGACGAGCGGTCGAGCAGCACCGCCTCGTCCGCCCGGCCGTGTTCCGCGGGGTGGTAGCCCAGGGCGGAGACCACATGCGCGGCGGTGAGCGGGTCGCCTGCCGCGTGGGCCGCGCCCACCCCGTGCACGCACAGCCGCTCGGCCTCCCCCGCCCTGCCCGCGTCCGCCGTGCACCAGGCGGTGAGTCGTACGGGCACCGGACGATGACCGTCGTCTCGCGGCGGGCGCGGCGCCGCTGCCCCGGGTGCTGCGCAGTCGGCACGTTCGGCTGCCGGCAGCCTCGCTGCTGGGGCGGCTGCCGACCGGCATGGTCCCGTCCGCCACCGTGCGCCTGGGGATCCTCGGCACGGCGCGGTG